>NZ_QXMN01000009.1:0-151354 GCF_003581445.1 Acidovorax cavernicola | reverse complement strand
AGCCAGCACGGCAGCGCCGCTCACAGTCAAACCCGCTGCCAGGAGGACCGTACGCACCGTCGAGCCCGCACCCGACTTGCCCGAAGCCCGCGCGGTTTCAGGTGCGGCCACCCAGGCCCCCAACGACGAGTTCCAGAGGCTGCGATGTGCTTTGTTCATGGGGAGAAAACCTTGAAAAGAGAGGCCGGATGCACCAGAAATGGGCAAATAGTCAGGAAACGTTTATTTTGTAAATAAATTGTTTCAATCTCATCACCAGAACTGGTTATTCGTGCGGGGATCTCCGCCTTGCTGGCTTTTCGGAAACTTCCGTACGTCCAGCAATCCGGCGCGACAATCCGCCGCATGGCCACCTCCTCCGACCTCCCTCCCCTCAACCGCCAGTTCGTCGCCCACTTCGGTGAAATGGGCAGCAAATGGGGCATCAACCGCACCGTCGGGCAGATCTACGCGCTGATCTTTTTGTCCGAGCGCGCGCTCAATGCCGACGAGATCGCCGAGATGCTGGAGTTCTCGCGCTCCAACGTGAGCATGGGCCTGAAGGAATTGCAGGCTTGGCGCCTTGTGCACCTGCGCCACCACGCGGGCGACCGGCGCGAGTACTTCGAGGCGCCGAAGGATGTGTGGGAAATCTTCCGCGTGCTGGCCGAGGAGCGCCGCCGCCGCGAGATCGAGCCCACGCTCTCGATGCTGCGCAACGCGCTGCTCGAGTCACCCACCAGCGATGCCGAGCGCCACGCGCAGGCCCGCATGCGCGAGATGCACGACCTGATCGACCGGCTGATGAAGTGGTTCGACGACGTGCAGCGCCTGGCGCCCGAGACTGCGATGCAGCTCATGGGCATGGGCGCGACGGTGACGAAGGTGCTGACGCTGAAAGACCGCCTCACGGGCGGTGCGTCCAAGAAAAGCAAAAGCCCCGCGGGCGAAGACTGATCCGCGCCGCGAGGCCGAGGGGGCATCGGTTTAAGGGGCTACACCCTTAAAGCCGCTCCTGCCCTTGCGGGGCCTCCGGTGTTCCGAGCTTTTCCTTGCGGATGGCCTCGTCGTCCATCAGCTCGTACCACATGGCGTTGAGCACGGCGAAGGCGGCTGCCAGCGGCAGGCCGAGGATCCAGGCGAAGTACCACATATCTTTTTCCTTCCCGGTTCAGTAGGCGTGTCCGCTCTCGTCGCGGATGGCTTGTTCGTCGACCTTGCCCCACAGCACGTGGTAGACCCAGGTGGTGTAGGCCACGATGATCGGAATGAAGAAGGCCGTGACCACCAGCATGATGAACAGCGTCAGGTGGCTCGACGACGAATCCCACACCGTGAGACTGGCGCGCGGATCGATCGACGAAGGCAGGATGAACGGGAACATCGAGGCTCCCACGCTCAGGATGACGCCGGCGATGCCCAGCGCCGCCGTGAGCAGCGCGAGCACCGGCCGACGCAGCACCAGCCCGAGCAGCGCGCCCAGCGTGCCGACGAAGCCTGCCGCCGGCGCGGCCATGGTCCAGGGGTGCGCCGTGTAGTTGCCCATCCAGGCACCAGCGTGCAGTTCGACGGTCTTCAGCATCGGGTTCGACGGGCCCACCGTGTCGACCACGCTGCTGATGCGGAAGCCCCCGATGCCCATCGCCAGCCACACGCCGGCCAGTGCATAGAACACGAGCGTGAGCACCGCCGCGACCATGCCGTAGCTGCGCGCGCGCTCGGCCACCGGGCCTTCTGTCTTGAGCAGCAGCCACGCTGCGCCGTGCATCACCAGCATCGCCACCGACACCAGCCCGCACAGGATGGCGAAGGGGTTCAGCAGGCCGAAGAAGCTGCCGTCGTAGAAGATGTGCATGTCGGCGTTGAAGCGGAACGGCACGCCCTGCAGCACGTTGCCCACGGCCACGCCGCTGATCAGCGCGGGCACGAAGCCGCTGAAGAACAGCACGCCGTCCCAGCGCGCACGCCACCGCGGGTCTTCGCGCTTGCTGCGGAACTTGAAGGCCACCGGCCGCAGGATCAGCGCCGACAGGATCACGAACATCGCCAGGTAAAAGCCCGAGAACGACACGGCGTACAGCTGCGGCCATGCCGCGAACACGGCGCCGCCGCCCAGGATCAGCCAGACCTGGTTGCCTTCCCACACCGGGCCCACGCTGTTGATGACCACGCGCCGCTCGATGTCGGTGCGCGCCGCGAACGGCAGCAGCATGCCGGCGCCGAGGTCGAAGCCGTCGGTCACCGCGAAGCCGACCAGCAGCACGCCGATCAGCAGCCACCAGATGAAGCGCAGGGTGTCGTAGTCGAGGAGTGTGTGGAGGATCATGCGGCGCTCCCGGTCGAGGAAGAGGAAGGCACGGCGGCGCGCGCCGGCGGGATGTGCGAGCGGCTGTCGCCTTCGGAGGGCGCGTGCTCCGCCTCGGGCCCCTTGCGGATGGTCTTGAGCATCAGCTTCACCTCGATGATGAGCAGCGTGGTGTAGATGGCGATGAAGCCCGCGAGCGTGATCAGCAGCGTCTTCACCCCGAGGTTCGACACGGCCACCGCCGTCGGCAGCACGCCTTCGATCACCCAGGGCTGGCGGCCGAACTCCGCCACCATCCAGCCGGACTCGATGGCGATCCACGGCAACGGAATCGCCCACACCGCGACCTTGAGCAACCAGCGGTGGCGGTCGAGCGCGCGGCGCGCCGACAGCACGAAGAAGGTGCCGGTCAGCAGGATCAGCAGCATGCCGATGCCCACCATCACGCGGAACAGCCAGAACAGCGGCGCCACCTGCGGCACGGTGTCCCATGCGGCCTTGGCGATCTGCTCGTCGGTGGCCTGGCGCGGATCGTCCACGTAGCGCTTGAGCAGCAGCGCATAGCCCATGTTGATGCCGTTCTCTTCGAAGTCGCCGCGCACGCCCTGCGTGACCTTGTCGGTGCCGCCGGCCTCGCGGATCTTCTGCAGCGCGTCGTAGGCCTTGATGCCTTCGCGGATGCGGGCCTCGGCGCGCTTCACGAGTTCGTCGATGCCGGGCATCACGGTGTTGAGCGAGCGCGTGCCGATGAGGCCCATCACCGCCGGGATGTGGATCGCGTAGTGTGTTTCGCGCGCCTGCTGGTCGGGGAAGCCGATCACGGTGAAGGCGGCGGGCGCGGGCTGCGTCTCCCACATGCCTTCGATGGCGGCCAGCTTCATCTTCTGGTGTTCGCCCGAGAGATAACCGCTCTCGTCGCCGAGCACCGCCACCGACAGCGCAGCGGCCAGGCCGAACGACGCCGCCACGGTCATCGAGCGCTTGGCCAGCTCGATGTGACGGCCCTTGAGCAGGTACCAGGCCGACACACCGAGCACGAACACCGCCGCGCACACATAGCCGGCCGACACGGTGTGCACGAACTTGGCCTGTGCCACCGGATTGGTCAGCACGGCTGCGAAGTCGGTCACCTCCATGCGCATGGTCGCCGGGTTGAATGCGGCGCCCACGGGGTTCTGCATCCAGCCGTTGGCAATGAGAATCCACAGCGCCGAGAAGTTGGAGCCGATGGCCACGGCCCAGGTGGCGATCAGGTGGCCCACCTTCGAGAGCTTGTCCCAGCCGAAGAAGAACAGGCCGACGAAGGTCGCTTCCATGAAGAAGGCCATGAGCCCTTCGATGGCCAGCGGCGCGCCGAAGATGTCGCCGACGTAGTGGCTGTAGTAGCTCCAGTTCATGCCGAACTGGAACTCCATCACGATGCCGGTGGCCACGCCCATCGCGAAGTTGATACCGAACAGCACACCCCAGAACTTGGTCATGTCGCGCCAGATGACGCGCCCGGTCATCACGTAGACCGTCTCCATGATGGCAAGGATGATCGACAGTCCGAGCGTCAACGGCACGAACAGGAAGTGATACAGCGCCGTGACGGCAAACTGCAGGCGCGAGAGCGCGACGATGTCAAGGTCCATAGGGGCTTCCTTTGTGTGTTCTCTGTTCGGTCGTTGCTCGGTCGGTCAATCGATCAATTCATCTGTCAATCGGGGCGCAGGCCGCGCAGCGCTGCCTCGAACGCGCCAGCGTCGGTACTGCGACGCAGGTCGGCGACGATGCGGCCCTGCGCCATGCACACGAGACGATCGGCCAGCGCGGCTTCGCGGCGCAGGTGCGTGGCAATCAGCAGCGTGCGCGAGCCGGCTTGTTGCGCGAGGCGCTGCAGCACGTCGTGCGCGGTGGCAGCGTCGAGCGCTTCGGTCGGTTCGTCGAGCAGCCACAGCGGCACCGGACGCAGCAGCAACCGCGCGAGCGCGAGCCGGCGCGACTGTCCGCCCGAGAGGCCGAGGCCGCCTTCGCCAAGTTGCGTGTCGAGACCGGTGGCCAGCGCGCGCACGTCGGCGTCGAGGCCGGCGGCGTGCAGCACAGCCCACAGGCGCTCGTCGCTCGCCTGCGGATCAGCCAGGCGCAGGTTGTCCCGCAGGCTGTCCTGGAAAAGTTCGGTGCGCTGGGTCAGCAGGCAGGCGGCTTGTGCCTGCGCCTGACCGGCGCGCGGCGTGAGGTCGCCGGCGATCACGGAGAGCAGCGTGGACTTGCCCGCGCCGCTGGCGCCGACCAAGGCGACGCGCTCACCGGCCTTCAGATGCAGCGATACCCCGCTGAGCACTTCGACGGGGCTGCCCGGGTGCATGACGGTGAGCTGGTCGACCTGCACCGCCGACGTATGGGCTGCTCGGGACGGCCGCGTGCCCTCTTCTTCCACCGCCGGATCCAGGCGCGGCGCCAGCCGGCGCACCGCCAGCCAGGTGCGTCCCGCATCGAGTGCGCCGCGCCGCAGTGCTGCGAACGGCTCGGTGGCAGTCAGCGCAATCAGCAAGGCGAGCGCAGCCCCGGGCGCGCCGATGACGCCCTCGGCTACGAGCGCGCCGACAGCCAGCAACACGCCAACTAGCGTCAGGGTCCCAGCGCTGCCGTACGCGAAACCGGCAGCGGCTTCGAGCTTGTTCAGCGCGAGGTCGGCTTGCGCAAGGTGCGCGTCGGCATTCATCAGTGCCGCACGCTGGGCATCGAGGCGGCCAGCCATGGCAAGGTCAGCCTGGCCTGCGACCAGATCGACGGCCCGCGCGCGCAGCGCCTCGACGGCATGGGCGCGTTGCCGCGCCGGCTGCCGCGCACGCCGCGCGATGACAAACGCCAGCCCCCAGCCAATGGCGCAGAGCCAGAGCGCGATCGCCACGCCCATCCCCACGTGCATGAACCCAAGCACCACGCCGGCCAGCAGCGCAGCGCCCAACGCCGCGGCAGCAGGCACGAAAAGGCGCAGGTAGAGCGACTCGAGCGCATCGATGTCGGCCGTGAGACGGAACAGCAGCCGCGCCGGCCGCATCAGCAAATCGCGCGCGGCCTCGGGTCGCGCCCAGCCGCGGAACAACCGCACGCGCAACTCGGCCAGCACGGCGAAGGTGGCGTCGTGCGTGACGAGCCGTTCGCCGTAGCGCGAAGCCGTGCGTCCGAGCGCCAGCAGGCGGATGCCGGCCGACGGCATGAAGACATCGAAGGTGAAAGCCGTGGCCGCATGCTGGCCGGCCAGCGCCGTCGCGGTGATGAACCAGCCCGACAGGCCCAGCAACGCCATGCCCGCGAGCACCGTCACGGCGGCCAGCAGGCAGCCCAGCAGCAGCGCGCGCGGCTGGGTCGCGAGGAAAGGCCGCAGCACGAGGCGAAGGTCGCGCCAGCGAGGCGAGCGGTGTGCGTTGCGGCTCATGCGGCCTTCTCCACCGGCGCCTCGGTGCCGAGGCTCACGGAGCGGTCCATGCGGGCGGCCAGCACCGGATCGTGGGTCGAGACGATCAAGGTCCGGCCGCGCGCGAGCCCCATCAGCGCGTCGGCCACGCGCGCAGCGGTGACGGTGTCCAGGTGCGCCGTGGGTTCGTCGGCCAGGATCAGGTCGGCATGCGGATGCACCGCGACGCGCGCCAGCGCCAGCCGCACTGCCTCGCCGCCCGAAAGGCCGCTGCCGCCCTCGCCCAGCGCGGTGCCGGGATGGGCCTGCGCCACATCGTCGAGCGCCGCGAAACGCATCGCCTCGGCGACCTCGGGGGCGCCGATGTCGGTGCGGCCCAGCGCCACGTTGGCTTCGACCGAACCGGCGAAGACGTGGGGCTTCTGCCCCATCCATGCCATGCGCTGGCGCAGCGCGGTGGCCGTGTGCTCGGTGAGCGGCACGCCGCCGATGGCGATCTCGCCGCGCGTGGCCGGCATCAGCCCTGCGAGCAGCGAGAGCAGCGCGGTCTTGCCCGCACCGCTGGGGCCTGTCAGCGCGACATGCTCGCCGGCGCCGATGCGCAGCTCGTACCCGTCGAAGAGCGCCGTCGACTCGCCCGGCCAGGAGAAATGCAGCCCGTGAACCGTTACGGCAGGCGCGGCGCCCGCGCCGGCGGCACCCGTGGCCGCGCGCGTGACGGCGGCACCCGCACCGGGCAACGGCAGCGCGCCGCGTTGCAGATCGTCGAGCGCCTGCAGCGCCGCCTCACCCGCCGCGCGGTCATGCCAGACCGCCGACAGTTCGCGCAGCGGCTCGAAGAACGCCGGCGCCAACAACAACACGAACAGGCCCTCGCCCAGGCTCAGTTGCTGGCCCCACGCGCCGAACCCGAGCGAGCCCAGCAGATGGAAGCCGACGTAGACCGCCACCAGCGCCACGCCCAGCGCGGAGAACAGCTCCAGCACCGCAGACGACAGGAACGCAATGCGCAACACCGCCATCGTGCGCTGGCGCAGCGACTGCGCGGAGGCGCCGAGCCGGCCGGCCGTGGCGTCGATCGCGTCGAGCGCGCGGAGGGTAGCAAGGCCGCGCAGGCGATCGAGCAGGAAGGCGTTCATGCCGCCCATCTCGACCATCTGCGCCTCGCTGGCCGCCTTGGCGCGCCAACCGACGATGGCCATGAAGATCGGGATCAGCGGCGCCGCCACCAGCAGCACGAGCGCCGCGGCCCACGAGAACCAGGCCACCGCCGCGAGAAGAAACAGCGGCACCACCGTCGCGCGCCAGCGTGCAGGCTGGTAACGCACGAGGTATGGCACCAGCGCCTCGGCCTGCTCGGCGAGCACGCTGGCCGCGAGGCCGGAAGGCGCACGTTCGCGGTCCAGCGGCGAACCACCCGCCAGTGCCATCGCGGTCTGCGCGCGCAACGCCGTCAGCTGAGCCCGTGCACGGCCGAAGGTGCGGCGCACGCCCCAGGCCTCGCAGCCTGCACGCAGCAGGCCAAGCAACAGGATGCCCACAGCCGGCCACAGCACGGCCGCCATGCCTCCGCCGCCTGCCAGCCCCTGGACCGCCATCGCCAGCAAGGCGGCCTGCGGCAACCACACGAGCGCCGCGACACCTTGCACCACGCCGCCGATATCGGGCGACGTGAAAGCCTTCAACGGTGATCGTGGCGGCGATGGTTCTGTCATTCCTTGATTTTGTGTATTTTCAGTATTTACTGAAAGATTCACAATCATACACATCATGGGCAGTTCGCGCAGACTGCCCGCTCTGAAGCCCGAAGGCAACAGGTTTGCAAAGGAATGGGGATGAAAAGGTCCGCACCCGAGCGGGTGCGGAGCGCTTCAGTGCGACACGATGAGGCCGCTGACCAGCAATGCGGCAAAAAGTGTGCAAACGCCGCGCCACGAGGCCGGCCGGGCTTCGACCCCGCGATACAGCAGCATCGCTGCACCCACTGACAGGCCGAAGGTCGCCACCATGCAGAGCAGATCGACCCAGGGCTCGTGCGGTCCCAGGCCCGCCACCAGCGCGTTCACGGCGAGCAGCACCGGGAAATGGATCAGGAACAGCGAATACGAAATACGCCCCAGCCGCTGCAACGGCACGGCCACCGAAGGCCAGTTCGCAGGCGACAGCCACTGCCGGCGCTGCGCCACCGCGATCAGCAGCGCGGTCACCAGCGCGATGGCGATGCGGCTGCGCCAGTCGATGACGAGCGCGCCCACCCCCACCAGCGCCAGCAGCGCGATGGCGGCGTTCCAGGTGCTGGCGCGCGTGGCACGGCCGATCCAGAACACCAGCATGCCGAGCCCGTAGGCGCCGAAGAAATAGAACGCCGTCTCGTCCAGCCGCGCCTGCCGGTTGAACAGCGCGAGCGACGCCACGGCTACGACGAACACCAGCCCCACCGGCGCCCAACGCGCAGCCGGGGCCAGGGCCGACTGCCGCAACACAGCAGGCAGCCCGACCAGCGCCAGCGCCAGCGCGAACAGCTGGAAGTCGATGGCCACGTACCAGACGCCAGTCGACAGCGACTCGTAGTTCAGCAGATCCTGCAGCAGCAGGCCGTGCGCCAGCAGTTGACCCAGGCTCGGCGTGGCCGGCACCACCTCTTCACCGAGCCACGGCCGCACCACGTCGGCCACCAGCACGCACACCGTGAGCGCCGCGAGGTACGGCATGACCAGCCGGGCGTAGCGCTGCAGGATGCGCGACATGGGCCGGTCCACGCGCAGCACGCCATCGGGCGCGAGGCTCGCCGTCGCAAGAAAACCGGCGATCACGAGGAACACCTGCACCGCGAGCCGGCCGTCGTCCGCCAGCCAGCCGAAGAAGTCGGGCGCGAGCACCTGCGCGCCGGCCGGCATCGGTCCGTAGCGCGCGAGGTGGTGCCCGACGATCAGCGCACAGGCCAGGCCCTTAACCACGTCGAGCAGCGGCATGCGTCCTTGCCGCGCGGGCACGCTCGCCCCGCCGCCGCTGGCCGCGACGGTCGATACGGGTGCGTGCGAACCGTTCAAAGTGCCAATCGCTGTCGTGCTTCCTGGTATTCGCGCTTGAGCTTCTCGATGAAGTCGGCCGCGCTCGCCACTTCGGTGATCGCGCCGATGCCCTGGCCCGAGCCCCAGATGTCTTTCCAGGCCTTGGCCTTGCTGCCTTCACCGCCGCCGAAGTTCATGGTCGTCACGTCGCCTTCGGGCAGGTTGGCCGGGTCCATGCCGGCCTTGACGATGCTGGGCGCCAGGTAGTTGCCATGCACACCGGTGAACAGGCTCGAATAGACGATGTCGTCCGAGTTGCCGTCCACGATGGCCTGCTTGTATTCGTCGCTCGCACGCGCCTCTTCGGTCGCGATGAAGGCGGTGCCGATGTAGGCGAAGTCCGCGCCCATGGCCTGCGCCGCGAGCACCGCGCCGCCGGACGCAATGGAACCCGACAGCGCGATCGGGCCGTCGAACCACTGGCGGATTTCCTGCACCAGCGCGAACGGGCTCTTCACGCCGGCATGGCCGCCGGCGCCAGCCGCCACGGCGATGATGCCGTCGGCGCCCTTCTCGATCGCCTTCTGCGCGAAATTGTTGTTGATGATGTCGTGCAGCGTCACGCCACCGTAGCTGTGCACCGCGTCGTTCACGTCGGTGCGCGCGCCCAGCGAGGTGATCACGATCGGCACCTTGTACTTCACGACCATCTCCATGTCGTGCTCGAGTCGGTCATTGCTCTTGTGCACGATCTGGTTGATGGCGAACGGCGCGGCCGGCTTGTCCGGGTTGACCTTGTTGTAAGCCGCCAGTTCTTCCGTGATCTCGATCAGCCACTCTTCCAGCTGCGCGGCCGGGCGAGCGTTGAGTGCCGGCATCGAGCCGACCACGCCGGCCTTGCATTGCGCGATCACGAGCTTCGGGTTGCTGATGATGAACAGCGGCGAGCCGATGATCGGCAGCGGCAGGTTCGCGAGGACAGAAGGCAGCTTGGACATGTCGTCTCCGGAAATGGACTCGGTTTGGGTTCGGTCTTATAAGGGGGAGGAGCCGCTGGCGCCCGTCAGATGGGCGACAGCGGCAGGTGCGTCAGAACGCTTCGAGCGCCAGCGCCGTGACGCTCTCGGCGCCGTCGACGATGCTGTCGCGGATGCCCGGCACCTTGTTCAGGATGTGCTCGGCGTAGAAGCGCGCGGTGGCGATCTTGGCCTGCATGAAGGCCACGTCAACGTTATGCGAGGCTTGGTCCTGCGCCACGATCAGCGAACGCGCGAGCTGCCAGCCGGCCACGAGATTGCCCGCGAGCATCAGGTACGGCACGCTGCCCGAGAACACGGCATTGGGCGAGGCCTTGGTCTGGCCGGCGACGAAGTCGACCACGTCGATGAAGGCCAGGCGTGCGGCCTTCAGACGCTTGAGCACGGCGGCCGCGGCGGCGCTGTCGCTCTTGGCGAGCTCGGCCTCGGTCTTCTCGATCTGCGCCGCGACAGCCTTGGCGGTCTGGCCGCCGTCGCGCGCGGTCTTGCGGCCCACGAGGTCGTTGGCCTGGATCGCGGTCGTGCCTTCGTAGATCGTGAGGATCTTCGCGTCGCGGTAGTACTGCGCCGCGCCGGTCTCCTCGATGAAGCCCATGCCGCCATGCACCTGCACGCCCAGCGAGGTCACTTCGAGGCTCATCTCGGTGCTGTAGCCCTTCACGAGCGGCACCATGAATTCATAGAAGGCCTGGTTCTGCTTGCGCGCGTCGGCATCGGGATGGTGGTGCGCGGCGTCGTAGGCGGCAGCGGCCACCGAGGCCATCGCGCGGCAGCCCTCGGTGTAGGCGCGCATGGTCATCAGCATGCGCTTCACATCCGGATGATGAATGATCGGCGCGCTGGCGTTGATCGAGCCATCGACCGGGCGGCTCTGCACACGGTCTTTCGCGTAGGCCACGGCGTGCTGGTAAGCGCGCTCGGCAATCGCGATGCCCTGCATGCCCACGGCGTAGCGGGCCGAGTTCATCATGATGAACATGTACTCGAGGCCGCGGTTCTCCTGGCCGACGAGGTAGCCGATGGCGCCGCCGTGGTCGCCGTACTGCAGCACAGCGGTCGGCGAGGCCTTGATGCCCATCTTGTGCTCGATGCTCACGCAGTGCACGTCATTGCGCGCGCCCAGCGAACCGTCGGCGTTGACCATGAACTTCGGCACCACGAACAGGCTGATGCCCTTCACACCTTCGGGCGCACCGGCCACGCGGGCCAGCACGAGATGGACGATGTTCTCGGCCATGTCGTGCTCACCATAGGTGATGAATATCTTGGTGCCGAACACCTTGTAGGTGCCGTCGGGCTGCGGCTCGGCGCGGCTGCGCACCATGGCCAGGTCGCTGCCGGCCTGCGGCTCGGTGAGGTTCATCGTGCCGGTCCACTGGCCGCTCACGAGCCTCTCGAGGTAGACGGCCTTGAGCTCGTCGGAGCCGGCGGTGAGCAGCGCCTCGATGGCGCCGTCGCTCAGCAGCGGGCACAGCGCGAAGCTCATGTTGGCCGAGTTGAGCATCTCGCCGCACGCCGCGCCGATGGTCTTGGGCAGGCCCTGGCCGCCGAAGTCCGCCGGATGCTGCAGGCCCTGCCAGCCACCCGACACGTACTGCGCGAAGGCGTCCTTGAAGCCCGGCGAGGTGGTGACCTCGCCGCCCTTGAACGACGAGGGATCGCGGTCGCCCGTGACGTTCAGCGGTGCGATCACGTCCTGATTGAAGCGCGCGCACTCTTCGAGCACGGCTTGCGCGGTTTCGAGACCGGCGTCTTCAAAGCCGGGCAGCTTGGCGATCTCGCCGATGTTGGCCAGGTGCTCGATATCGAACAGCATGTCCTTGAGGGGGGCGGTGTAGCTCATGTCTTCTCTCCAGGGGCCGCGGCGGATGCGGCAGATGTAAAAAAGGCATCGCGAACGATGCCTTCTGGCTCAATGCGCTGAAGCGATCAGAGCGCCTTCACGAGTTCCGGCACAGCCGTGAACAGGTCGGCCACGAGGCCGTAGTCGGCCACCGAGAAGATCGGTGCTTCTTCGTCCTTGTTGATCGCGACGATGACCTTCGAGTCCTTCATGCCGGCCAAGTGCTGGATCGCGCCCGAGATGCCTGCTGCGATGTACAGCTGCGGCGCCACGATCTTGCCCGTCTGGCCCACTTGCCAGTCGTTCGGCGCGTAGCCCGCGTCCACTGCGGCGCGGCTGGCGCCCAGGCCGGCGTTGAGCTTGTCGGCCAGCGGCGTCATCACTTCGGTGAACTTCTCGGCGCTGCCCAGCGCACGGCCACCCGAGACGATGATCTTGGCGGCCGTCAGTTCGGGACGGTCGCTCTTCGTGACTTCACGGCCCACGAAGCTGCTCTTGCCGCTGTCGGCCACGCCGGCTGCGGTTTCAACGGCGGCGCTGCCACCGGTGGCGGCTGCGGCGTCGAAGCCGGTCGTGCGCACGGTGATCACCTTGGTGGCATCGGTGCTCTGCACGGTGGCAATCGCGTTGCCGGCGTAGATCGGGCGCTCGAAGGTGTCCGGGCTGTCGACCTTGGTGATGTCGGAGATCTGCGCCACGTCCAGCTTGGCGGCCACGCGCGGGGCGACGTTCTTGCCGTTGGCAGTCGAGGGGAACAGGATGTGGCTGTAGTTGCCGGCGATCGCCAACACTTGGGCGGCGACGTTCTCGGCGAGGTTCTCAGCCAGCGAGGCGCTGTCGGCAGCGATCACCTTGGACACGCCGGCGATCTGCGCGGCGGCCTTGGCAGCCTCTGCTGCATTGGCACCGGCCACGAGCACGTGGACGTCGCCACCGCAAGCCAGCGCTGCGGTCACGGTGTTGAGGGTGGCCGGCTTGATGCTGGCGTGGTCGTGTTCGGCAATAACAAGTGCGGTCATGTTCAGATCACCTTCGCTTCGTTCTTCAGTTTGTCCACCAGCGTTGCAACGTCGGGCACCTTGATGCCAGCACCGCGCTTGGGCGGTTCTGCGACCTTCAGGGTCTTCAGGCGCGGCGCGACGTCCACGCCCAGCTCGTCGGGCTTGACCGTGTCCAGCTGCTTCTTCTTGGCCTTCATGATGTTGGGCAGCGTCACGTAGCGCGGCTCGTTCAGGCGCAGGTCGGTCGTGATGACTGCGGGCAGCGTGAGCGTCAGCGTTTCCATGCCGCCGTCGACTTCACGGGCCACGGTGACCTTGTCGGCCGCCAGGTCGACCTTCGAGGCGAAGGTGGCTTGGGGCAGGTCGGCCAGTGCGGCCAGCATCTGGCCGGTCTGGTTGGCGTCGTCGTCGATGGCTTGCTTGCCCAGGATGACCAGCTGGGGCTGTTCCTTGTCGACCAGGGCCTTGAGCAGCTTGGCCACGGCCAGGGGCTGCAGTTCGGCGTCGGTCTCGACGAGGATGCCGCGATCGGCACCGATGGCCATCGCGGTGCGCAGGGTTTCCTGGCACTTGGCATCACCGCACGACACCGCGATCACTTCCGTGACCACGCCCTTTTCCTTCAGGCGAACCGCTTCTTCGACAGCGATTTCGTCGAAGGGGTTCATGCTCATCTTGACGTTGGCAATGTCCACCCCGGTGCCGTCGCTCTTGACGCGCACCTTCACGTTGTAATCGACGACCCGTTTGACAGGCACAAGAACCTTCATTGACTTGACTCCATTGGATTGCAAAAAGGGGGGCTTCGAGAGCAGCCGGCCATTTTAGGACGCCGGCCTTGGCTGCTTCTCCATTCTTCCTGTCGGCCTTGCAGGTCGAAAAAAGAACGATCGTGCTTTTCCGTGATTATAAAACAGCAGGCGGCGTTGCGGCCACGCCCGCCGGCAAAGATTCCACTCGCAGCACCCGCTGCGGATAGGGAATGTCAATGCGGGCGGCGCGCAGGCCCTCGAGGATGGCGATGTTGATGGCGGAGCGCACGTTGTCCTTGCCCTTGTCAGGGTCGGCGACCCAGAAGTTCAGGATGAATTCCAGCCCATCGGGCGCGAAGGTGACGAGGTAGGCCACGGGCGCCGGGTCGGTCATGACGCGCGGCTGGGCCGTGGCGGCACCGCACAGGATCGACTGCACCTGCGCCACGTCGCTCTCGTAGCCGACCACGATGCTGGTCGTGATGTTGAATTTGCGGTCGGCCAGCGAGAGGTTTTCCACCCGGCCGGTGATGAGCGATTCGTTCGGCACGATGGCCTCGCGCCCGTTGCCCGCGCGGATGAGCGTGTAGCGCGTCTTGATGTCGGTGATGCGGCCCTCGAAGGTGTCGACCTTCACGTTGTCGCCGATGCGGATCGAACGCTCCAGCAGGATCACGAAGCCGCTCACATAGTTGGCCGCCAGCTTCTGCAGGCCGAAGCCCAGACCCACGCCGAGCGCGCCGCCCAGCACCGACAGCGCCGTGAGGTCGACCCCCACCGCCGACAGTGCGAACAGCAGGCCGATCAGCAGCAGGAAGGCGCGCACCGCGTTCGACGCCACCTTGCGCATCGACAGGTCGCTCACCGCCTCGCGCAGGATGCGCTTCTCGATGGTGCTGGAAATCCACAGCGCGACCATCAGCACCAGTCCGGCCGAGAGCGCGCCCTGGATGATGGTCTGCAGGCTCACGCGGGTCTTGCCGAAGGCCAGTGTGATGTCGTCGAGCTCGGCCAGCACCGGCGGCAGCAGGCCGACGATCCACAGCACGGCGGCGATCCACGCCCCCCATGAGATCGTGCGCTCGATCAGCCGCACCAGGCTGGAGGTCGGGAACACGGCTCGCAGCACCCGCGCGAACAGCCGGATGACCGCCAGCGACAGGAAGACCGGCACGGCGATGCGTAGCACCAGCACCACGGGCAGGAGCTCGAGCGCCGCGCGGCGCGCCAGGTCGGTGAACACCAGCGCGAGCAGCGGGAACAGCAGCCCGTCGAAGATGCGCTCGCCGAACCAGATGGAGTCCTTGGGCTGGTCGCGCCCGAACCATTTGCACACGGCCCACGCCACGGCCACGCAGGCCACGAGCACGGCCAGCTCGATGCCCAGGCCGCGCGCGTCGACCTGGTTCAGGCGTTGGAGGAAGTCGTTGAAATTGAAATTCATCAATGAAGGAAACAGGGCGCCGCGTGGACGCCCGCTGGGTTACAGGTCCGCCAGCACCCGGATGTGGGCTTCCACGCTGCGCGCCAAGGCATCCAGGTGATAGCCGCCCTCGAGCAGCGAGACGATGCGCCCGCGCGCATGGCGCTTGGCGACATCGCGCACGCGGCCGGTGATCCAGGCGAAGTCGTTTTCGTTGAGGCCGAGCTGGCCCAGCTCGTCCTCGCGGTGGGCGTCGAACCCGGCGCTGATGAAGACCATCTGCGGCTTGAAGGCCTCGAGCCGCGGCATCCAGATCGCCTCGACCAGCTCGCGCACGTCCATGCCCTTGGTGTAGGCAGGGATCGGCAGGTTGAGCATGTTCGAGGCCGGGTGCTCGGTGCCGCTGTACGGATAGAAGGGATGCTGGAAGAACCCGACCATCAGCACGCGCGGGTCGTTCGACAAAATGTTCTCGGTGCCGTTGCCGTGGTGCACGTCGAAATCGACGATGGCCACGCGGTCCAGGCCATGCGCCTCGATGGCATGCCGCGCGGCAATGGCCACGTTGTTGAAGAAGCAGAAGCCCATGGCCTGCTCGCGGCAGGCATGGTGGCCCGGCGGGCGCACCGGGCAGAAGGCGTTCTCGACCTCCCCGGCCATCACGGCATCGGTCGCGGCGACGGCGGCGCCCGCGGCGCGGCGCGCGGCCAGCAGGGTGAAGCGGGTGAGCACGGTGTCGGGGTCGACCTGGGCATGGTCGGGGCCACCGGCGGGTGCGTCGGCCACGAGGCGCTGCTGCAGCTCCTCCAGGTGTTCGACATGCGCGTGGCTGTGGGCCCGGGTGATCTGCTCCAGCGTGGCCAGGGGAACCTCGCCCCGCGCCAGCGCGTCGCCGACGCCGGTCAGGAGCAACCGGTCTTCGATGGCATCCAGCCGCTCGGGGCATTCGGGATGCCCGTTGCCCATGTCGTGCTTCCAGAAGTCGCGATGCGTGAAGTAGCCTGTCTTGCCCATCTCTCGCCGTGTCTCGTGTCGTCGCGTCTAGACCTCACGCGGCATGGGGCCGCAAGGTCTTACGGTATCGTTTGCATATGGATACAAATATGGACGTTGCTGCGAAGCTAGCCAGTTTGCTGAATCAGCTTAACACGGTGATTGTTGGCAAAGATGCGCAAGTGCGCGATTGCGTGGCCTGCCTGCTGGCGGGCGGGCACCTGCTGATCGAGGACGTGCCGGGGGTCGGCAAGACCACCCTGGCTCATGCGCTCTCGCACACTTTCGGGTTGCAGTTCTCGCGCGTGCAGTTCACGGCCGACCTGATGCCGGGCGACCTGTCGGGCGTGGCGATCTACGACCGGGGCCAGCAGGCCTTCGTGTTCCACCCCGGGCCGATCTTTGCGCAGGTGCTGCTGGCCGACGAGATCAACCGCGCCAGCCCCAAGACCCAGAGCGCGCTGCTCGAGGCGATGGAAGAAAAGCAGGTCACGGTCGAAGGCGAGACCCGCCCCCTGCCCTCGCCCTTCTTCGTGATCGCCACGCAGAACCCGCAGGACCAGCTCGGCACCTTTGCGCTGCCCGAGTCTCAGCTCGACCGGTTCCTGATGCGCATCTCGCTCGGCTACCCCGACCGCGCCGCCGAGCGCCAACTGCTCGCGGGCGCCGACCGCCGAGAGATGCTCGCCGGCCTGCCCGCCCTGCTGACCGCCGGCGAACTCACCGCCTTGCAGCAGCGCGTGCAGCAAGTGCATGCGGCCGAGCCGCTGCTGAACTACCTGCAGGACCTGATCGCCGCGACCCGCTCGGGCCGCTGGTTCCTGCAGGGCCTGTCGCCGCGCGCGGGCATCGCCGTGCTGCGCGCCGCCAAGGCGCAGGCGCTGCTGGCCAACCGGAACTACGTGGCGCCCGACGACGTGCAGGCCGTGCTGCCGCAGACGATCGCGCACCGTCTCACACCCGTGGGCGACGCCGGCCGCGGCGCCGTCGAGCAAGTTCGCGCCATGATCGCCGCGGTGCCCCTGCCGTAGACATGAACCACCCCCAGGCTTCGCGCACTTCGTGTCGCTTCTCCTCCCCCCTTGCAGGGGGCAACACCTGCGGCCCGGCAAAGCCGGTTCCGCGGTGTTCGGCGCTTCACCCCTGCGGGGATTTCCACCGCCCGGCCCGATGATCACGACGCTGCGCTCGCGCATCGACGGCTGGTTCCTCTCGCGCCGGCCACCGTCGGACACGCTCGAACTCACCCAGCGCAACGTCTACATCGTGCCGACGCGCGCCGGCTGGACGCTGGCGGCGACCTTGCTGGTGCTGCTGGTGGCGTCGATCAACTACCAGCTCAACCTGGGCTACCTGCTGACCTTCCTGCTGGCGGGCAGCGTCGCGGTGGGCATGCATGTGTGCCACGCCACGCTGCGCGGGCTGGCGCTGCGCATGGTGCCGCCCGAGGCGCAGTTCGCGGGCGCCGCCGCGGTGTTCCGCGTGGTGCTGCACAACACGCGGCGCAGCGTGCGCTACGGCATCGGCATGGCGGTGCGCGGCAGCGGCCAGTGGGCCTGGACCGACGTGCCGGCCGAAGGCACGGCCACTGTGGAGATCGCGTTCCAGCCCGAGCGGCGCGGCCTGCACCCGGTGCCGCCGCTGACCGCCGAGACCCGCTTTCCGCTCGGCACCTTCCGCGTCTGGACGGTCTGGCGGCCAGCTGCGCAGATGCTCGTGTACCCGACGCCTGAAGCCCACCCGCCGCCGCTGCCGCCGGGCGAACCGCTCTCGGGCCCCGCCGCCGCGTCCGCCGCGATGCGGGCGCAGAACGCCGGCGAGTACGACGGCGTGCGCGCCTACCGCCGCGGCGACCCCTTGAAGCTCGTGGTCTGGAAGAAGGCGGCGCGCGCGCAGGCCAACGGCTCCGAAGACCTGGTGAGCCGCGACACGCAACACACGCAGCGCGAAGAACTCTGGCTCGACGCGCACGCGGCCGCGCTGCCCGACACCGAGGCCCGCCTGTCGCGCCTGTGCGCCTGGGTGCTGATGGCCGACCGGCTCGGCGTGGACTACGGCATCCGCGTCGCCGGACGCACGGTGAGCCCGTCACAGGGCGAAGCCCACCGGCGCGCCTGCCTCGAGGCGCTGGCGCTGTGCGCATGAACGAGGTCGCCACATGAACCGGGTCGTACGCGAACTCACCGCGCTGCCGAGGGATGCACGGGACACGCTGTTCCTGCTGTGCGTCATCGGCCTCATCCTGCTGCCGCAAATCGACAACCTGCCCTGGTGGTGTTCGGCCATCACCGCCATGGTGCTGCTGTGGCGCGCCTCGCTGGCGGTGCAGGCACGCCCGCTGCCCGGCAAGTGGTGGCGCATCGCACTGCTGGCGCTGGCACTGGTCGGCACCTTCGCCAGCCACCGCACGCTGCTGGGCCGCGACGCGGGCGTCACGCTGGTCGTCTGCCTGCTGGCGCTCAAGACACTGGAGCTGCGCGCGCGACGCGATGCCTTCGTCGTCTTCTTCCTGGGCTTCTTCGCGATGCTCACGAACTTCTTCTACTCGCAGTCGCTGGTCACCGCCTTCATCATGCTGCTGGCGCTGCTGGGCCTGCTGACGGCGCTGGTCAACGCCCACATGCCGGTGGGCCGGCCGCCGCTGATGCAGGCCGCGCGCACCGCCGGCTGGATGGCGCTGGCGGGCGCGCCGGTGATGCTGGCGCTGTTCCTGCTCTTCCCGCGCTTCGCGCCGCTGTGGGGCACGCCCAGCGACGCCATGGCCGGGCGCAGCGGCCTGTCGAACACGATGCGGGTCGGCACCATCGCCGAACTGGCGCTCGACGAGAGCATCGCCGCGCGCATCAAGTTCGACGGCAACCGCGCGCCACCGCAAAGCCAGCTCTATTTCCGCGGCCCCGTGCTCGCGCAGTTCGACGGCCGCGAATGGACGGCGCTGCCGACCTGGGCGCGCAGCGGGCAAGCAGTGGCCAACCTGCGCACCCGCGGCGAGCCCGTGCGCTACGAGGTCACACTGGAAGCCAGCCAGCGCCCGTGGCTGCTCACGCTCGACGCCACACCGCGCGCGCCCGAGGTGCCCGGCTACGAGGTCACCGGAACGCCCGACCTGCAATGGTTCGTGAACCGGCCGATCAACGACCTCGTGCGCTATCGCGCAGAAAGCCACCCGCAGTTCGAAAGCGGCCCGCTCACGCGCACAGGCGGTCGGCTCCAGCCCTACCTGGCGCTGCCGCCCGGCAGCAACCCGCGCACCGCGGCGCTCGCCGCCCAGATGCGCGCCGACCCCGCGCTGGCCGGCGCCGATGCCCGGGCCTTCGTGCAGGCCGCGCTGCAGCGCCTGCGCACCGGTGGCTACACCTACACGCTGGAGCCCGGCGTGTACGGCAACGAGACCGCCGACGAGTTCTGGTTCGACCGCAAGGAGGGCTTCTGCGAGCACATCGCCTCGGCCTTCGTGGTGCTGATGCGCAACCTGCAGATCCCCGCGCGCATCGTCACCGGCTACCAGGGCGGCGAGCTCAACAACGTCGACAACTACTGGGTGGTGCGCCAGAGCGACGCTCACGCCTGGACCGAGGTCTGGCAGGAAGGCGCGGGCTGGGTGCGCGTCGACCCGACCGGCTCGGTCGCGCCGGGCCGCATCGGGCAGTTCCAGCGCCTGACGCCGCAACCCGGCCTGCTGGCAGGCGCCATCGGCGTCATGAGCCCGACGCTGGTGCAGAACCTGCGCGCCGCCTGGGAGGCTGTGAACAACGGCTGGAACCAGTGGGTGCTCAACTACACGCAGAGCCGCCAGCTCGACCTGCTCAAGACCATCGGCTTCAACGCCCCGAGCCTGGAAGACCTGGCCTACGTGCTGCTGTACCTGCTGGTGGCCGCGAGCTTGGCCGGCGCCGGCTGGACGCTGTGGGAGCGCAGCCAGCACGATCCGTGGCTGCGCCTGCTGGGCCGGGCCCGTGCGCGACTGGCAAAGGCCGGCCTGCCGCTGTCCGAGGCGGTGCCGCCCCGGCAGATGGCCCAGGCGGCCGACGCCCGCTTCGGACCCGCCGCGCAGGCGGTGCGCGACTGGCTGCTGAAGCTCGAAGCCCAGAGATACTCCCCCGCCACGCCCACTTCTCTCGGCGCGCTGCGCGCGGAGTTCCGCCGGCTGCCCTGGCCTCCCACACCGCCACGCGGCTGAAACCACATGTGTCGCCCGAAAGTGCGCGTGCGCACGGGCGGCACAATCGTGCCCATGTCACACGCCTTCCCCACGTCCATGCGCGCCGCAGCGGCCGCCACCGCCCTCCTCGCCGCTGGCATCGCCTGGCCCACGGGCGCCCTGGCCCAGAAGCCCCAGGCCAACGGCCGCGCCGCAGCCGTCACGCCGGTGCGTGGCAGCGTTCCCTACGCCACGCGCGATGACGCGATGCAGTTCGCCGACGACGTCGCGCGGCGCCGCAACCTCGACCGCGACTGGGTGCGCGCCACCATCGGCGCCGCACGCTTCCTGCCCAACGTGCCGCGCCTGATGCTGCCGGGCCCGGTCGGCACCGTGAAGAACTGGCAGACCTACCGCAGCCGCTTCATCGACCCGGTGCGCATCGCAGCCGGCGTGCGCTTCTGGCGCGCCAACGCCGACACGCTCGCGCGCGCCGAGGCCACCTACGGCGTACCGCCGGAAATCATCGTCGGCATCGTCGGCGTGGAAACCATCTACGGCCGCAACATGGGCAACTTCCGCGTGATCGATGCGCTGGCCACGCTGTCCTTCGACTTCCCGCAAGGCCACCCACGCGCCGCCGAACGCATCGCCTTCTTCCGCGGCGAACTCGAGAGCTTCCTGAGCACCGAAAGCCGCACCGCGGAAGACCCGCTGGTGCCCGTGGGCAGCTACGCCGGCGCCATGGGCATGCCGCAGTTCATGCCCAGCAGCATCGCCAAGTACGCGGTCGACTTCGACGGCGACGGCCGCATCGACCTCGTGAACAACCCGGTGGACGTGATCGGTTCGGTCGCGAGCTACTTCAAGGCCTTCGGCTGGACGCCGGGCATGCCGTCGATCTACCCCGTGCATTTCGAGGAAGCCCGCCTCAAGAAGGCGCTGCTGCTGGCGCCCGACATCCTGCCGACCTTCAGTGCCGACAGCTTCGTCGCCGCGGGCGCCGTGCCCGAAGGCGAAGGCCTGAAGCACAAGGGCCTGCTCGCGCTCATCGAGCTGCAGAACGGCTTCGACGCGCCGCCGACCTATGTCGCCGGCACGCGCAACTTCTACGTGATCACGCGCTACAACTGGAGCAGCTACTACGCGATGTCGGTGCTCGACCTCGGCCAGGAGGTCAAGGCCGCGATGGAGCAATAGCCGCGTGGCCGCCGTGACCGCCATGCCGCCGCAGGCACTGCACGCGAACTGGACCGCCGCCTGGCACGCGCTGGGCGTGACAGCACCCGACGATGCGCTGCGGCTGGAGCTGCAGCGTCGCTACAGCGAGCCGCAGCGCCACTACCACACGATGCAGCACCTGGGCGAATGCCTTGCCTGGTTCGACCAGGAGCAGGCCCTGGCCGAGCGCCCCGGCGAAGTGGCGCTGGCGCTGTGGTTCCACGACGCCATCTACGACGTGCATGCGCACGACAACGAGGCACGCAGCGCCGACTGGGCGCGGCAGGCTCTGCAGGCCGCCGGCGTGAACGACGCGGCGGCCGACCGCGTCCACGCGCTCGTCATGGCGACGCGCCACGACGCCGTGCCCGAAGGGCGCGACGCCGAGCTGCTGATCGACATCGACCTGTCGATCCTCGGCGCCGAACGCGCGCGCTTCGACGAGTACGAGCGCCAGGTGCACCTGGAATACGGCTTCGTCGCCGAGGAAATCCGCCTGCCGCGTCGGCGCGCCATCCTCCAGCGCTTTCTCGATCGCCCCGCGATCTACGCCACGCCGCGCATGCACGCGCTGCTCGAAGCCCGGGCGCGCGAGAACCTTCAGTGGTCGATCGCGGGCTGAGCTTTCAGTTCAGGCCGGCACCAGCCGCCACCATTCGGAGCGCGGCGGCACATCGCCGAAAGTCTCCTCCACCACACCGAACAACAGACCGTCGCGCCCCGCGCCGAGCTGCGACAGCGCCAGCGGCCGCGCGAGATCGCGGCACAGCATGAAGCTCGCATCGCCCTGCCAGTCAAGGCAGCGGCCGACCTCGGCCAGCATCAGCGCAGGCTGGCTCTGCATGAAGGTGAAGGGCATCGGCAATCCGGCATCGAGCTGCGCCAGACCCGCGCGCGTGGCCTCCCACGCGCCGCGCTGGCTGGTCACGCGCAGGCGCGCGCCGGCAGGCAATGCGGCCTCTCCGGCAGCGTCGAGACAGGTGCGCGCGCCGTACATCGCCAGCTCGGTCCACAGGCCGACCCGGCGCGGCCGACGGCCCAGCCGGGTCGCCAGCGCGTCGCGCCAGTCGTCTGGCGGCGGATGCGCCACGACGTGCGCGATGGTGCGCCAGGCAGGTGCGGATGCGGCGGTCATGCGGCGCTGCAATCCTTGAGCACCAGCGATGCATGCCCGCCACCAAAGCCCACCACGTTGAGCAAGATGTGGCGCAGCCGCGCCGGCGGCCCGTCGCTCAGCGCGATGCCGAGCGTCTCGTCCAGCGCATAGCCGACCGACGGCCAGGCGCCGCCTTCGATGCAGCCGACCAGCAACGCCAGTTCCGCCGCTCCGGCCGCGCCGAGCGTGTGGCCGATCGCCGACTTGAGCGACACCAGCGGTGGCAGCGGCCCGAACACCTGCCGCAGCGCCTCGACCTCGATCGCGTCGTTGACCGGGCTGCCCGCCGCCTGCACCTTGATGAGGTCGATGTCCGCAGGCTGCAGGCCGCTGCGCGCCAGCGTGTCGCGGCACATCGCCCGCACCGCGCTCGCCTCGGTGCCCGAGGGGTTGCGGCCATCGACCACGTTCGCTCCGCCCATCAACGCCCAGCGCGCAGGCGCAGCGCCCAGCCGCAGCGCCGCCACGGCCTCGCCGAGCACCAGCCCCTGGCGCCCCGCGCCGAAGGGCCGTGCGCTGTCGGGCGCCAGCAGCTGCATCGCGCCGAAGCCGGCCACGGTGAAGCGGTTGTCGAGCTCGGCGCCGATCACCAGCGCCTCGCGGGCCTCGCCGGCGCGCACCATGTCGGCCGCCGCCAGCATCGCGTTGAGCGCGGAGGTGCAGGCGGTCGAGACGGTGAAGACCGGGCCCTGCCAGTCGAGTGCGGCGGCGGCGATGTCGGCAAAGTCCTGCAGGTCGCCGCTCAGCCGCGCGTCGTGCTGCGCATGTTCCATCGCCCCGATGTCGAGCGACGACGAGGCCACGAACAGCGGCCCTTGCCGGTCCAGCCCGTCGCCGGTCTGCGCGACCACGCGGCGCACGGTGTGCTGCACACGCTGCGCCCAGTCGCCGGGCGGCACCGGCAGCGTGTAGACGGGCCATTGCATGCCGTCGGCCACCGTCACCGGTGTGGGTGGCACGCCACCGCGCCGCAACGCGGCGAGTGCGGACGGCACATCGTCGCCGAGCACGCAGGCCAGGCCCATGCCGGCCAGGTACACGGGACGCAGGCTCATGCCTTGCCCGCTTGCGCCAGGTGCTCCGCCAGATGCGCGATCGACGTCATCGCGCGGCGCGTCTCCTTGCTGTCGGGCATGCGCACATTGAAGTGCTGCTGAATCGCCATCGACACCTGCAGCGCGTCGAGCGAGTCGAGGTCGAGCCGCGCTTCAGGGCCGAACAGCGGCTCGTCGTCGCCGAGGCCGCCGGGGGGCGCGTCCTTCTCGACGGATTCCAGCACAAGGGCCTTGAGGCGGGCGATGAATTCAGGAGATACGGTGCTCGTCACGGTGCGCGCCTGCGAAACAGAAAGACAGCCACAAGGAACATGAGGGCCGCGAACGCCACCAGCCGGCCGACCTGCGGCAGCACCTCGGCCACGCCGCCGCCGCGCAGCAGCACGGTGAGCAACGCTTCGAGCCCCCAGTTCATGGGAGAAATTTCGACCATGCGCTGCATGAAGCCCGGCATGACGAACTTGGGCACCATGATGCCGCCCGCCGCCGCCATCAGCACATTCACCATCGGCCCGAGCGTGGCGGCCTGCGCATGGCTCTTCACGAGGCAGGCCACGGCGAGCGACAGGCTCACCGCCGCCAGGCTCACGGCCGCGAGCGACAGCAGCAGACCGCCCCAATGGATGCCCGAGAGCGACAGCGCATCGCCGCCGATCATCGGCATGAACCAGATGCCCGCCGCCAGCATCAGCAGCGCCTGCAGCGCGTTCACGCCGAGGTAAGGCAAGGCCTTGGACGCCAGCAGCATCGAGCGCGACACGCCCAGGCTCTGCAGCCGCCCGAGCGCACCCGAGCCGCGCTCCTGCACGAACAGGCTGGACAGCGAGGCGACCACGAAGAACATGCCGAACACCAGCCAGGCCGGCACGTTCTGCTGCACCGACGTGGGCCGCGGGCCGGCGGTGGCGAAGCGTTCGGCCTGCACCATCGCCTGGATCGATGCATCGGGCGCAGGGCTGGCCGTGCCGGGCACCGCCAGCGCGAGCCGCGCCTTGAGTTCGCCCGACGCACCGATCAGCTCGGCACGCAGCGCATTGAACAGGTTGGCGTCGATGCCTGGCTCGGCCAGCAGCTGGATGTAGGCGCGGGTCGAGAGCGCGGCCGATTCCAGTTCGTCGGACAGCCCTGGCTCCAGCACGATCACGTACTTGAGCGTGCCGCTGCGCAACCGCTGCTGCCAGTCGGTGCCCAGCGGCTGCGGTGCGCCGTGGCTGCGTTGCCAGATCTGCAGCAGCCATTTGGCGGGCGTTCCGCTGTCGCGCACGTCGACCGCGTAGCTCAGCTCGGCCAGCGGCGGACGGTAGATGTCCTTCAGCGTGAGCGACATCAGCACGATGAAGACCATCGGCATCACGAACAGCACGGCCAGCCCGTGCATGTCGCGCACGAGGGCCAGCAGTTCTTTCTTGATGAGCGCGAAGAGCATGGCGTTCGATCAGTCCCGAAGCGAACGGTGCGTGAGCGCCATGAAGAGCTGCTCGAGGTCATGCCGGCCGAACTCGACTTGGCGCACCTCGATGCCTTCGGCTTCGAGCGCTGCCAGCACCGGCCCGGGGCCGCTGCCGGCGTTCAGGTGGATGCGCCAGTGCGCCGCGCCCTGCTCCACCGTGCCGAAGCGCGAGAGCATCTGCGCGTCGAGCCCGTCGGCGGCCAGGGTCAGCAGCATCGCGCTTTGCGACAGCAGCGCGTCGAGCGGCCCTTCGCGCAGCACGCGGCCCTGGTCGAGGATGGCCACGCGGTCGGCGATGGCCTCGATCTCTTCCATGTAGTGCGAGGCGTAGATCACCGCAGCGCCGGCCTGCGCGAGGCTCTTGATGGCGTCGAGGATGAAGGCGCGCGATTGCGGATCGACGCCGACGGTCGGTTCGTCGAACAGCATCAGCTCGGGTTCGGGCAGCAAGGCGATCGCGAGATTGAGCCGTCGCTTGAGGCCGCCCGAGAGCCGCTCGGCACGCACGCCCGCGAACTGTTCGAGCTGCGCGAACTGCGTGCAGGCTTCGATGCGCGCCCTCTTGCGCGCCCCCGAAAGACCGCCGGCCGCTGCGAAGCAGGCCAGGTTCTCGGCCACGGTGAGCATCGGATAGAAGGCCTGGTCCTGCGGCGCCACGGCGATGCGCGTGGGCGCCTTGGCGCGCACCTGCTGCAGCGGCTGGCCGTCGATGCGGATGTCGCCCGACTGCACCGCGAGCGCACCCGACAGGTGCGAGATCAGCGTGGTCTTGCCGGCGCCGTTGGGCCCCAGCAGGCCGAGCACGCAGCCACGCGGCACTGCGAGCGACACGTCCGACAGCGCGGCCTTGTCGGCATGTGGGTAGCGGTAGCCGAGCTGACGAAGCTCGAGCATCAGGCGACAGCGGCCTTGAGGTCGCGGAAGAAGGTTTCTTCTTGCTGCGCCTGCTCGCGCAGCTTGCCGGCGAGCGCGACCGGATCGACCGGCTCGCGTCCCTTGACCATGCGCGCCGCCTTGAGCGCGAAGGCACGCCAGCCATCGCCGATGGCGATCAGGCGTTCGGCCATCTGCGTCAGCTGCGGCTTGTCGAGCAGCTGCGCCGCCTCCTGCAGGAAGCCCGCGTAGATGAAGCGAAAGCCCGCCCCGCCCGTGCCGATTTCCTCCTGCATGCGCACGAGGTGACCGATGAAGTCGACGCTGCGCGGATCATTGGGCGACAGCTTCTGCATGCGCTTGGCCAGCGTGTGCATGCCGCGCACGCCGACGATCGGAATGGGCGCGAGCATGTTGCGCACGGTCTTGCGGATGGCCTTGGTCACCGAGGCGGCGTCGACCGCCTTGCGCTCGATGGCCTGCGGGTAGTACATGAGCCCCTTGGGCGCCAGCACGCCCTTGGCGAAACGCGCGCGCGAAAGGTCTTCGCTCGCGCAGCGCACGGGCTCCTCGAACACCGGGTCGCTGATCAGGTAATCGTCGCCGTCCTTGCCGTAGACCAGCAGGTTGTGCGCGTTGAAGTGAAAGCGCATGTTCGGCGGAAAGTACGGCAGCCAGTAGACCGAGGTCTGCAGCCCCACCAGCTGGCCGTCGGCCAGCAGCGCGTCGAGCCGCTGCTGCCCTGCTTGCGGACTGCGGAAGGTCTCGAAGCGAAAGCGCGCGGCCATCGGCGCCAAGAGGCCCTTGATGATGGCCTTGGGCGGCATGCGGTACGAGATGAGCGGCAGGCCCGACAGCTTGATGAACGGCAGGTAGGCGAACGACAGCGCCGACGACAACCCCAGCGCCATCGCCTCGCTCATCGGCGCGCCGTGATGACGCATGAGGCTGGAGATGACGCCGCTTTCGCAGTGCGCCGCCTGTTGGTGTTGGAAGTTCACGGCAGGCCTTGCAGGGTGGAAACGGGCAACCCCAGCGCCTGGCCGTAGCGGGCGAGCTGGGCCGGCGACAGCGCGGCGAAATGGCGTGGCTGCAGGTGGCGGCGCACACGCCACTGCCAGAAGCCGCTGGTCTGCGAGAGCAGCGCCACGTCCATGCGGCGCTCGTACATCCAGTATTCGAGCGGCGAAGCCAGCCCGGCCTTCACGCGCGCCCTGGCCTCCTGTGCCTGCTCGATGAGCACATCGACCGCGTGGCTGGTGACGATCTCCTCCGCCTCCCAGCCCTTGGACGTGGTGGTGACGACGCGGCCCTGCGCATCGCGGGCGTACATCAGCTTGGAGTGGCCCGCGAGGGTCGCGTTGCCTTCCTGAGGAACGGCGTCCAGGTCCATGGCTACACAGCCTCCAGGTAGATGAAGCCGCTGGAGAAGCGGCCGCTTTCGGGCACGAACATCAGGAGCTTCTGACCGGGCTTGATGCGCCCCGAACGGAACAGCTCGTCGAGCATGATGTACGGCGAGGCCGAGCCGGTGTTGCCCTTGCTGGCCAGGTTGCTGAACCAGCGCTCGCGCGGAATCGGCAGGCCCAGCGACGCCAGGCTTGCGGCCACGGGCTCGACGAAATAGTGGGACGACAGGTGCGGCAGGAACCAGTCGATGTCGTCCGTCTTCAGCCCGCGCCGTTCGATGATGGCCGCCAGCGGCTCGGTCAGCGTGGCGCGCACGATGTTGTCGTTGAGCAGGCGCACGTCCTGCTTGACCGCGAAGGTCGAGTCGCGCTGCCAGTCGGCCGGCGAGGTGCGGGCCCAGCCGTCGAGGCCGCCTTCGGCATTCTTGTCGGCGCCGGCATACATGCACACCGGCAGCTCGTGCGCCGCCGACGACAGCTCGATCCATTCGACGCGCAGCGACAGCGGCCCGCGCGCTTCGCGCTCCAGCAGCACCGCGCCGGCGCCGTCGGACAGCATCCAGCGCAGGAAGTCTTTCTCGAAGGCGATCTCGGGGCGCGCCTCGAGCGCCTCGAGCTTGTGCTCCAGCTCGGCTTCGAAGTTGATGCCGCGCATCACGGCCGATGCCAGCTCGGAGCCCGTGGCGACCGCGCGGCGGGCATCGCCCGAGCGCACCGAGAGCCACGCATGCTTGAGCGCCGCCGCGCCGGCCAGGCAGATGCCGGCGCAGGCCACCACCTCCAGGCGCGGCCAGCCCAGTTCGCCGTGCACCATCACCGCGTGGTTGGGCATGAGCTGGTCGGGCAGCGAGGTGCCGGTGGCCAGGCAGTCGACCGGGCCGATGTCGTCGCCCAGCGCGCGGATGGCCGAGGCGGTGAGCTGCGCATTGGTCATGGCCAGTTGGCCGGTGGCGCGGTCGATGGCGTAGTGGCGCGACTGGATGCCGTTGCTGCGCAGGATGAGGCGTCGCGCACGCGACACCTTGCCGCCGATGCGACCCAGCACTTCTTCGATGTCTTCGTTGCTGACCGGAGAAAAAGGCAGGAAGGCAGCGGTGCGGGTCAGGAAAACATCAGTCGTCATAGAGAGGCAGGCGGTCCGTGGCAGAGCCCGACGGGCGCTCGAATTGGGCTGTCATTTTAGTCAGCCACCCTCGGAACAAAGGCCGCAGCAGCGCCTGCAAGGTCAGGCTCACCGGCACGACCGTGACGATCAGCGCCAGAAGAAACAACACGTACAGCAACAGCAGCGGCTTGCGCGCCGCCGCGCCCGGACCGCCGGCCGCCATGATGAGCTTGCCCCAGAGGTAGAAGCTGCGCGTGCCGGCCTTCTCGCTGACCAGCAACCGAGCGTCGGCCCGCACCGCACCCAGCCCGGCCAGCAAGGGCGCATCGCCGCGCTCGCGGTCTTCATGCAACGCGTCGCGCAGGGCCCGGCCGAAGCGGACGCAGCCGCGAATCTGTGCTTCGCTCAGGCCCGCATCGGGCATGCCCCAGAAGCCGCGCTTGCGGCCCCAGATGAGCCAGGCCGGCGTGGTGAAGAAGGTGGCGAGCGTGGGGCCGGGGTCGGTCAGCACCACGTTGTCGATCAGGCGCGCGCCGGTGGCGGCGAGCAGGCCCTTGAGCTTTTCGTGGGCCAGCAGCCACATGTTGCGGCAGGCAATGACCGTGACCACGGGTTTTCCCTTGAGCAGCCGTGCCGCCACCGGGTGCTGCAGGAAGGCCGCGACCGGCTGCGCAGGCGCCAGGAACCAGATCTGGTACGGCAGGATGACAAGGTCGAAGTCTTCGTCGCCCGTGAGCGTCAACGGCGCCAGCGGGCCCGGCTTCATGTGGGCCGACTCCGGGAAGGCGTCGAAGAAGGTCAGGAAGGGCCAGGGAAAGGGAAAGGCCTGCAGCGGCCGCAGCGTCTCCACATGCAGCTCGATGCCCGGGTCGGCTGCCAGCGGGGCGGCGATCTGCCCGGCCACGCGGTCGAGCTGCCCGGTCTGCGAGTACTGGATCAGCAGCACGCGCTTCGCACGCGTGTTCGGGCTGACGGAGGGACTGACGGACGGGCTGGCGGTGGGGCTGAAAGAACTTGGATTCACTGGCGGGGCGTGGCGGGGGCCGTCGAATGTAAGCGAAGCTTTTCAAAGGTGCATCTGCCATAGGTCATGACGTCGCGCGAATCCGACGAACCACCTCGCCAGAACGCGAAAAAGGGCCGCACCTTGCGGCACGGCCCTCGTCGGCATCACCTGCCATGCGCGCTGCGCGATCAGCGCACCTTGCCGGCCTTCCAGGCGCTCAGCAGCTTGTTGTAGTCGATGGTCTCGCCCTTGGGCTTCTCGTTGGCCAGCTTCTTCCACGGTGCGTGCTGGTCGCTGAGCCACTTGTTCGGGTCGCCCTTGGCGTTGAGCTTGGGCGCGCAATGGGCCATGCCGGCGCGCTGCAGGCGGGCCATCACGTTGTCCATCTCGTCGGCCAGGTTGTCCATGGCCTTCTGCGGGGTCTTCTCGCCCGTGACGGCCTCGGCCACGTTCTTCCACCACAGCTGCGCCAGCTTGGGGTAGTCGGGCACGTTGGTGCCGGTGGGCGTCCACGCCACGCGGGCCGGGCTGCGGTAGAACTCGACCAGGCCGCCCAGCTTGGGCGCCATGTCGGTCATGGCCTTGCTCTGGATGTCCGATTCGCGGATCGGCGTCAGGCCGACGATGGTCTTCTTGAGCGACACCGACTTCGAGGTCACGAACTGGGCGTAAAGCCAGGCGGCGGCCGTCTTGTTGGCGTCATGGCCATTGAAGAACGACCACGAACCCACGTCCTGGTAGCCGTTCTGCATGCCCTGCTTCCAGTACGGACCGTTCGGGCCGGGCGCCATGCGCCACTTGGGCGTGCCGTCCTCGTTCACCACGGGCAGGCCCTTCTTGGTCATGTCGGCGGTGAAGGCCGTGTACCAGAAGATCTGCTGGGCGATCTGGCCCTGCGCCGGCACCGGGCCGGCTTCGCCGAAGGTCATGCCCATGGCTTCCTTGGGCGCGTACTTCTTCATCCAGTCGATGTACTTGGTGAGCGCGTACACGGCGGCCGGCGAGTTGGTCGCACCGCCGCGCGACACGGCCGCACCCACGGGCGTGCACTTGTCGTCGGCCACGCGGATGCCCCACTCGTCGATCGGCATGCCGTTCGGGTTGCCGATGTCGGCGGTGCCGGCCATCGAGAGCCATGCGTCGGTGAAGCGCCAGCCCAGCGACGGGTCCTTCTTGCCGTAGTCCATGTGGCCGTAGATCGGCTTGCCGTCGATGGTCTTCACGTCGACGCTGAAGAACTCGGCGATGTCTTCGTAGGCGCTCCAGTTCAGCGGCACGCCCAGGTCGTAGCCGTACTTGGCCTTGAACTTGTCCTTCAGGTCCTTGCGGTCGAACAGGTCGGCGCGGAACCAGTACAGGTTGGCGAACTGCTGGTCGGGCAGCTGGTAGAGCTTGCCGTCGGGCGCGGTGGTGAACTTGGTGCCGATGAAGTCCTTGATGTCGAGCCCGGGGTTGGTGTACTCCTTGCCTGCACCGGCCATGTAGTCGGTGAGGTTCATCATCTTGCCGTAGCGGTAGTGCGTGCCGATCAGGTCGGAGTCGGAAATCCAGCCGTCGTAGATCGACTTGCCCGACTGCATCGAGGTCTGCAGCTTCTCGACCACGTCGCCTTCCTGGATCAGGTCGTGCTTCACCTTGATGCCGGTGATTTCCTCGAAGGCCTTGGCCAGCGTCTTCGATTCGTATTCATGCGTGGTGATGGTCTCCGACACCACCGAGATTTCCTTGACGCCCTTGGCCTGCAGCTTCTTGGCTGCGTCGATGAACCACTTCATCTCGGCGGCCTGCTGGTCCTTGCTCAGGGTCGACGGCTGGAACTCGCTGTCGATCCATTTCTTGGCCTCGGGCTCTGCGGCCCATGCGCCGTGCGCGGCGACCATCGCCGCCGCCATTGCCAATGCCGTGTAGCGCATCTTCATGAATGTGTCTCCTCGGTTGTGCTTCCCCGGTTTTCTCATCGCGGCTCCGGGGAGGCGGAGAGCCGGACGCGTTGGTGGAATCTGTGGAACCTAGCCCTTGCGCATGACCAGGGCGAGAAGCAGCATCGACAGCACGAAGCCGATCCAGATCGAGGGCTCGGCTTCCAGGCTCAGCCACTCCTGGAACTTGCCGGCCAGGCCGACGAAGATCAGGTTCACGTACGCGGCAGACAGCAGGCCGATGAACAGCCGGTCGCCACGCGTGGTGGCAATGGGGAGCCAGCCGCGCCGCATGGTGGTGGGCGACTTGATCTCCCACACGGTCATGCCGACCAGCATGAGCGCGATGCAGGTGAAGAAAACGGCCACGGGGGTGGTCCAGACCATCCAGTCGAACATGTCGCCTGTCTCCTCTTAAACACGCCCCATCGCGAAACCCTTCGCGATGTAGTGACGCACAAACCAGATCACGATCGCGCCCGGCACGATGGTGAGCACACCCGCTGCCGCCAGCGTTGCCCAGTCCATGCCCGAAGCGCTCACCGTGCGCGTCATCGTCGCAACGATGGGCTTGGCATTCACGCTCGTGAGCGTGCGCGCCAGCAGCAGCTCGACCCAGCTGAACATGAAGCAGAAGAACGCCGCCACGCCCACGCCGGCCTTGATGAGCGGCAGGAAGATCGTGAGGAAGAAGCGCGGGAACGAATAGCCGTCGATGTACGCCGTCTCGTCGATCTCGCGCGGAATGCCGCTCATGAAGCCTTCCAGAATCCACACCGCCAGCGGTACGTTGAAGAGCAGGTGCGCCAGCGCCACGCCCAGGTGCGTGTCCATGAGGCCCACGGTGCTGTACAGCTGGAAGAACGGCAGCAGGAACACCGCGGGCGGCGTCATGCGATTGGTCAGCAGCCAGAAGAACACGTGCTTGTCGCCCAGGAAGCTGTAGCGCGAGAACGCATACGCTGCCGGCAGCGCCACGGTGAGCGAGATCACCGTGTTGATCGCCACGTAGATCAGGCTGTTGATGTAGCCCGAGTACCACGACTCGTCGGTGAAGATGCGCGCGTAGTTGGCCCAGGTGAGCTGCTGCGGGAAGAACGAGAAGCTCGACAGGATCTCCTCGTTCGTCTTGAAGCTCATGTTGACCATCCAATAGATGGGCAACAGCGCGAACAGGATGTACAGCAGCAGGAAGATGCTGCGCTTGTGAAAGCGTTTCTCGTTCATTGTTCTTTCTCCACTTCCTGCGTACCGACCCGTTGCATCCAGTTGTAGAGCACGAAGCAGAACAGCAGGATGATCAGGAAATAGATCAGCGAGAACGCCGCCGCCGGCCCGAGGTCGAACTGCCCCACGGCCTTCTGCGTGAGGTACTGGCTCAGGAAGGTGGTCGCATTGCCCGGCCCGCCGCCCGTGAGCACGAAGGGCTCGGTGTAGATCATGAAGCTGTCCATGAAGCGCAGCAGCACCGCGATCATCAGCACGCCGCGCATCTTGGGCAGCTGGATGTAGCGGAACACGGCGAACTTGCTGGCACCGTCGATGCGCGCGGCCTGGTAGTAGGCATCGGGAATCGAGCGCAGGCCGGCGTAGCACAGCAGCGCCACCAGCGGCGTCCAGTGCCACACATCCATCACCAGCACCGTGAGCCAGGCGTCGGTCGCACTGCCGGTGTAGTTGTATTCGATGCCCATGACCTGCAGCGCGTGGCCCAGCAGGCCGATGTCGGCGCGGCCGTAAATCTGCCAGATGGTGCCCACCACGTTCCATGGAATGAGCAGCGACAGCGCCACCACCACCAGCACCGCCGACGACTTCCAGCCCGTGGCCGGCATGGACAGCGCGAGCGCGATGCCCAGCGGAATCTCCACCAGCAGAACCGACAGCGAGAAGCCCAGCTGGCGCCACAGCGCCTGGTGCAGCTCGTCATCACGCATCACGGCGGCGAACCATTCGGTGCCGACGAACACGCGCCGCTCGGGCGAGATGATGTCCTGCACCGAGTAGTTGACCACCGTCATCAGCGGCACGATGGCCGAGAAGGCCACGCAGATGAGCACGGGCAGCACGAGCCACCAGGCTTTCTGATTGATCGGTTTGTTCGTCGGATTCATGCCACCAGTTCCTCGTCCTTGTAGTAGCAGGTGTGCGTATCGAGCACCCGCAGCCACACCGTGTCGCCCACCGCCGGCGCCTGTTCGTCCGAGTGCATGCGCACCTTGACCACGCCGCCGTCGACCTCCGCGCTCAGCATCGCGTGCGTGCCGACGTCCTGCACCTGCTTCACCACCGCCGGCACGGCACCGGGCGCCCCCGCGTTCGACAGGCGCAGGTACTCGGGCCGGATGCCGATCTTCAGTGCGCCGGGCGGCAGCTCGCGCGTCGGCACCAGCGGCGTGCCCGCCACTTCGAGCGCGCCGTTGGCGCTGTGGGCCGACAGGAAGTTCATGCCCGGCGAGCCGATGAAGTGGCCCACGAAGGTGTGCGCGGGCCGCTCGAACAGCGCCTCGGCGCTGCCCACCTGCACCGCCTTGCCGCGCGTCATGACCACCACCTCTTCGGCGAAGGTCAGCGCCTCGACCTGGTCGTGCGTGACGTAGATCAGCGTGAGCTTGAGCTCGCGGTGAATCTGCTTGAGCTTGCGCCGCAGCTGCCACTTCAGGTGCGGGTCGATCACGGTGAGCGGCTCGTCGAACAGCACCGCCGACACGTCGCTGCGCACGAGGCCTCGGCCCAGCGAGATCTTCTGCTTGGCATCGGCCGCCAGGCCCGAGGCACGCTGGTTGAGCTGGCTGCTCATGTCGAGCATTTCGGCGATCTCGCCGACGCGCTTCTTGATCTGGTCTTCGGGCACCTTGCGGTTGCGCAGCGGGAACGCGAGGTTCTCGGCCACGGTCATGGTGTCGTAGATCACCGGGAACTGGAACACCTGCGCGATGTTGCGTTCCTGCGGCGTGGCGCGCGTCATGTCGCGCCCGTCGAAGCTCACCGTGCCCTGCGAAGGCACCAGCAGGCCCGAGATGATGTTGAGCATGGTCGTCTTGCCGCAGCCCGAAGGGCCGAGCAAGGCATACGCGCCGCCGTCACGGAAGCTCATCTTGAGCGGCAGCAGCGCGTAGTCGCTGTCCTTCGTCGGGTTGGGACGGTAGGCGTGGGCCAGGTCGAGATCGATGCGTGCCATCTCAAGCTCCTTTGCGCCACGCGGGCGCCAGCGCCAGCTTCTCGCCGGCATCGAACACATAGGCCTGCGACGCGCTGAAGTACAGCGTGATCGAGGCGCCCAGCTCGAAGCGGTGCACGCCGGTGAGCTGCGCCACCAGTTCGCCCACCGCCGTCTCGACGTGCACGAAGGTGTCGGAGCCCGAGATCTCGGCCAGCTCCACCTTGCCGGGCAAGGCGATGTCGCCCTCCCCCGCATTGACGTTCAGCGCACTCGCGCGCAGGCCCACGGTGACCGCACCCGACACGTTCTCGGGCAAGGCCAGCGCCAATGCCGGGCCACCCGCGAGTTGCACACGGCCGGCGCTGGCCGTGCCGGCCAGCAGGTTCATCGGCGGATCGCTGAAGGCGCGCGCCACGCGCAGCGACTGCGGCGCATGGAACACCTCGGCCGTGGGGCCGTACTGCAGCAGTTCGCCCGCGTCCATCACGGCGGTGTAGCCGCCCAGCAGCAGCGCTTCGCCAGGCTCGGTGGTGGCGTAGATGACGGTCGAGTCGCCCGTGGCGAAGAGCTGCGTGAGTTCTTCGCGCAGGCCTTCGCGCAGCTTGTAGTCGAGGTTGACCAGCGGCTCGTCGAGCAGCATCAGCGGCGCATTCTTGGCGAGCGCGCGCGCCAGCGCCACGCGCTGCTGCTGGCCGCCCGACAGTTCCTGCGGGTAGCGGTCGAGGAACATGCCGATGTGCAACTTGTCGGCCAGCGCCTTCACCCGCGCATCGATGTTCGATTCGCCGCGCAGCTTCAGCGGCGAGGCGATGTTGTCGGCCACCTTGAGCGACGGGTAGTTGATGAACTGCTGATAGACCATCGCGACATTGCGCTCGCGCACCGGCGTGCCGGTGACGTCCGTGCCGTCCACGAGCACACGGCCCGTGCTCGGCGTGTCGAGCCCGGCCATCAGGCGCATCAGGCTGGTCTTGCCGGCCTGCGTGGCGCCGAGCAGCACGGTCACCGCGCCGCTTTTCGGCGCGATGCTCTGCTCGTAGAGCCAGGTCTGCGCGCCGACCTTCTTGGTGACGCGCTCCAGTGTCAGTTGCATGGGCCCTCTCTTTTCCTGTTGTTCTGTCGCTGGCTTGCCGCGGTTTGCTGCAAAAGGGGCTTCAGTCCTGGCGGGCGTTCGCCTGCAGCCAGATCGCGACCTGTTCGCGCTCCGCCGGTGTGTAGTGCAGGCCGAGCTTGGTGCGCCGCCAGAGCACGTCGTCCGAGCTCACGGCCCATTCGCGCGCCTGCAGGAAGCGCAGTTCGCGCTCGTACAGGCCGGGCGCCACCTCGGCGCCCATGTCGGCCAGCGACTGCGCCTCGCCGACCAGTTCGGCCACGCGCGCGCCGTAGCCGCGCGAGAGGCGGCGTGCGAGTGCGGCGTCGAGCCAGGGGTACTTCGTCTGCACGGCGGCCACGAAGCGCTCGAAGTCTTCGTCGGGGCGCTTGGGCGCGCCGATCCAGGCCGACAGGTCGCCGCCGGCCAGGAAGGCGCCGTCGGTCCAGGCCGGGCGCTGCGCGCCCGACTGGCCCAGCATGCGGCCCACCTCGTCGGCCGCGTCCTCGGCCAGCTTGCGGAAGGTGGTGATCTTTCCGCCCCACACCGACAGCAGCGGCGCGGCGGTGGTGTTCGATTCGAGCAGGTAGTCGCGCGTGACGGCCGAGGGGTCGCCCGAGGCGTCGTCCAGCAGCGGACGCACGCCCGAGTAGGTCCAGACCACGTCGGCGGGCACGATGGCCTTGTCGAAGTAGCGGCTGGCCTGGGTGCAGAGGTAGTCGATTTCTTCCTGCGCGATGCGCGCGGCGCCGGGGTCGTCGCCGCTGATCTCGATGTCTGTGGTGCCGATCAGCGTGAACGCGCCCTGGTAGGGAATGGCGAAGATGATCCGCTTGTCGGGGTTCTGGAAGATGTAGGCGTGGTCGTGGTCGAACAGGCGCGGCACGATGATGTGACTGCCCTTCACGAGCCGCAGGCTCTTGGTGGCCAGCGCCTCGCCGCGCGCCGAATGGGCCACGCCGCGCAGGAAGGACTCGGCCCACGGGCCGGCCGCGTTCACCACGGCGCGCGCGCGCACGGTGCGGTGCGCGCCGTCGGGACCTTCGAGCGTTGCGACCCAGCCATCGGTGCCGCGCTGCGCATGGATGCAGCGCGTGCGCGTGAGCACCTCGGCGCCCTTCGAACGCGCATCGATGGCGTTGAGCACCACCAGCCGCGCGTCGTCGACCCAGCCGTCCGAATACACGAAGCCGCGCTTGTACTGCGGCTTGAGCGGCGCGCCGGCCGCGTGCTGGCGCAGATCGACGCCGCGCGACGGCGGCAGCACCTCGCGCCTGGCCAGGTGGTCGTACATGAACAGGCCGATGCGGATCATCCAGGCCGGGCGCATCGAGGGGTCGTGCGGCATCACGAAGCGCAGCGGCCACATGATGTGCGGCGCGCTCTTGAGCAGCACTTCGCGCTCCTGCAGCGCCTTGCGCACCAGCGAGAACTCGTAGTACTCCAGGTAGCGCAGCCCGCCGTGGATCAGCTTGGTGGAAGAAGAAGAGGTGTGCGAGGCCAGGTCGTCCTTCTCGCACAGGACCACGCGCCAGCCCCGGCCGGCCAGGTCGCGCGCAATGCCGCAGCCATTGATGCCGCCGCCGACGATCAGCACATCGCAATCGGTGGTGGCCGGCGCGGCCGCTGGAGAGGTGGTTTCGCTCACAGGTTGGGGGTCCGTTGTTTCGTGACTTTTTTCGTGACTTTTGCCAACAAAGGCCGAGATTGTATTTTCGAGTTTTTTCATTTGGATTCCTTTTGGCGCGATTTTCCTCCGAGTTTTCCCTTACTCGGCTTCGTTTTCTTTCGTTTTAAAGTGACGCGCCCTGTACCCTCGACCCCAGTCTTTCCGCTTTCCACGACGCCCCTGTGAACTCCAACCCGCGCCAGATCAACCTCCTGGACACCGTGCGCGCGCGCGGCTCCGTCACCGTCGAACAACTCGCGGACATGCTGGGCGTGACGCTGCAGACCGTGCGCCGCGACGTGCAGCGGCTGGCCGACGCGGGGTTGCTGACGCGCTTTCACGGCGGCGTGCGCGTGCCCAGTTCCACCACCGAGAACATCGGCTACCAGCAGCGCGAAACGCTCAACGCCGACGGCAAGGCGCGCATCGCCCGCCGCGTGGCCGAGCTGGTGCCCAACGACTGCTCGCTGATCCTGAACATCGGCACCACCACCGAGGCCATCGCCAAGGCGCTGATGCGCCACACGGGCCTGCGCGTGATCACCAACAACCTGAACGTGGCGACCATCCTGAGCGGCAACACGGCCTGCGAGGTGATCGTGGCCGGCGGCTCGGTGCGCCCGCGCGACCGCGCCGTGGTGGGCGAGGCCACCATCGACTTCATCCGCCAGTTCAAGGTCGACATCGCGCTCATCGGCGTGTCGAGCATCGAGGCCGACGGCTCGCTGCGCGACTTCGACCTGCGCGAGGTGAAGGTCGCGCAGACCATCATTGCCCAGGCGCGCGAGGTGTGGCTGGCGGCCGATGCGAGCAAGTTCAACCGGCCGGCGATGATCGAGCTGGGCACGCTGTCGCAGATCGACCGGCTCATCACCGACGCCCCGCCACCGCCGCCTTTCCCCGAGCTGCTGCATGCGGCACGGGTACGGCTCGAGATCGCGCGCGACAACTGAGAAGAAACACCGACCGAAATGACCACCTACCTGCTCGCCCTCGACCAGGGCACCTCCAGCTCGCGCAGCATCGTGTTCGACCGCGAAGGCCGCATCGTCGCCATCGCACAGAAAGAGCTCACGCAGATCTACCCGCAGCCGGGCTGGGTCGAGCACGACCCGATGGAAATCTGGCGCAGCCAGCTCGCCACCGCGCGCGAAGTGCTCGCCAAGGCGAAGCTGCAGGCCACCGACATCCACGCCATCGGCATCACCAACCAGCGCGAGACCACCGTGCTGTGGAACCGCAAGACAGGCCAGCCGGTGCACCACGCCATCGTCTGGCAGGACCGCCGCGCCGAACCGCTGTGCGCGCAGCTGCGAGAGCAGGGGCTGAGCGACACCATCCGCGAAAAGACCGGTCTGGTGATCGATGCGTACTTCTCGGGCACCAAGCTGCGCTGGCTGCTGGACCACGTGCCCGGCGCCCGCGCGCAGGCCGAACGTGGCGAGCTGGCCTTCGGCACCGTCGACAGCTGGCTCATGTGGCAGCTCACCGGCGGCAAGGTGCACGTGACCGACGTGAGCAACGCCTCGCGCACCATGCTCTTCAACGTGCGCCGCAACGAGTGGGACGCCGACCTGCTGAAGGCACTCGATATTCCCGCCTCGCTGATGCCGAAGGTGCAGCCGTCGAGTTCGCACTTCGCCGACACCGATGCTGCGCTGCTCGGCCACACGCTGCCCATCGGCGGCGTGGCCGGCGACCAGCAGAGCGCCCTCTTCGGCCAGGCCTGCTTCGAGGCCGGCATGGCCAAGAACACCTACGGCACCGGCTGCTTCCTGCTCATGCACACGGGCGCCGCCTTCCAGCCGTCGCAGAACGGGCTGCTCGTGACCAGCGCCGCGCAGACCGATGCCACCCCGCAGTACGCCATGGAAGGCAGCGTGTTCGTCGGCGGCGCCGTGGTGCAGTGGCTGCGCGACGGCCTCAAGGCCATCAAGGGCAGCGCCGAGGTGCAGTCACTGGCCGAGAGCGTGCCCGACGCGGGCGGCGTGATGATGGTGCCGGCCTTCACCGGCCTGGGCGCGCCCTACTGGGATGCGGATGCACGCGGCACGATCACCGGCCTCACGCGCGGCACCACGGTCGCGCACATCGCGCGCGCCGCGCTCGAGAGCATCGCCTACCAGAGCGCCGCGCTGCTGCAGGCCATGAGCCGCGACGCCGTGGCTGCCGGCGGCAAGCCCGTGGCCGAGCTGCGTGTGGACGGCGGCGCGAGCGTGAATGACCTGCTGATGCAGTTCCAGGCCGACCTGCTGGGCATTCCGGTGGTGCGGCCCGAAGTGGTCGAGACCACCGCGCTGGGCGCGGCCTACCTGGCGGGGCTGTCGACCGGCGTCTACACCGACGCGCGCCAGCTCTCGAAGCTGTGGAAAGTCGATCGCCGTTTCATGCCGACCATGGGCCGCGCGCAGGCTGAAGAGTCGATGGCGCGCTGGGAGCGTGCAGTGCGCCAAGCGACAGCAAATTGAAGCTCACCCCCAGGCTTCGCGCACTTCGTGTCGCTTCTCCTACCCCCCACCGGGGGCGACACCAGCGGCCCTGCGAAGCCGGTTCCGCGGTGTCTCGCGAACAAGCCGACTGACGCGGGCTTACCAGCCCCAGACCTGGCGCTTGGGCACCCAGCCGGTGGCGCCGCCTTCGTGGCGCACCTTGACCCAGTCGCCACGGCGCTCGAGGGTGCGCAGCACGTCGCCGTACACGGCCTTCTTCACGACCGGGCTGCGCGCGCCGGGTGCGCGGCGCAGTTGAGCGGTCTTGGCCTTCACCACGTGGTGCGGCGTCTTGTTCGTCATCGAACGGTAGACCCAGGCCTTGTCGTTCTCGAAGTCGGTGACCCGCAGCCATTCGCCCTTGCGGCCGATCACGCGCAGCGGGTAGCCCCGACTGACCGTCCAGTGCGCTTCGGCGCGCTGGGTGGGGCCGGTGCGCATGTTCAGCGTCTTGACCGCGACACTGACCATCTGCGGCTGCGCGGCAAAGGCGGACGGCAGCACCATCCACGAGAAGAAGAATGCGAGCAGGAGCGCGGGCAGTCGGCGGCTGAATCGGGCCATGGGGCGAAGGTTCCTTTCGAAGAGACACAAGAGGTCCGGCAATGCCGGGCGAAGCCCCTCTGGGACCCTGAGCGCGAATAAGTTCCGCGGGGATATCCCTGAGGCGAGCCTCTTGCGGCCTTCAAAGACCCCGCGAGGGTCGGGACACTGAACGCGTTGCCGCAAGGTGCGGGGCAGAATTCGGCCGCTTTCGACTCCCCCACGCCGCGCTTGACACATCCCCACACCGACGCCCCGCGTCACCACTCCAGCGCCCTGCTGGCCTTCGGCGTGGTCAGCGCCACGCTGCTGGCGCTGATCGCCTTGGGGCACGACGGCCGCCGCATCGCCCAGCTCGCGGTGCTCGCCGCGCCGCCCGTGCTCTGGCTGCTGTGGCCGTTGCACAGCGCGCGCCTGCGGCGCTGGCGCACGGCGCTCGTGTGGCTCTGGGTGATGGGCTTCGGCCTCGACGCCGTGGTGCGCGCCTACCTGCTCGACACCTACCAGGCCGCGCCCGACAGCGCCATGGTGCTGGGCGCGGCGGCCAACACCAACGCACGCGAAAGCGCCGAATACCTCCGCATGCACTGGCGCTCCGCGGTGGTCTGGTCGGCCGCGCTCGCAGCGGCGGGCGTGCTGGCAGGCCTGTTCGCACGGCGCGGTGCCGCGGCCGTGGCATCGGCGGCGCCGCGTGCGCGGCGGCCGTTCTGGGCGCGGTCGCTGCTGCTCCTGATCCTGCTGGCCGCCTGCGTGGCCTACGTGAGCAAGCCCTGGCGCCGGCTGCATCCAGCCGTCTTCTGGACCCAATGGTCACAGTCGCTGCAGGCTCAGCGCGCCGCCTGGGCCGGGCAACAGGAAACCCGCGATGCGCAGATGGCCCAGGCCCGGCAGATCGCGCCGGTGATCTCGCGCGAAGGGCCCTCCACGGTCGTGCTCGTCATCACCGACAGCATCAACCGCGACAACATGGGGCTGTACGGCTACGGCCGCCCGACCACGCCGCGCCTGCAGGCGCACAAGGCGCAGGAAGGCGACCGCATGGCCGTGCTGCAGAACGCGTGGTCGGTGGACGCGAGCACCCTGCCCGCGCTGCGCAACATGTTCCATTTCGGCCAGCCCTCCAACGGAAATGCAGGGGGCCCGCCCCACCTGCTGGCCCTGGCGCGCGCCGCCGGCTACAAGGTCTGGTGGATCAGCAACCACGACGACCTGGCCATCGAGCAGGAGCATGCGCGCTATGCCGACGTGGTCGACATGGTGAACCGCACGCCGGGCCGCGCCAGCGCCTCGCTCGACGGCGAAATCCTCGATTGCGTACAGGAGGCGTTTGCAGACACCAGCACCGAACGCAAGCTCATCGTGGTCCACCTGATGGGCGCGCATCCGCACTACAGCCTGCGCTTTCCCGAGAACGCCAACCCCTTCGACGACCGCGTGGATGCCGTCGAGAACGGCCTCGTGAAAGACGGCCGCTCGGCCCTGGTGCGGCACTTCCGTCATGAATACGACGCCGCGCTGCTGTACCACGACTTCGTGGTGTCGGAGCTGCTGCAACAGACCCGCAGCACGGGCAGGCCCGACGACTACCGCGCCTGGATGTACCTGTCGGACCATGGCCAGGAAGTAGGCCACGGCAGCGACCGCGCAGGCCACAGCCCCGCGACCGCCTCGGGCTATCGCATCCCGACCGTGGTCTGGCGCAACCGCGAAGCGCTGCCCACCGGCGCCGCCACGCAGCAACCCTTTCGCGCGGACTGGGCCGGCTGGAGCCTGATGGACCTGCTGGGCATCCGCTGGAGCGGGCAGAAGGCCGAGCGCAACGTGCTCAGCGAGGCCTACCAATGGCAGGCGCCGGAGATTCCGGTGGCGGTGGAGTCGTTCTCGCGCTAGGCCGCGATGACGAGCACTAGCGGTCGGCCACCGGCCGCACCGCGTGGGTGGCTTCGGCCGCCTCGTTCAGTCCGATCCAGGCATTGCTGAAGTCCACGGCATAGAAGTGCTGCGCGGCCTCGCTGCCCGAGCCCGACCAGAACTTGACCAGCGGCGTATCGGGAAAGCGTGCGCTGTCGATGGTGGGCACGGATGTTTCGCGGGCGCACCACCGCGGCACGGTGACGGGTTCTTTCTCGGGGCTGAGTTCGAGCGTGAACTGTTCGTCGACCAGGCCGTGGTCGCAACGCCGCAGCGCCGCCAGCTCCACGATGGTCGGCAGCCGCCATTGCGAGATGCCTTCGTGGCCCTTCTCGTTGAGCGCCTGCACGCGCGCCTGCGCGTCCATCAGGCTCAAGGCCTCGGCCTCGCCGACGCAACGACCGCCCTGCCACGTCTGCCCCAGGGCGCAGCGCAGCCAGCGCAATCCCGTGGCGGCATCGAAGACGACGGGCGTCGAGGCCTGGGCCGAGGCTTGTGCTTTCGGTGACGCGGCCTGGTCGCAACCGGCGAGCAGCACGACGGCCGCCAAGGCGGCGGCCAACCACTTGCCATCAAGGGCAAGCATTGATTTCTTCATGGGAACTCCCTGCGGTCAGCAATCGGTATCGGGGTCGAATCCCGAATGCTACCGCCGGAGGCTCGAAGTCCCGGGGCCTGCCTGGGGCCCGCAGGACGTCGATTCAATGCGTTGTCAGTGCGCCGGCACCAGGAAGTCCTGGCTGATCCGCCCGCCCAGTTCGTTCACCCGGTCGAGGAACTGCGTGAGGTAGGCGTGCAGGCCCGTCGCCAGGATTTCGTCGACCCGCGCGTACTGCAGGTCGGCCAGCAGCTTGCCGGCGCGGCGCTGCGTTTCGGCGCTGTGTTCGTTCTGCACCTTCGCGAGGTTGTTGACCACCTCGACCAGGCTGGCGTGCAGCGAGCGCGGCATGTCGGCGCGAAGAATGAGCAGCTCGGCCACGCGCTCGGGCTTGATCACGTCGCGGTAGACCTTGCGGTACACCTCGAAGGCCGAAACGCTGCGCAGAATCGCGCTCCAGTGATAGAAGTCGTACTCCTGATCTTCCTCGGTGGCGGCACCGAAGAACTCGCTGTTGAGCGCGTGGAACTTCACGTCGACCAGGCGCGCCGTGTTGTCGGCACGCTCCAAAAAGGTGCCCAGGCGCGAGAAGTAGAACGCCTCATCCTGGAGCATGGTGCCCAGCGTGACGCCGCGCGACAGGTGCGAGCGGAACTTGACCCACTCGAAGAACTGGCCCGGGTCGCGCTCGAAGTCGCCCGCGCGCAGCATGCGGTTCACTTCGAGCCAGGTGGTGTTCTGCGTTTCCCAGGCCTCGGTGGTGAGCGCGCCGCGCACGGCGCGGGCGTTCTCGCGCGCGGCCTTCAGGCAGGAGACGATCGACGACGGATTGCTCTCGTCCTTGACCATGAACTCCATGACCTCATTCGGTGCGATCTGGTCGTACTTCTTGCTGTACCAGGGCAGGAGCTCGCTGATCGAGAGCACGCCCTGCCAGCCGTACTTGGCGACTTCGGCCGACTGCGGCAGCAGCGAGGTCTGGTAGTTGACGTCGAGCATGCGTGCCGTGTTCTCGGCACGCTCGGTGTAGCGGGACATCCAGTAGAGGTGGTCTGCGGTGCGGGACAGCATCGTGTGTGCTCCTACTGCGATTGGCTTTGCGAGGGCGCGGCCGCCTTCGGCTTGGCCGTGCGGTCCGCTTCGAGAATCCAGGTGTCCTTGGTGCCGCCGCCCTGCGACGAGTTGACCACCAGCGACCCTTCCTTCAGTGCCACGCGCGTGAGGCCGCCGGGCACCATCTGCACTTCCTTGCCCGAGAGCACGAAGGGACGCAGGTCGATGTGGCGCGGCGCGATGCCGGCGTCGACGAAGGTCGGCGAGGTCGACAGGCTCAGCGTGGGCTGGGCGATGTAGCCGTCGGGCTTGGCGATGACGGCTTTCTTGAAGTCCTCGATCTCGGCCTGCGTGGCGGCCGGGCCGATGAGCATGCCGTAGCCGCCGGCGCCGTGCACCTCCTTGACGACCAGGTCCTTCATGTTGTCGAGCGTGTACTGCAGCTCGTCCTTGTTGCGGCACATGTAGGTGGGCACGTTCTTCAGGATCGGCTTCTCGCCGAGGTAGAACTCGACCATCTTCGGCACGTAGGGGTAGATCGACTTGTCGTCGGCCACGCCCGTGCCCACGGCATTGCAGATCACGACGTTGCCCGCGCGGTAGGCGCGCATCAGGCCCGCGCAGCCCAGCGTGGAGGTCGGACGGAACACATCGGGGTCGAGGAAGTCGTCGTCGACGCGGCGGTAGATCACGTCGACCCGCACCGGGCCGCGCGTGGTGCGCATGTAGACGAAGTCGTCCTTCACGAACAGGTCCTGCCCCTCGACGAGTTCCACGCCCATCTGCTGGGCGAGGAAGGCGTGCTCGAAGTAGGCGCTGTTGTACATGCCGGGCGTGAGCACCACCACGGTGGGCTCGGCCGTGGCCGGCGGCGCGCTGGCGCGCAGCGTTTCGAGCAGCAGGTCGGGGTAGTGCGCGACCGGCGCGATGCGGTTCTGGTTGAACAGCTCCGGGAAGAGCCGCATCATCATCTTGCGGTTCTCGAGCATGTAGCTCACGCCGCTGGGCACGCGCAGGTTGTCCTCGAGCACGTAGTACTCGCCGTTGCCCTGCGCGTCGGGGGCGCGCACGATGTCGATGCCCGAGATGTTCGAGTAGACGTTGTGCGGCACGTTCACGCCCATCATCTCGGGGCGGAACTGGGCGTTGTTCAGGATCTGCTCGGCCGGGATGATGCCGGCCTTGATGATCTCCTGGTCGTGGTACACGTCGTACAGGAAGCGGTTGAGCGCAGTGACACGCTGCACCAGCCCCTTTTCCATGCTCTCCCACTCGTGGGAGGGAATGATGCGGGGCAGCAGGTCGAACGGGATCAGGCGCTCGGTGCCCGAGCCGTCCTCGTCCTTGGCGCCGTACACCGCGAAGGTGATGCCGACCCGGCGGAAAATCATTTCCGCCTCTTCGCGTCGCGATCGCATCACCTCACCGGGTTGCTTCGCGAGCCATTGGTCGTAGCGCTTGTAGTGCTGTCGGATTGCAGCGCCCGCGTAGGGGAGCTGCTCATACATCTCGTCAAATTTGTGCATGGAACGACCAATCTCCTTGAGCCATAGCTTAGCAAGTTCGAGGCCAGTAGAAGCCCTAGGTTGGGCGCAAACCGGGGGCCTTTGAAAGGTTTCCAGCGACGCCTCAGGGAAGGCTCAGGGAAGGCGGTGGCGCCAATAGCGCAGATCGTGCGCGCGTTCACACTTCACTTCGGCAGGCCGTGGGCTCGCCCAATGGGCCGCGCCGCAGCGCGGGCTGTCGACCACCTGCACGTCGCGCCGGGTGTAGCGCGCCACCACCTCGGGCGCCGGGTGGCCGAAGCGGCTGCGGTAGCCGACCTGGACCAGTGCGATGCGCGGGCCGACCGCGTCGAGGAAGGCCTCGCTCGACGAGGTCTTGCTGCCGTGATGCGGCACCAGCAGCACGTCGGCCTGCAGTTGTTGCGGCGTACGCGACACCAGCGCAACCTCCTGCAGCCGTTCGATGTCGCCGGCCAGCAGCGCCGTGGCACGGCCGTTGCCGATGCGCAGCACGCAGGACACGGCATTGGGTCGCGTGAAGCTTCGGTAGTCGCTGTCGAAGGGATACAGCACTTCGAAGCCCACGCCGTCCCAGGTCCAGCGCTGGCCGGCCTCACAGCGGCGCGCGGGACGCAGGGCCTGCAGCGGATGACCTGCCTCGATGGAACTGAGTAGCGCGGCCTGCGGCTGCATGGCGAGCACGGCGGCCGCGCCGCCCGTGTGGTCGATGTCGCGGTGGCTCAGCAGCAGCGTGTCAAGCCGTTCGCCCCGGGCGCGCAGCAGGGGCACGAGCACGCGATCGCCGGCGTCGCTGTCGAGCCCGTAGCGCGGGCCGGCGTCGTACAGCAGACTGTGCGTGGCGGTGCGCACGAGCACCGCATTGCCCTGACCGATGTCGGCGGCCAGCAGATCGAACTCGCCCACGGCCGGGCGCGCCGGCTGCCACAGCAGCACCGGCAACAGCAACGGCAGCCCGAGCGCCCGCATCGGCCACGGCAGGCGCATCGCCAGCAACACGCCGCCCACGACACCGCCAGCGGCCAGCCACGGCGGCGGCGCGGCCATCGACAGCGTAGCGAACGGCAAGCTGGCGAAACCCTGCAGCAGCAATGCGAAGAGCTTCACAGCGCCGGCCGCCACGTCCCACAACGGCGGCACCGCCACGCCGAGCATCGCCAGCGGCGTGATCACCAGCGTCACCCACGGGATCGCGAGCGCATTGGCCACGAGCCCGACCACCGACACCTGCTGGAACAGCAGCAAGCTGAGCGGCGTGAGCGCCAGCGTGATCGTCCATTGCTCTCGGAAAAAGCGACCCAGCCGGGTGACGGCCCCTGCCCGCCCCTCGCCCGGCGCCGCGGTGGCGGAGGCGAACAGCACCGCGACCGCCACGAAGCTGAGCCAGAAGCCAGCCTGCAGCAGCGCCCACGGGTCGGCGACCACCACGACCGCCGCCGTCAGCAGCCAGACATGCGGCCACGGCCAGCGCCGGCCGGTCAGGCGCAAGAGCGCCACGGTCGCGAGCATCCAGACCGTGCGCTGCGAGGGCACGCCCCAGCCGCTGAAAAGCGCATACAGCGCGGCCAGCAGCACGCCGCCGGCGAGCGCTGCCTGCGGTGCGGGCACCCGCAGCATCAGCCGGCTGCTGCGCCGCCAGAGCGCGCCCACGACATGCGCCGCGAACCAGGCGAACAGGGTGATGTGCAAGCCCGAGATCGACATCAGGTGGGCCACGCCGGTGGCCCGGAACACGTCCCAGTCGGCGCGGTCGATCGCGCCCTGGTCGCCCGTGACCAGCGCGGCGATCACACCGGCTTCGCGTCGGTCGTCCACGCGTGCGAACACCGCATCGCGCACGGACTCGCGTGCCCGTTCGACGGGGTGTTGCCAGGTGGCGCCCAGCAGGCGCGGCGCGGGGTCGCGCGCGCCGGTGCGCACGTGGCCGTGAGCGTGCACGCCCTGCTCCCACGCCCACAGCTCGCTGTCGAAGCCGTGCGGATTGAGGTTGCCGTGCGGCGCACGCAGGCGCACGGTCAGCTGCCATCGCTGGCCGGCATGCACCTCGCCCACGGTGCGAGCGGCAGACGCACGTCGCTCGGCGGGTTGCTCCCAGACGCCGCTGTGTTCGCCGTACCAGGCGAGCGAGATGCGCGAGGGCACCGTCGGCGGCGCGTCGTCGCGCGCAGCCCCGGTCCATTGCGCCGCCTCCACGTCGAAACGGAAGCGCGTTCCGATGTCGCTGCGCTGGGGCATCTGCGAGACCACGCCCGTCAGTTGCAGGTCACGCCCTTCGAGTCGAGGATCCAGTGCCCCGCGCACATAGGCGGTCGCGCGCCACCCGGCCAGGCCTGCGCCGGCCATCGCACCGCAGGCCAGCGACAACGACATCAGCACGGCCAGCCGACCCCATCGGCGCCGCCACACCAGCCATCCGCCACCGAGCCCCGCCAGCAGCAACGCGGCGTAGACGCCCGCCTCCCACAGCTGCGGCTGACGTAACTGCAAGGCCGCGCCGAGCAGCGTTCCGCCGAGCGCCACGAAGGCGCCCGCCCCACCCGCGACCCCACCGGACGCACGCCGCGACCGGCCTCCAGACACCCCGGAATCCATGATGCAAACCCTCCCCCAACCCACGCTCGATGGCGCGTTAATTGCTTGGCAACTGGGCTAGTATGCGTCTCACCAGAGACATCTTTTCGATGCAACCTCGCTGCACTGCACGCCCTTACGCATGTCCATCCACGCCGCACTCCACCACGTCACCCATTACACGTACGACCGCCTGGTGCAGTTGGGCCCGCAAGTCGTGCGCCTGCGTCCGGCGCCCCATTGCCGCAGCAATGTGATCTCGTATTCGCTGCGGGTCGAACCGGCCGAGCACTTCGTCAACTGGATGCAGGACCCGTTCGCCAACTACCAGGCGCGGCTCGTGTTCCCCGAGAAGACGCGCGAGTTCAAGGTCACGGTCGACCTCGTGGTCGAGATGGCGGTCTACAACCCCTTCGACTTCTTCCTCGAGCCGCAGGCCGAGCACTTCCCGTTCAAGTACACGGCCTCGCAGGCCGAAGAACTGGCGCCCTACCTCGTCACCGAGAAGCCCACGCCGCTGCTTCAGGCCTACCTCGACAAGATCGAGCGCAAGGAACAGCGCACCATCGACTTCCTGGTCGGCATCAACCAGCAGGTGCAAAAGGACGTCAGCTACCTCATCCGCATGGAGCCCGGCGTGCAGACGCCGGAAGAAACGCTCGGCAACGGCAGCGGTTCGTGCCGCGACTCGGGCTGGCTGCTGGTGCAGCTGCTGCGCCATTGCGGCCTGGCGGCGCGCTTCGTGTCGGGCTACCTGATCCAGCTCACGCCCGACGTGAAGGCGCTCGACGGCCCGAGCGGCACCACCGTCGACTTCACCGACCTGCACGCCTGGTGCGAGGTGTTCCTGCCGGGCGCCGGCTGGATCGGCCTGGACGCCACCTCGGGCCTGCTGGCCGGCGAAGGCCACATTCCGCTGGCCTGCACGCCCACGCCGTCGAGCGCCGCGCCCATCGAGGGCGGCGTCGATGAATCCGAGGTCGAGTTCAGCCACGAGATGAAGGTCACGCGCATCTACGAATCGCCGCGCGTCACCAAGCCCTACACCGAAGAGCAATGGGCCGAGGTGCTCTCGCTCGGCGATGCGGTCGACGCGCGTCTCATGGCCGGCGACGTGCGCCTCACCATGGGCGGCGAGCCGACCTACGTGGCCACCGGCGACCGCGACGCGCCCGAATGGAACACCGACGCGCTCGGCCCCACCAAGCGCGGCTACGCCACAGAACTCGTGCACAAGCTGCGCGCCGAGTACGGCCAGGGCGGCTTCCTGCATTTCGGCCAGGGCAAGTGGTACCCCGGCGAGCAACTGCCGCGCTGGGCGCTGTCGATCTTCTGGCGCGCCGACGGCCAGACGCTGTGGCACGACCCCGAGCTGTTCGCCGACGAACGCTTTCCCACGCACTACACGAGCGAAGACGCGCGCCGCTTCACCACCGTGCTGGCGCACAAGCTGGGCCTCACCGAGCGCTACATCCAGCCCGGCTACGAAGACACCTACTACTACCTCTGGCGCGAACGCCGCCTGCCGGTGAACGTCGACCCCTTCGACTCGAAGCTCGACGACGAACTCGAACGCGTGCGCCTGCGCCGCGTCTTCACGCAGAAGCTCGACGCGGTGATCGGCTACATGCTGCCCATCGAGCCCGGCAACGCGAACGCCGACGCCCCCGCGCTCGCCGGCCCCGGCTGGAAGACCGGCCCCTGGTTCCTGCGCGACGACCGCCTCTTCCTGATCCCCGGCGACTCGCCCATGGGCTACCGCCTGCCGCTCGACTCGCAGCCGTGGGCCAGCAAGGGCGACTACCCCTACCTCATCGAGCGCGACCCGACCGCGCCGCGTGGCGCCTTGCCAAGCGCGGCCGACTACCGCGCGCGCTATGCCACCGCAGCCACGGGGGGCGGTGCCGACCTGGGCGACGTGCCCTACACCTTCGGCACGCCGCCCGTGGTGGCCGCGTCGCTGCGCATGCAAAGCCCCGGCGATGCGGCAGCGACGACTGACGCAGCCTCCGCCACATCCAGCACCCGCCAACCCCTGCGCGGCGAATCGGCCCATTGGGTCACGCGCACCGCGCTGTGCGTCGAGGTGCGCGACCCGCGCCGCGCCAACGGCCCGGCGGCCGAGAAGAAAGGCAGTGCCTCGGGCGTGCTGTACGTCTTCATGCCGCCGCTCGCGCGCCTGGAGGACTACCTCGACCTCGTCGCCGCCGTCGAAGCCACCGCGCGCGACCTCGGCGTGCGCATCGTGATGGAAGGCTATCCGCCGCCGCGCGATCCGCGCCTGAAGATGCTGGCCGTCACGCCCGACCCGGGCGTCATCGAAGTCAACATCCATCCGGCCCACAACTGGAAGGAACTCGTCGACCACACCGAGTTCCTCTACAACGCCGCCTTCGAGACGCGCCTGTCGGCCGAGAAGTTCATGACCGACGGCCGCCACACCGGCACTGGCGGCGGCAACCACTTCGTGATGGGCGGCGCCACGCCGGCCGACAGCCCGTTCCTGCGCCGGCCCGAACTGCTGGCCAGCCTGCTGCTGTACTGGCACAACCATCCGTCGCTGAGCTACCTGTTCTCGGGCATGTTCATCGGCCCGACGAGCCAGGCGCCACGCGTGGACGAAGCGCGCAACGACCAGGTCTACGAACTCGAAATTGCGCTGAAGGAAATCGCCAGGAACCGCGAGATCTACGGCCAGAACATGCCGGCATGGCTGGTTGACCGCACGCTGCGCAACATCCTGATCGACGTGTCGGGCAACACGCACCGCAGCGAGTTCTGCATCGACAAGCTCTATTCGCCCGACTCCAGCACCGGCCGCCTGGGCCTGCTGGAGCTGCGCGCCTTCGAGATGCCGCCGCATGCGCGCATGAGCATCGCGCAGCAGCTGCTCATCCGCGCCCTCGTGGCCCGCTTCTGGGACGCGCCCTACCAGGCGCCCGTCACCCGCTGGGGCACCGAGCTGCACGACCGCTTCCTGCTGCCGACCTTCGTGAAGATGGACTTCGACGACGTCATCAGCGAGATGCGCCAGGCCGGCTTCGCCTTCGACGCCGACTGGTTCGCGCCGCACTTCGAATTCCGCTTCCCGCTCGTGGGCCAGATGCAGTCGATGGGCGTGGAACTGTCGCTGCGCAACGCGCTGGAGCCCTGGCACGTGATGGGCGAGGAAGGCTCGGCCGGCGGCACGGTGCGCTATGTCGATTCGTCGCTGGAGCGCATCGAGGTGCGCGTGACCGGCCTGAACGAAAGCCGCCACGTCGTCACCGTCAACGGCAAGGTGCTGCCGCTGCAACCCACCGGCGTGACCGGCGAGTTCGTGGCCGGCGTGCGCTACAAGGCCTGGAACCCGCCCTCCTCGCTGCACCCGAGCATCCCGGCCCACGCGCCGCTGACCTTCGACCTCGTCGACACCTGGATGAAGCGCTCGCTGGGCGGCTGCCAGTACTTCGTCGCCCACCCGGGCGGCCGCAACTACGACACCTTCCCGGTCAACGCCTACGAGGCCGAGAGCCGCCGCCATTCACGCTTCACGCGCACCGGCCACACGCCGGGCCTGATGCGCACGCCGCCGGCCACCATCGAGCTGCCGGGAAGCAGGGAGTTTCCGTTCACGCTGGATCTGCGGCGCTGAGGGCCCTGTCGCACCGCCGGAATGCCCCCGGTGACGGTGGTGTGACAATCCCTCCCCTGTGGAACCCCTGAACGAATCCCTGTTCGACGCCCAGGCCCCGGAGCATCCGGCGGCCCTGGCGTCCTCGCTCGCACCGGCGGCCCTGCCCGGGCATTTCGACGAATTGCGCGGGCAAGCGACGGCTGCGGTGCCTTCGCGGCCGACGTCGGGCGGGGCCTCGGCACCCGCTGCGGCCCCGCTGCTGTATGACGCCGCGGGGGAACGACCAACCCCGTCGCAAACGCAATCCCAGTCCCAATCTCAGTCATCCACCCAATCACAAGGGCAGGAACAAGAACAATCCGCTACCAGCGAGCAGCCCCCACTCACCCCCGCCTGGAACGCCTTCTTCGAGCAGCTCGGCCCGGGCGGCTTCAACGACCTGCCGCGGCGCGCCGTCAGCCTCGAGCGGCAGATCCGCGACAACGGCGTCACCTACAACGTGTACGCCGACGCCAACGGGCCGCAGCGGCCGTGGTCGCTCGACCTGTTCCCGTTGATCGTCTCGCCCGAGAGCTGGGCGCAAATCGAGGCCGGGGCGCAGCAGCGCGTGCGCGTGCTCGACCGTGTCATGGCTGACGCCTACGGTCCGCAGCAGCTGCTGGCCGAGGGCCTGCTGCCGCCGGCGCTGGTGCGTGGCCACCCCGGCTACCTGCGCGCGCTGCACGGCGTGAAGCCGGCGGGCGACACCTGGCTGCACATCGCCGCCTTCGACCTCGCGCGCGGCCCCGACGGCAACTGGTGGGTGGTGTCGCAGCGCACGCAGGCGCCTTCGGGCCTGGGCTACCTGCTGGAGAACCGGCTGGCCATCACGCGGCAGTTCCCGCAGGCCTTCGAGGCCTTGCAGGTGCAGCGGCTGGCCGCCACCTACAGCGCCATGATGGAAGGCCTGCAGCGCATGTGCCCCTCGGGCTCGCCGCCGCACATCGCGCTGCTCACGCCGGGCCCGTACAACGAGACCTACTTCGAGCACGCCTACCTGGCGCGCTATCTGGGCCTGACACTGGTCGAGGGCAGCGACCTCACGGTGCGCGACCAGCGCCTGTACCTCAAGACGCTGCAGGGCCTGCGTCCGGTGCACGGCCTCATCAAGCGGCTCGACGACCAGTTCCTCGACCCGCTGGAGCTGCGCCCCGACTCCACGCTCGGCGTGCCCGGCCTGCTGCAGGCGATCCGCGCAGGCAACCTGCTGGTGGCCAACATGCCGGGCTCGGCGTTTCTCGAATCGCCCGCACTGCTGGGCTTCCTGCCCGGGCTGGCGCTGCGGCTGATCGGCGAGAAGCTCAAGTTGCCGGCGCTGCCGACCTGGTGGTGCGGCGAGCGCGCGGCGCTCGAGGCCGTGCTGCCGCAGCTGGGCGATTGCACGATCAAGCCCACCTACCCCGGTTTCGAGGGCCGCTCCAGCTTCGGCGCCGTGTTCGGCAGCCACCTCAATCGCCGCGAGATCGACGAATGGGCGGGCCGCATCGTGCGCGAAGGCGACGCCCACACCGTGCAGGGCTACCTGCCGCTGTCGCAGATGCCGACCTGGACCAGCGACCTCGGCCCGGGCCACATCGCACCGCGCGCGCTGATGCTGCGCGTGTTCGCGGTGAGCGACGGCCCGCAGTCGTGGCGCGTGCTGCCCGGCGGCCTGGCGCGCCTGGCGGGCCCCGATGCGCAGATCGCCTCCATGCAGCGCGGTGGCAGCAGCGCCGACGTCTGGGTGCAGACGCACGGCGAGGTCGACCGGACCACGCTGCTGCAGCCGCACGCCACGCCCGCCTCGCTTGCGCGGCACCGCGCACCGGTCACCAGCCGCGCGGCCGAGAACATGTTCTGGCTCGGCCGCTACACCGAACGCGCCGAGAACGCGGTGCGCCTAGCGCGGCTCACGCTCAACCTGCTGGGCAGCGAAGACCAGTCGTCGCGCCCGCTGCTCGAATGGCTGCACCGCATGGCGGTGCGCAATGCGCTGGTGCCGGCCGAGGCGCCGAGCGCGCCCCAGTCGCGCCGCGTGTTCGAGCGCGCGCTCATCGCCGAGCTGGGCGATGTCAACCAGGGCGCCAGCGTCGGCCACAGCCTGCGCAGCATCCGGCAGGCCGCGGCGGCCGTGCGCGAACGGCTGTCGCAGGACAACTGGAACCAGATCGTGCGCGCCGAAAGCGACTTCCTGCGGCGCGCCGCCGAGCAGGCCGGCGAAGGCAGTTTTGCCGCCAGCGCCGCGTTGCGCGCGCTCGAATCGGCCAGCACCGCGCTGGCCGCCATGACCGGCGCGCAGACCGACCGCATGACGCGCGACGACGCCTGGCGGCTGCTGTCGATCGGCCGCCACATCGAGCGGCTGGGCTTCCTGTCGAGCGCGCTCGAAGCCGGCTTTGCCAACGGCGCCGTGCACGAGGTGAGCGGCTTCGAGGCCATGGTGGCGCTGTTCGACAGCACCATCACCTTCCACGCGCGCTACCAGCAGCGGCGCGACGTCGCCACGCTGGTCGACCTGCTGGTGCTCGACACCGAAAACCCGCGTTCGCTGGCCTGGGTCACGCAGACGCTGCGCGGACGCATCGCGCGGCTCGCGGGCAGCGCGCCGGGCAAGCTCACTGCGCTCTCGTACGAGCTGCCCGACCCCGCCACCTGGACGCTGGAACACCTGTGCGCGGCCGGCCCCGGCGCCGACTACCCCGCGCTGGTCGAACTGCTCGCCACCTGCGAGACGGCCGCGTACCACGTGTCGGACGCCATCGGCACGCGCTACTTCACGCTTACCTCGGAATCGCTGCGCTCCGTCGGAGCGTGAACCGGTACTCCCCCATGCTTCGCGCACTTCGTGTCGCTTCGCACACCCCCTCGCCGGGGGCAACGCCTGCAGCCCGGCAAAGCCGGTTCTGCGGCGTTCCACGAATAAACACATCAGAGAGGCTCTTTATGCTCATTCATCGTCGTCTCACCCTGACCGCCGCCAGCCTCCTGGTCGGCCTCGCACTCGCCGGCTGCGGCAAGCAGGAAAGCGCCGCGCCTGCGGCCGCATCGGCGCCACCGCCGGCCGCCGCACCGCGCGTGCTGGTCGTCGGCACCGACGCCGCCTACACGCCCTTCGAATCGCAGAACGAAAAGGGCGAGGTCGTCGGCTTCGACATCGACGTGGTGAAGGCCGTCGCGCAGAAGGCCGGCATCGAGGTGAAGTTCGTCAACACACCGTGGGAAGGCATCTTCAACACGCTCGAATTGGGCGACCGCGACCTGCTGGTGTCGGCCATCACGATCACGCCCGAGCGCCGCCAGACGATGGACTTCTCGCAGCCCTACTTCGAGGCCCGGCAGCTCATCGCGGTGAAGAGCGATTCGGCGGTCACGAAGTTCGACGACATCAAGAAGCTCAAGGTCGGCGTGCAGAACGGCACCACCGGCGACGAGGTGGTGGGCAAGCTGCTGGGCAAGTCGAGCACGGACATCAAGCGCTTCGAGTCCACGCCGCTGGCGCTCAAGGAACTCGAAGCCGGCGGTGTGCAGGCCGTGGTGGCCGACAACGGCGTGGTGGCGCACTACCTGGCCAACAACCCGGGCGGCGGCTTCAAGACCGTGAGCGATGCCGGCTTCTCGACCGAGCAGTACGGCATCGCCGTGAAGAAGGGCAACGCCGAGCTGCTGGCAAAGATCGACAAGGGCCTGGCCGACATCAAGGCCGACGGCACCTACGCCAAGATCTACGCCTCGCACTTCGGCGCCGAGTCGAAGTAAGCAACACACCGCGCAAGAGACCGTCCCGATGCTGCTGCACGTCACCCACGAAACACGCTACGCGTACGCGCCGGCGGTCGAGACGGCGCAGCACCTGGCGCACCTGCGTCCGCTGGTCACCGCGTCACAGGAGCTCGTGAGCCACCAGCTCACGATCGACCCCGCGCCCGCGCAGCGCAGCGAGCTGCCCGACCTGTACGGCAACACGCGCGCCTTCTTCGCGCTCGAGGCCACGCACGACCACCTGATCGTCACGGCCGAAAGCGTGGTGAAGACCTCGCAGCCCGTGCTCTCGCCCGACGTGGCGCGCGAGCTGCCGTGGGAGGCCGTGCGCGAGCGCTTCCGCTTTCGCAAGGACGCGCCCTTCGACCCCGCCTCGGAGTTCGTCTTTCCCTCGCCGTATGTGCCGCGCCATGACGACTTCATCGCCTACGCGCGCGCGAGCTTCGTGCCCGAACGTCCCACCTTCGACGTGGCGATGGACCTCACCGAGCGCATGTACCGCGACTTCGCCTACGACGCCGACAGCACCGAGATCAACACCCCCGCCGTCGAGGCGCTGGCCCAGCGCAAGGGCGTGTGCCAGGACTTCGCCCACATCCTCATCGCGTGCTTTCGCGCCATGGGCCTGCCGGCGCGCTACGTGAGCGGCTACCTGCTCACGCAGCCGCCGCCGGGCCAACCGCGCCTGGTGGGCGCCGACGCCTCGCACGCGTGGGTGTCGGTGTACCTGCCCGGCGAGGGCGAAGGCCCCGAGAGCCTCGGTGGATGGGCCGACTTCGACCCCACCAACGGCCGCCAGCCCGGCGAGGACTACGTCACGCTCGCCATCGGCCGCGACTACTCCGACGTTTCGCCGATGCGTGGCGTACTGCATGGCGGCGCGCGCCACACGCTGCAAGTCGGCGTGACCGTGCAGCCCGTGGGGGAAGTGGTCCAGATGCCGCAGTCGCCGGCGCAAACACAGACACAATCACCCCCGTCATCGACATCACCATCCTCAGATCAGGAGTCTCCATGAGCGTTTACGACAAGCTTTCCAGCCTCGGCATCACCCTGCCCCCGGTCGCCGCACCCGCCGCCGCCTACGTGCCCTTCGTGCAGACCGGCAACCTCGTGTTCCTGTCGGGCCACATCGCCAAGAAGGACGGCAAGGTCTGGGCCGGCCAGCTGGGCGCCAACATCAGCACCGACGAAGGCAAGCAGGCCGCGCGCGCCATCGCCATCGACCTGCTCGGCACGCTGCACGCGGCCGTGGGCGACCTGAACAAGGTCAAGCGCATCGTCAAGGTGATGAGCCTCGTGAACTCGGTCGGCACCTTCACCGAACAGCACCTGGTGACTAACGGCGCCAGCGAGTTCTTCGCCGAAGTCTTCGGCCCCGAAAAGGGCGCGCATGCACGCAGCGCCTTCGGCGTGGCGCAGGTCCCGATGGGCGCCTGCGTCGAGATCGAGCTGATCGCAGAGATCGGCTGATCTTTCTCCTGGGCGGCTCCGTTCCTAGTGGATGAGCCGCCCTCCGTTACCGATCATCGATAACGTCACCGGATGCGGGCGCACCCCAGGGTCGTCGCCCCCAGACACCGGAATCCCCTCGATTTCACGCCGCAGCATCAGCTTCATGGCGTCCTGCATCGAGCGGCGTGGTGAAGCGGCCAGCGCCGTGCGCGCCGCCTCCACCGTCACCATCGCCGCCACATACCCTTCCAGCGAGAAGTAGCTGAACTCGTCGCGGCCCATGTGGCTGCGCATGTCCTGCTGGTAGCGCTGCACCAGCGGCGAGGTCGCCAGCCGCGGGTTGGGCATGACCTGCGAGATCACGGTGCCGCGCGCCGCCGGGCCCACGCTCTTCGCCAGCACCTCGCCGTTGACGATCGAGAGCATGTACGGCGTCGGCCGTGTGACACCGCTGTCGGCCGCCAGCCCCGACAGCAGCTTCACGCCACACGGCGTCACGCACAACGCGAAGAGCGCATCGGGCTTTGCAGCGCGCACGCTGGCGGCCAGCGCTGCGCCGTCCATCTCCGCCAGCGCCACGCCCTGCTGCCCCACCAGCTCGATGCCGGCGCCGCGCAGCGCGGTCTCCAGCGCAGCGAAGGCGTCGCGCCCCAGTCCATCGTCCTGCCAGACCGCGAACACGCGCCGCTGCCGCACCGACACCGCCTGCGCGACCAGCTGGCGCACTTCTTCGGCATAGCTCGCGCGCAGGTGGTAGATGAGCGCGCGCTGCGCGCCGTGCAGCGCCGAAGCCCCCGTCATCGCGCCGATCAGCGGCGTGCCCGCCTCGCGCATCATCGGGTAGGCCGCGTCGATGTGCGAAGTCCCGGCCGACAGGCCCAGCGCATCGACCTTGTCCTTCACCACGAGTTGCCGGATGTTCTGCACGTGGCGTTCCACCGAATAGCCATCGTCCAGCGCGCGCCACACCAGCTTGTGGCGCCCGAGCAGGCCGTCGCGCTGCGCACGGGCCAGGTAGGCGTCGATGCCGTCCTTCACGTTGCGCCCGGCCTCGCCGAGCGGCCCGGTCAGAGGGAGCGACTGCCCCACCACGATCTCGTCGGCGCGGCCCGGCGGGCCGGACAGCAAGAGAGCCAGGAGCAGAAGCCAGCGGTGCATCGTCATGGGGTCGTTGCCGGGCGTGCCGGCCGTAAGCGGTGTTGGAGAAGAAAACGGAGCCCGACCTTAGGGCTCGCCACCCCTGCCCGGCCATCGGACATTTCCGACCCGCGCTACGGGGAACCCTGCTGCTCGCAAACCCTCGGGCCCGGCTCGCACGGGCGGCCTCGCGTCCTATCATCCAGCGCGCCCCCCGCCTTGCCCATGACCGCCTCCGCCCGCGAAAGCCTGCAGGACATTCCCTTCGACACCATCGTCGAACAGGCGGTGGCGGGCATCTATGTGATCCAGGACGACCTCTTCGTGTACTGCAACGCGACCTGGGCGGCCATCGTGGGCTACACCGCGGAAGAGATGACCGGCATGTCGCTGGCTGAGATCGTTCCGCCCGACTTCGTCGAGGTGGTGCGTGCGCGCATCCGCATCCGGCTGGCCGGCACGCCGCCGAGCATGCACTTCATCACGCGCGGCCTGCACCGCGACGGCCGCGTGCGCTTCGTCGAAGTCCATGGCTCGCGCATCGACTACCGCGGCCACCCGGCCGTGCTGGGCGTGGGCGTGGACGTGACCGACCGCCTGCGCAACGAGGAAGAACGCCAGCGCTCGCGCGAACAGCTGCAGGCCCTGGCTGCCTACACCGCCAACAAGCTCGAGGCGCAGCGGCTGGCGCTCGCGCGCGATGTGCACGACGTGCTCGGCGGCATGCTGACCTCGATCAAGATGGACGCCACGCGCATCCAGCGCCGCGCCGACAACCCCGAGGTGCTGGCGCTGACGCAGGACCTCATCGCGCTCACGCAGCAGACCATCGACACGGTCAAGCAGATCTCCGAGGCGCTGCGCCCGAGCGCGCTCGACCACCTCGACCTGTCGGTGGCACTGGCGAACGAGCTGCGCGCCTTCAGCCAGCGCGCGGGCGTGCCGCACACACTGGACGCCGATGCGCCCGCGCTGCGGCTCGCGCCCGAGCACGCCACGGCCGTCTATCGCATCTTCCAGGAAGCGTTGACCAACGTCTCGCGCCACGCGGGCGCGCGGCAAGTCGACGTGCGGCTGCGCGTCGAAGGCGAACGGCTGCGGTTGTCGCTGCACGACGACGGCTGCGGCTTCGACCCCGAGGCGCGCGACGGCAGCAGCGCGCTGGGCCTGCTGAGCATGCGCGAGCGCGCCCGCGAGATCGGCGGCGAGCTGCACATCCATTCGGCGCCCGGTGCCGGCACGCGCCTGATGCTCGACGCACCGCTGCACCCGGAGCCCCGCCCCGCATGATCGACATCCTGATGGTCGACGACCACACCATCTTCCGCTCGGGCCTGCAGCGCCTGCTGCTCGACGAGACCGACCTGCGCACCACCGCCGAGGCCGGCAATGGTGCCGAGGCGCTCGAACTCGTGCGCCAGCGCCGCTTCGACGTGGTGCTGCTGGACATCAACATGGAAGGCCGCAACGGCCTGGAGGTGCTGGCCTCGATCCGCGCATTGCAGCCCGCACTGCCGGTGCTGATGCTCTCGATGTACGCCGAGGAACAATACGCGCTGGTCGCCATCCAGGCCGGCGCGCGCGGCTACATCGCCAAGGATGCGGAGCCGGCCGAGCTGGTGCGCGCGATCCGCTGCGTGGCGGCCGGCGGCCAGTACCTCAGCGCGCGCGCCGCCTCGCAGGTCAGCGGCCAGCTCGAGGGCCGCGACGACCGCCCCGCGCACCAGCGGCTCACCGTGCGCGAACACCAGATCATGCTGATGATGCTCAAGGGCCAGTCGCTCACCGCCATCGGCGACGAGATGCTCATCAGCGTGAAGACCGTGAGCACGCACCGCAGCAACATCCTGGAGAAACTGGGCGTGGCCAGCACGGCCGAGCTGGTGCTCTATGCCGTGCGCCACGGGATCATCCAGTAAGCGCAGTGCGCAGCTGGCGCAATCCATTCGCGAGACACCACAGAACCGGCTTTGCCGGGCTGTAGGTGTCGCCCCCGGTAGGGGGAAGGAGAAGCGACACGAAGTGCGCGAAGCCTGGGGGCGAGTTCTACCGTGTTCCGCTGCGCAGCGGATCGACCGACTCGGGCAGCGCATTGAAGTCGACAGCCTGGAACAGGAAGTCGCGTTGCTGCGGCGACAGCAGCGAGTAGCGCGGCCAGAAGAACAGGTAGTCGTCGGCCGACATGCGCGGCTGGTTGTCGAAGACCATGCGCTTGCTGCACAGCAGGCAGACGAAGTTGGTCCAGTTGTTCCAGGTCGTCTGACCGTCGAACATGCGGCTGGGCGCGCCATAGCGGGCGAAGCTCGAGGCGTGGCCGATGAACTTGTCCGACAGCGCCTTGCGGCTGCTCGCATTCGCGCTGCTCCATGCAAAGCGCATGAAGTTGGGCTCTTCGGTCACGAAGTTACCGAACAGCGCCGCCACGTCGATGCCGTGGAAAGCACCGAAGGTGTCCTTCCAGGGCTGGGGCGTGTCGTCCCAGTTGTAGTTGTAGCGGTAGATGTCGCCGTTCTGCAGGCGCAGCACGCGGATCACGTTGTCGATCACGTTGTCCAGCGCGTAGCTGATCACTTCATGGGTCTGCGTGTAGATCGGGCGGAACTCGGGCTTGATGAGCTGATTGAAGGTGACGCTGCCGGCCGGCGCGAAGTTGCTCAGGTTCCACAGCTCCTGCTGCGAAGGCTGGCCCATGCCGAACAGGAAGGCGAAGTAGGAGCCCTCGTCATGCGTGGAGCCGATCATCAGCGGCATCTTGTTGTAGTTGCCCGCCAGCAGCCCGGGCAGCCCGCTCGCGCGGATCACGGTGCCGTCGGTGAAGTGGCCCGGCACCACGGGGCTGGGCGTGTACTTCATGATCTGCGCCGCGCTCGCACCGCGCAGCAATGCAGCGATGTCGGCCTGGCTCATCGTCACGCGCTGCGCCGCGGCCTGCAGCGTGGTGGAGGCGCGGCCGGTGTCGACCAGCAGGTTGTCGATCAGCGACTCGGCCGCCAGCGTGCCCACCACCGGCGGGTAGGCATTGGGCACGCCCGACATGCACATCGCGCGGTGGAACTTGCCCTCGGCCAGCGGCGACTGCAGCAGGCCCCAGGTGTTGATGCAGCCGGCCGACTGGCCCGCCACCGTCACCTGCCCCGGGTTGCCGCCGAAGGCGCGGGCGTTGGCCTTGACCCAGTCGAGCGCGCGCACGAGGTCCAGCGTGGTGAAGTTGCCCGAGTCGTCCAGCGCGTTGCCGGTCTTCATCGCGGGGTGGTTGAGCCAGCCCAGCATGCCCATGCGGTACTGCACCGTGACCACCACCATGTTGGCCTTCTGCGCCAGGTAGGCACCGTCGTAGGCCGGCTCGCGCGCCGAGCCCTTGGTGTTGCTGCCGCCGTGGATCCAGAAGAACACCGGCAGGTTCTCGGCGCTCGAATTCGGGCGCCACACGTTCAGGTACAGGCAGTCTTCGGTGCCCACGGGCTGGCCGAAGGTGGCCGGGTCGGGCTCGCCGAAGGGGTTGCCGACCTGCGCGCACATGCCGGCCAGCGTGGTCGCGGCGCGCGCGCCGCTCCAAGGCTGCGGCGGCTGCGGGGCGCGCCAGCGCAGGTTGCCCACCGGCGGCTGCGCGAAGGGAATGCCCAGGAAGGCGTGCGTGTTGTTGGCGGCGACCTTGCCGTAGATCTGGCCCGCGTCGAGCGTGCGCGTGAGGCTCTGGTTGTAGGCGGCCAGCGCCGGCACTGTGAGCGCGGCGAGCGCCCACAGGACCGTGGTGCGGAGCAGCAGGCGAAACAGCAGGCGGACGAGGCCTGTGAAAGAACGGGAGCGATGCATGGTGGTTGTCTCCTCGAGGTGGATGCGACCGGCTCTGACGGCCAGGGTCATGCATCGATTCTCGTGAGCACCCTTTGCGCGCGCCTCGGTGTCATCGGAGGGGGGCGGCAAGAATCCGCCGATTGACATCCGGGCCGCAAAGGGCCATGCAAAGCTGCCCGATGGCAGCCTGGGGCTACTTGCGCTTCCAGCTCGCCACGGTGATGAACACGCCGGTTTCCTTCGCGTCGCGCAGGCGCACGCTGTAGCGGCCCGCGCCGTCGGTGCCGTTGAAGACGACCTCGCGGCCCTCTTCGTCCAGCGTCGCGCCCTTGGCGAGTTCGCGGTACGTTTCGACCAGCTTGCCGATCGGGGCGTAGCTGCGCAGCGTGACCTCGGCATCGGGCAACCGCGCCTCGGGGCGCTGGGAGCGTTCGTAGGCCGTGCGCATCGGCTGACCGGCCAGGCCCTTGGGCAGCACGATCTTGCCGGCGCTCGCCGAACTGTTCACCTCGCCCGTTTGCACCAGCAGCGGATGCAGCGACGCCGGAAAGCCCGGCGGCAGCTGCTCGACGCGCCAGCCCGGCACGTTCGGCTGGCCGGTGATGTACTCGACGGTCGCGATCTTCTGCGCCGCCGCCACGTCCGCCGGATCGTCGCTCTCGGCCATCGCAGCGAGGAACGAAGGCAGCTGCTTGCTCCACGCGACCAGCGGCGCGGCGTCGGCCTGGCTGGCACCGGCATGCTGGAAAACCGACAGCACGGTCTGCGGCAAGGGGTTGCACACCTTGGCGTCGTCGGACTTCGCGGGCGCGCGGCAATGGCCGTTGACCAACCCCATCGCCTGCACGCGACCGTCGGCGTCGATCAGCATCGCCGCGCGCTCTTCGCCATGGCCACCGCCGCTGACGGACGCGATGACCTGGCGGCCGTCGGGCCACACGGTGCGCGTGACGTCGAACTTCGAGCGCATGCCTTCGAGCAGCTGCTGCGCGATCAAGGTGTCGGGCTCGGTGTAGCTGCCGCGCGCGTAGCCGACCAGGCCGATCACGGCGCTGCGGATGCGCGTTTGCTCGCTGAGCCGCAGCGAGGGCGGGGGCAGCTCCGTCGTGACGGGGCCCGACGTGTCTTGCGCATGCGCTGCGAACGCGCAGGCAACCAGCAGCGATGCCGAGATCAACTTCTTCATTCGGAAACTTCCACTTCGATGTTCGTGATCGCAGGCATGTCGCGCGGGACCGTCGTGTTGACGGAAAAGCTCAGGCCGTTGCGGCTGCCGGCGATGAAGCCGTTGCGGCCATCGAGGTCGGATTCCATGTCCTTCAGCGGCGGCGACAGCTGCTTGTAGAACGCCAGCACCTGCTCGGGGGTGTCGACGGTCTGCAGGCGCAGCACGCGCCTGGCCTTGGCGTCGCTCAGCGCGTCCTGCGCGGTGCCGTAGATCAGTGCCTTGGGGTACAGCGGCACCTGCGCAGGGAAGGCCTTGTTGGGCCGCACGATGGGGCGCGCGGTGGTGCTCGCAGCATCCATCACGACGTACTCGGTCGTGGCGATCTTCTCGCCCACGCCCTCGCCGCCTTGCAGGCTCTCGGGCACCTGGCGGCTCCACGCAACCAGCGGCTGCGCCTTCGCACGGTCGAAGCCGGGGCGCAGGAAAACCGAGAGCACGGCGTGCTGGTCATCGAGGCAGCCGGTGGACGACGAGTTCTTGCCGCAGCTGCGATGCACCAGCGCGGCGGCCAGCACATCGCCGCTGCGGTCGTCGACCAGCACGGCCGCACGCTCGCTGCCGCCGTAGGGCCGGCGATACGACGAAAGCAGTCGTTGGCCCTCGGACAGCGCCTGCTGCTTGCGGTCGGAGCGCGAAGCCAGGCCCGAGATCAGCTGCTCGGCCAGCAGGCCTTCAGGCCAGTAGTAGGAGCCCGAGGCCATGCCGGCGAAGCGGGTCACGGCGAGATCGAGTGCGGGGGCCTGGGATGCTTCCGGCGCACGCTCGTGGCTGGGCACGAGGGTGAGTTGGGGTATCGCGGTTTGTGCGACGGCGCCGAAGGAAGAGAGAAGAAGAAAAGCGAGGAAAGCGGAGCGCGGTCGAAGGTGAGGCATGCAAAAAAGAAAACGAACGATGCGGCTTGCCCGGCATTTGCGAACAAGTGTGTCGTTTGATTCTAGAAGGCACTCGTGACCCGAACGCCTTGCATCCCACATCAACGCGACCCCGTCGCCATGTGCGGTCCGCGCGGCGGGTTGTCTGCGGAAGCTGCGGGGTTGGCGACCAGCGCCAGCAACTCATCGACGTCCCAGTGGTCGTCCGCATGACGGCCGTATTTGGCCGCGACGACGGTGCCGCGCGCGTCGATGAGCAGGTCGGCAGGCAAGCCCGTGATGCCGTTCTCCGCCTTCTTGTAGAAGCGACCGGTCGCAAGAATCCAGCGCAGGCCGCTCCAGAAGACGCGCGGATGCAGGAACGCCAGCCGCGAGCTTTCCACGCCGAAGCGCCGGTAGTGCGTCTTGGCGAGGTCGGCCACGCAGTCGAACGGCAGCTGTGCCTGGTACTTGCGCATCTCCTGCGCGGACGAATGAAAGAGCACGACCTCGCGGATGCCCGCCGCCGCCAGCTCGTCCTGCCTTCGGGCAAAGGTCAGCAGATGGAAGTTGCAGACCGGGCAGCCCGCGAAACGGCGAAACTGCAGATGGACCCAGCGCGAACCGGCGTCCGGCAGCTGGACATGCTTTCCGTGGATCGTTTCCAGGATCGTGGCAGGCACCACATCGCCAGGCGAGAACTTCATCGACGTTCCTTCAGAAGGTTGTGAAGACGCCAGTCCATGCTGTTGGAATGCGTCCGTCATTTTTAAGTACACTGTACGCTTATTAATCTACACCGCCTTCGAGAACGGAGTCAAGCGTGGGACGTCCCGCCAAATTCACCCGTGAACAGCTTCAGGAGGCCGCGCTGGCGCTGATCGATGCGGACGGCCTCTCCGGCCTGACCATGCGAGCGCTCGCGGCGCGGCTGGAGACCGGCGCCATGACGCTCTACAACTACGTCTCGCAGCGCGAGGAGCTGGAGATGCTGGTGGTCGAGGCGGTGCTGGGCAAGGTGCGCTGGGTACCCGACGGCCACCTGCCCTGGTACGAAGAGCTGGAGGGCATCGCGATCACGCTGTGGCGCGTGATCCGCGACCACCCCCACGTGATTCCGCTGATCCTCACGAAGCGCAGCCGTTCGCCCGCCGTGTTCGAAGTGACCGAAGCCTTGCTGCGCACGCTGGCGCAAAGCGGCCGCAGCGGTGCCCGTCTGCTTGTCGGCTTTCGTGCGGTGTCCGCGCTCATCATGGGGGCCGCGCAGGCGGAACTCGCCGGACCGCTCACGCTGCAGGCTGACGAATCGCCCGACGACACCATCGCGCGATTCCAGGCCCTTCCGCCGGACCGGTTCCCGCACCTGATCGAGATCGCCACCGCCGCCACGGCCAGCGATGCGGAGACCGAGTTCCGGGCGAGCCTGTCGCTCCTGATCGATGGCCTGCGCGCGGACGCTGCGCCGCAGGCCTGACGCCGCTCAGGCCAGGGCGAGCGCCTCGACCCGATCCAGCGCGCGCGACGCACCGCCCAGGCGCGTTGCGAGGTGCTGCGCGCGCTTCAGGTACAGGTGCGCGTCGTGCTCCCAGGTGAAGCCCATGCCGCCATGCACCTGGATGGCCGTGCGCGTGGTCTGCTGCGCACCCTCGATGGCCGTGAACTCGGCCGCGGCGCAGGCGAAGCGCCAGTCGGGCAGACCACCGTCGAACGAGGCGGCGGCGTAGCGCACGGCCAGGCGTGCGTTGTCGACGCCCATCCAGGCGTTGGCGAGCTGATGCTTGATGGCCTGGTAGCTGCCGATGACCTTGCCGAACTGCACGCGCTCGCGGGCGTAGGCACAGGCGAGGTCGAGCGCGGCTTGGGCGGTGCCGACGAGTTCTGCCGCGAGTGCGACACGGTGCGCGGCGCGCACGCGGGCACGCGCTTCGGGGGCGATGGGCAGCGTCTCCCATGCGAGTGATGGCGCAGGCGTCGCGGGTGCCTGTCGCAACGTGGGATCGAGTGCGTCGGACGCAACGCCCTCGGGCATCGGAAGCAATGCCACGCGCAAAGGCACCGTGTCGTCATGCCAGCCCTGCACCACCACGAGGTCGGAGGCCTGCCCCGCGTGGTCGATCCAGCCGTCGCCCTCCGCGATGCCATGGAAGGCGCGCTCGCCTGCCATCGCCGCGCGCACGCAGTCACGCAACGCCGCAGGCGGTGTGTCGCCACAGGCCTGCAACCACAGCGGCAGCAGCACCGCGCTGCCTGCCAGCGGCAGGTTCAGCAGCTGCTGGCCTGCGGCCTCGGCCACGATGCAGGCTTCGCTCATTCCGAGCCCCAGACCGTCGTGCGCCTCGGGCACCAGCAGCGCCATCCAGCCCATGCCGGCCATGTCGGACCACAGCGACTGCTGCGTGGCATCGGTCCAGGGCAAGGCGCGGCGTGCGCGCGTGAGCGGGTGGTGGTCGGCGAAGAAGCGGTGGGCCGACGCGTGCAGCATCTGCTGCTCGTCGTTCAATGCGAAATCCATGGCGGGTCGTGTCGTCTGTCGTCGTCAGTTCTTGGGCAGGCCCAGCATCTGCTCGGCCAGGATGTTGCGCTGCACTTCGGAGGTGCCCGCCAGGATGGTTTCGGCGCGCGTCCACAGGTAGTCGCGCACCCAGGCCGCGGCCTGCGGGTCGGCGCCCGTCGGCTCGGGGCCGGCCAGTGCGCGTTCGCCCAGCACTTCGATGGCCGTGGCGAGCAGCTTCTGGTGCGATTCGCTCCAGTGCAGCTTGGTCGACGAACCCTCGGGACCGGGCGGCCCGCCGCGCATCGCGTGCGTGAGCGCGCGGTACGACTTGAGCTTGAGCACATGGCTGTCCACCGCCAGCCGCGCGAGATCGCGGCGCAGGTGCGGGCAGTCGAGCGCGGGGCGCCCTTCCCGCTCCACATTGGCTGCCAGCCGCGTGAGCGCGCCCAGCTCCTGCGTGAAGCGCACCTGGCGCGGGATGAAGTAGGTGCCCCGCTCGAAGCTCGCGGCGGCCATGGCCAGGCGCCAGCCGCCGTTCTCCTCGCCCACGAGCGCGTCGAGCGGCACCTTCACGTCCTCGAAGAAGACCTCGTTGAAGTCCGACTCGCCCGTGATCTGGCGGATGGGTTCCACACGCACGCCGGGGCTCTTCATGTCGACCAGCAGGAAGCTGATGCCCTTGTGCCGCGCGGCCGCGGCGTCGGTGCGCGCGAGCACGAAGCAGTAGTCGGCGATGTGCGCGAACGAGGTCCACACCTTGTGGCCGTTGAGCACGTAGTGGTCGCCGCGCCGCTCGGCGCGCGTCGACAACGCTGCGAGGTCGGAGCCCGCGCCGGGTTCGGAATAGCCCTGGCACCAGATCTCCCGATTGCTCAGGATGCCGGGCAGGTAGCGTGCCTTCTGCGCCTCGCTGGCGAAGTGGATCAGCGTGGGCGCCAGGATGCCGTGGCCGATGATGTTCACGCCCAGCGGCGCACCGATGCGGGCCTGCTCTTCATGAAAGATCGCCTGCCGCGTGAGCGGCCAGGCCTTGCCGCCGTGCGCCTCGGGCCAGCCCAGGCCGGACCAGCCGGCCTGGCACACATGGTCTTCCCAGGCGCGGCGCCATGTCAGCTCGTTGGCGTCGGGCGCGCCCCCCGGCCATGCGGCGACGAAGCGCGGATAGTGCGTCTCGAACCAGTCGCGCAACGTGAGGCGGAAGGCTTCGTCTTCCGCCGAGTAACCCACTTGCATGCTTGTCTGCTTTCTCTCTGTCGTCGTGTGAATTCGTGCAGCCCCGCAACCTAGGCATCGCCGCGTTGCCTACGCCGTCCACGTGGCGTGAAACCGGCGCAATCCAGTCGCGGGACACCGCGGAACCGGCTTTGCCGGGCCGCTGGTGTCGCCCCCTGCAAGGGGGTTGGCGAAGCGACACGAAGTGCGCGAAGACTGGGGGTTAGTCAGCCTTTGCACCGGAGTCTTTGATGACCTTGGCCCACTTCACGATGTCCTTGCGCAGGAAGGCGGCGAACTCGTCGGGCTTGTTGCCGATGATGTCCAGGCCCAGGCTGCGGAACTTGTCCTTCACCTCGGGTTCCTTGAGCACTTCCTGCAGTTCGTCGTGCAGCCTGTTCACGACCGGTGCGGGCGTCTTCGCGGGCGCGACCACGCCGAGCCACGGCATGGCTTCGTAGCCGGGCAGGCCCGACTCGGCGACGGTGGGCGTGTCGGGCAGCGACTGCGAACGCTGCGCCGTGGTCACGGCCAGCAGGCGCACCTTGCCGTCCTTGATGAACGGGCCCGAGGACGCATACGCGTCGAACATCACCTGCAGCTGGCCGCCGATCATGTCGGTGAGCGCGGGCGCGCTGCCCTTGTACGGGATGTGCTGCATCTTCACGCCGGCCACGCTGTTGAACAGCTCGGCTTCCAGGTGCGTGGAAGTGCCCGCGCCCACCGAGCCGTAGTTGGCCTTGTTGGGATTGGCCTTGAGCCAGCTCACCAGTTCGCCTACGTTCTTGGCCGGAATGCTCGGATGCACCACGAGCACGTGCACCACCGAGGCCACCTGCGAGACGGGCGCGAAGTCTTTCACGGGGTCGTAGTTGACCTTGCTGTAGAGGCTGGGCGCGATGCCCAGCGACGACGCGGCGAGCAGCAGCGTGTGGCCGTCGGGCGCGGCCTTGGCGACGTACTCCGACGCGATCATGGTGCCGGCGCCGGGCTTGTTCTCGACCAGCACGGGCTGGCCCAATCGCTTGTGCAGCCGCTCGGCAAGCAGGCGCGACATGATGTCGGCCGCGCCGCCGGGCGAGAACGGTACGACGAGCGTGACCGGCTTGGTCGGATAGGTCTGCGCCACGGCGGTGCCGCCCGCGAGTGCGGCGGCGGCCAGGGCCACGCAGGCCAGTGCTTTCTTGAACATGAGGTGTCTCCTGTCTCTGATGATGGTTGTGGTTCTGGTTGTGGTTCCGTCTACGAAGCCAGGACCAGCGCGTCGAGCGCGCGCACGCCCTGGCCCTGTTCCTTCACGAGCAGCGGGTTGACTTCGACCTCGTCTGCCTGTTCCTGCAGCGCCAGCACGGCGCGTGAAAATCCGGCGATGGCGCGGCACGCGGCCTCGACGTCGCCCAGCGGCCGGCCACGGTAGCCCGTGAGCAACGGAAAGGCCTTCAGCTCGCCCAGCATGTCGCGCGCCATGGCTTCGTCGACCGGCAGCACGCGGTGGCTCACGTCCTTGTACAGCTCGGTCAGCACGCCGCCCAGGCCCACGGTGAGCGTCATGCCGAACACCGGGTCGCGCGTGGCGCCCAGGATGAGTTCGGCCTGCCCTGCTTCCATCTTCTGCAGCAGCGCGCCATCGATCTGCGCCGTGGGCGCATAGGCGCGCGCCGAGGCCATCACTTCGTCGAAGGCCTTCCGCACGTCTTGCGCATTACCCAGCCGCAAACGCACGCCGCCGGCCTCGGTCTTGTGCGCGATGTCGGCGCTGAGCACCTTCAGCACGACCGGAAAACCCAGCCGCTCGGCCACGGCCGCGGCTTCGTCGGCCGTGCGCGCCACGGCCTCGGCGACCGGCTGTACGCCGAACTCGGCGAGATAGCGCTTGGTGGTGTGCTCGTCGGCACGCCCCGCCAGTGCGGCGCGCGCGGGTGCCGGCTGGCTGCGCACCTGCAGCCATGGGTTGTGCTTGCGACGCTGCTGCCACAGCAGGAAGGGCGACAGCGCCGAGACCGCCACGCCGATGTCCTCGAACACCGGCACGCCGCCCGCGCGCAGTTGCTCGCGCGTCTTCGCGGCGCCGGTGTCGATGGCGACGATGAGGCGCCCGTGCGCCTCGGCCACGGCGCACAGGTCGTCGGCCATGCGGTCGAGCATGTAGCCCGGCGCGTAGACCACGATGGCGTCGATCGCGTCCGACGTGGCCAGCGCGTCCATCGCGGTGCGCACGAACCCGGGGTCGTTCACCACGTTGCCCGTCACGTCGACCGGGTTGGAGACCATGCCGTAGTCGGGAATGCCCGCGCGCAACTGGTCTTGCAACGGCTGCGGCAGCGTCGGCACATCGAGCCCTTGCCCGATGAACTTGTCCGCCAGGATCGCGCCCAGCGCGCCCGAGATCGTGATGATCGCCACGCGCTTGCCCGCGCTGCGGTGCCGGTAGCCCGCCAGGTGCGCAAGCTGCGCCATCTGCGCAAAGTCGTGGCTCTGGATGATGTTGAGCTGGCGGAACGCCGCCTGGTAGATCTGCTGGTCGCCCGCCAGCGCCGAGGTGTGCGAGCGCACGGCCTCGGAGCCCTTCTCGGTCTCGCCGGCCTTGTAGAGGATGAGCAGCTTGTCGCGGCGCACGAACTCGGCCGCCGCCTCCATGAAGCGCGGGCCGTCGCGCAGCTCCTCGATGTAGCCGATGCCGACTTCGGTCGCATCGTCCTGTGCCAGGTACTCGAGGTACTGCGCGAAGTCGACGCAGGCTTCATTGCCGGTGTTGATGAAGTGGCTGAAGTCCACGCCCAGCCGCCGCGCGATGGCGTACACCGCCGCGCACACGTTGCCGCTTTGCGTGAGCAGGCTCACGCGGCCCGGCCCCTGCTGCATCGGCGCGGTGTTGAACACCGAGGCGAAGTTGGTGTGGGCCTGCGTGTTGAGGTTGGCGAAGCCCATGGCGTTGGGGCCGGCGACCACCATGTCGGTGGTGGCGACGAAAGCTTCCAGCTCGGCCTGCAGCGCGGCGCCCGCCTCACCGGCCTCGGCAAAGCCGGCGGCATAGACGATGACGGCGCGCACACCGCGCGCCTGGCAGCGCTTGAGCATCGGCGTGACCTCGGCCGCGGCCAGTGCGAGCACCACCAGGTCGGGCGCGGCGGGCAGCGATTCGAGATCGGGCCAGCAGCGCAGGCCGAAGACTTCCTCGTACTTGGGATTGATCGGATAGATCGCCCCACGAAAGCCGAATTTCGTGAGGTGTGCAAGCGGCATGCCGCCGATGCGCGCGGCATTGCCGCTGGCGCCGACCACGGCGATGGAGGCCGGGTTCAGCAGGGGTTCGAGACGGTGCAAGGTCATCTTCAGTTCAGGCGGAGGCTGGGTTCTTCTGGATGGCCGAGGCCAGGCCGCGGTCGCGGGCGGTGAGAAAGCCCTCGCTCAGGTGCGAGAGCTGGTGCGTGTCGAAGTGCGCGGCCAGCGCGGTTCGCAGGCCCTGCGCGTCGAGCGTGCGGTTGATCGAGCGCTTGATCAGGCGCAGCCCGAACGGCGGCGCCTTGGCGATCTGCTGCGCGAGTGCCAGTGCGGCGTCGCCCAGTTCGGCATCGGGCACGACGCGGTTGACCATGCCGATCGCATGCGCGTCCTGTGCCGACAGCTTGCCGCCGGTGTAGAGCATTTCCTTGGCCTTGCGCGCGCCCATCACCCACGGATGGATCAGCACCTCGGTGGCCGCCGCGCCCAGCGTGTGGCCCACGGGGTCGCTGAAGTAGGCCGACTCGCCCGCGACCACGAGGTCGCACATGTTGGCGATCATGAAGCCGCCCGCCACGCAGGCGCCCTGCACCTGCGCGATGGTGGGCTTGGGAAAGTCCCAGATGCGCATCGAGTAGTCGAAGTAACGCAGCTCTTCGTAGGCCCAGCGCTCTTCCACGGTGAAGTCGGCGCGCTCGGCCTGCGCCTGCTTGAGGTCGTGGCCGGCCGAGAAGTGCGCGCCCTTGCCGCCGAGCACCACGGCGTTCACCGTGTCGTCACGCGCGGCGTCGTCGAAGGCGGCCATGAGTTCGTCCAGCATCTGCTGGCTCTGGGCGTTGCGCTGGGCATCGCGTGCCAGCAGGATGCGGCGCACGGCGCCGTGGTGTTCGATTTCGAGGGTGTCGTAGGCCATCGCGTGTCTCCGGGTCTGTATCTGGGTCTTGGGCGGGCGCAGTTTAGACTTCGAAATTCCTGCATCCCAAACACTAATTCCAATTTTTCCCACTATATGGACGAACCCAGAGAGACCGCCGGCGCCCAGAGCCTGCGGCGCGCGCTGCAGCTGTTGCGCCTGCTGGCCGAGCACCATGAGGAAGGCATCAAGCTCACCGAAGTGATCGCCGCCTCGGGGCTGGAGCGCTCCACCGTGCACCGCCTGCTGTCGTGCCTGACCGAAGAACAGTTCGCCGAGCGCGACCCCGACGGCAAGGCCTACCGCCTGGGCATCGACGCCATGCAGCTGGGCTTTGCCTCGATGCGGCGCGTGCCGCTGGTGGACTCCTGCCGCGCCCTCATGCAAAAGCTCGCGCGCATGTCCGGCGACACCGTGTTCCTCGTGATCCGCCAGGGCGACTACTGCGTGTGCCTGCACCGCGAAGAGGGGCACTTTCCGGTGAAGGTGTTCACCACCGACGTCGGCGGGCGCCGCCTGCTGGGCCTGGGCGCGGGCGGGCTCGCGCTGATGGCCGCGCTGTCCGACGCCGAGATCGACCGCATCCTCGAGCGCCACACGGCCGAGTACGCACAGGCCGGTTTCACGCGCGAGCGCATGAAGCAGGCCGTCAAGCGCACGCGCAGCGCCGGCCATGCCGACATCGTGGACACGCTCACCGAAGGCGTCTCGGGCGTGGGCCGCACCTTCGCGGCGTCGGCCACGACGCTCGCGGCGATCAGCTTCGGGGCGATCACGCCGCGGTTGCCGCCGGCGCGCAAGAAGGAGATGGCGCAGTTGTTGAAGGCGCAGTTGCCGCGCAGCGAATCGGCTGCGTAGTCGGCACTGAGCGCGCGCGAGCGGAGCGAGATCGCTTCACGATCTCGCCCCATCGCCTTGGACTAAAGTCCCATGACGGCCTGCGCGCCACGCATTACCTTGCGATGGCCCTCCCCTCCCTCACACACCGATGAGCGCCACTCCTCCCACGACGCCCGCCGATCCCGTCTTTGCCGCACGCATGGCCGCCTTGCGGCGCAACTTCCCGTTCTCGCTGCTCGGCGTGATGCTCACCGCGGGGCTGGTGGTGGTGGCGCTGTGGGGCACGGTGGCGCACGAGGAACTGCTCGCGTGGGTCGGCGCCAACGCGGCACTCACCGCAGCACGCGCCTGGCATGTCGCGCGCTACCGGCAGGCCGAGCACGACCCCGGCGCGCTGCGGCGTTGGCAGCGCGGCGCCGTGGTGGGCGCGGTGCTCGGCGGGTTGCTGTGGGGGCTGCCGCTCGCGGGGTGGATGCTGCAGGTGCCGCTGCCGCAGCAGATGTTCATCGTGGTGGCGATGCTCACCATGGGCACGGGTGCGATCTACGCCTACTGCATCGACCTGGGCCTGCTCTACGGTTTCCAGGTGACCTACTTCGCGCCCGCGATCCTCGCGATGGGCACGCTCGACGACGTGCTGTTGCGCGTGATGTCGGCGGCCGGCGTGCTCTACCTGTTCGTCACGCTGGCCTTTGCGCAGCGCATGTACCGCACGCAGGTCGATTCGCTCGAGCTGCGCTTCGAGAACCTCTACCTGCTGCGGCAGCTGCGCCTGGAGAAAGACGCCGCCGAGCGCAGCGACCTCGCCAAGTCGCGCTTTCTTGCCGCCGCCAGCCACGACCTGCGCCAGCCGGTGCATGCGCTGAGCCTGTTCGTCGGCGTGCTGCGCGAGCAGGCGCTGCCGGCGGCGAGCCGGCATCTGGTCGACAACATCGGCCGCGCTGCCGCCGCGATGGGGCTGCTGTTCGAGGGCCTGCTCAATGTCTCGCGGCTCGACGCCGGCGTGGTGCGCGTGAAGGCGCGGCCGTTTGCGTTGGCCGGTCTGCTCGACCAGATCGTGCTGGAGTTCGCGCCGCAGGCCGCCGGCAAGTCGCTCTCGCTGCGGCTGCGCGCGAGCGATGCCGTGGTGCACTCCGACCCCGCGCTGCTCGACCGCGTGCTGCGCAACCTGGTGGAGAACGCGATCCGCTACACGGCGCGCGGCGGCGTGCTGATCGGCTGCCGCCGCGCGGGCGCCGACGCACTGCGCATCGAGGTGTGGGACACCGGCACCGGCATTCCGCCCACCGAACAGGAGCAGGTGTTCTGGGAGTTCCACCAGCTCGGCAACCCCGAGCGCGACCGCACCAAGGGACTGGGGCTGGGCCTGGCCATCGTGCGCCGCACGGCCGCGCTGCTCGGCCATCCGCTGGCGCTGCGCTCGCGCGTCGGCCGGGGCACGGTGTTCTCGGTGACGGTGCCGCTGGCACGGCAGGCACTGCCCGCGCCCGAGGCGCCACCCCCGCCGCTGCCGGCCGACACCGGCCGCCTCGTGCTCGTGGCCGAGGACGACGCCCAAAGCCGCCAAGGCCTGCAGCTGCTGCTCGAAAGCTGGGGCCTGCGGGTGATCGCGGCCGAAAGCGGCGACGAGCTGCTGTCGCTCGCCGCGCGCCAGCCCGGCAAGCCGGCGCTCATCGTCAGCGACTACCGCCTGCGCGCGGGCGAGACCGGCATCGACGTGGTCGACCGCCTGCACGAGGAATACAACGACGACGGCATTCCCGCGCTGATCGTGAGCGGCGACACCGACCCGAAGCGCCTGAGCGACGTGGCGGCGCGCGGCTGGCAGATGCTGCACAAGCCGGTCGATCCGGCGCAGCTGCAGGCCTCGGTGTCGCTGTTGATTGCCACAACCAGCTGACGTCAGAAGCCGCGCACGGCCAGGCGGTTGCCGAGCATCGGCTGTTGCTGCGTGGAGCAATGCGTGGCACCGCCGCCCAGCGAGATCGCGTCGATGGGCAACAGCTCGACGCGGCGGTCGGGAAATGCGCGGGCGAACACCTCGCGCGCCTGCGCGTCACGCGGCACACCGAAGGCGGTCGAGATCACCGCACCGTTGACGAGGATGTAGTTCGAGTAGATGTCGCAGAAGCGCGCGCTGCCGTAGTTGCGCACGTCGCGCGGCACCGGAAGATCGAGGATCTCGAAGCGTCGGCCGCACGCGTCGGTCGCCAGTTCGAGCGCGCGGCGGTTCTCCTGCATCGCGCGAAAGTAATCGCCCTGGTCGGGGTCGGCCGCATTGAAAAGAATGCGGGCCGGCGCGATGAACGACGCGATGCCGTCCACGTGCCCGTCGGTCTCGACCTCGGCCGCATGGCCCGGCAGCCAGACGATCTTCTGCACGCCCAGCATGCGCCGCAGCTCGACCTCGATCTCCGGCTTGCGCAGGCCCGGGTTGCGGTTGGGATGCAGCAGGCAGCTCTCGGTGGTCAGCAACGTGCCCTGCCCGTCCACGTAGAAGGCGCCGCCTTCGAGCACCATGTCCGAGCCGACCAGCGGCACGCCGGCCAGTGCGGCGATGTCCGCGGCGGCACGCTGGCAGCCGTCATGCGGGTGGTACTTCTCGCCCCACGCGTTGAAGCGAAAACCCACCGCGGTCTGGCTGACCTGCTGCTCGTCGACCAGGAAGATCGGACCGCAGTCGCGCAGCCAGTTGTCTTCGGCGGCGATGGGCACGACGTGCACCTGCGGGCCGCAGATCTCGCGCGCCGCCTCCGCCAACGGCGCGTGCGCGGCCACGATGCAGCGCTGGTAGCGCGTGATGGTGCGCGCCAGCAGGCCGAACGCCTGGCAGACCGCGTCGTAGTGCGCGCCCCACAAGGTTTCGCGGTGGTCGTTCACCGGCCAGCCCAGCCAGGTCGCGGCCATCGGCTCCCATTCGGCGGGCATGCGCAGCCCGGCTCGGCGGGCGTCGAAATCGTTGGAAATCACAGGATCCTTCAGAGGAAATTTCAGGGATTCCGACTCTGACTTGAATTCCATCGATGAAAAAGCGACATTTCTTCGCTGAATTCATTGATGCAACTCATATGTCCAACACCCGATTGCCCTCCTTCAAGTTCCTGATTGGCTTCGAGGCGGCGGCGCGCCTGGGCAACTACTCGCGCGCGGCGGAAGAGCTGTTCGTCTCGCAGTCCGCCGTCAGCCACCAGATCTCGCAGCTGGAGCAGCAGGTCGGCCAGCCGCTGTTCCGGCGCAAGGGGCGCGGCGTGGAGCTGACGGTGGCGGGCAGCCTGCTGCTGGACAGCGTGGGCAAGTCGCTCGAGCACATCCGCAACGGGCTCGCCCGCATCGAAACCTACATGGACGATCGCCTCGTCACGCTGGTGTGCCCCGCGCCCGTCGCCAACGGCTGGCTGCAGCCGCGTGTCGATCGGCTGCTGCAGGCGCACCCCGACCTGTGCCCGATCATTTCCGTGGACGAAAGCGCGCGCTTCATCGACGAGCTGGACGTGGACATTGCCATCACCCGCGTGCCGCTGCGGCAGGAAGGCGTGTTCGAGGTGCCGCTGCTGACCGACGAGCTCGTGGCCGTCGGCCCGGCCACATCAACAGACGACGCCGCCCTCGGCTTGCTGTGCCTGGAAGACGACCTCACGAGCGACCGCATCGGCCCTTTCATCCGCGCGCACTTCGGTGGCCGGCGCAAGGCCGCGATCTACGACGACCCGCGCCTGGTGCTCGACGCGGCATTGCGCGGCCGGGGTATCGCGCTGGTGTCGCGCCTGCTGGCCGACGACGCCCTGCGCACGGGGCAACTGCGGCTCCTGGCGGACAGCCCCCGCCTGCCGCTGGGCAGCCTCTGGATCTCGCGCGCCGAGGGCCCTTCGCGTCTGCCGCTGGTGCGGGGGGTGTTCGACAGCCTGCTTCAATTCGCGCAGGAAGACGCGCAAAACATGAGGCAAATCGATCAATCAGTTGAAAACACATCAATTGTGTAAATAGATAGCCGTCGAGAGAATCCGGGACTCATTGGTAGTAACCCTGATTCAAATGACAACTCGACGCACTCTCCTGACCCTGGGCGGCCTTGGCCTTGTGGGCGGTCTCGTGACCGCCTGCGGCGGCGGCGGTGGTGGCGGCGGCAACCTGCCGCCCTTCCCCATGCCCCTGCCCAACCCTTCGCCTGCTCCCGCACCCAACCCGGCGCCCTCGCCCGACGCCGGCTGGCGCATGCCCGACGAAGGCGACGCGCACCGCGCGGTGTGGATGGCCTTCGCGGCGCGTGAGTCCATCTGGACGCCGGAAATGCGCCAGCCGGTGCACCAGGCGCTGGCGCGCATCGCCAATGCGATCAGCGTCTACGAGCCGGTCCGGATGCTGGTGAACTCCGCGGATGTGTCCACGGCCCGCCAGCTGTGCGGCTCCAACGTGCACCTGATCGAGCACGCCATCGACGACCTCTGGATGCGCGACACCGGCTGCGTCTTCGTGCGCAACCCCCGGGGCGAGCGCGCCGCCGTGAACTTCAACTTCAACGGCTGGGGCAACAAGCAGCCCCATGCACGCGATGCCACCGTGGCGGCGCGCATGGCCGAACTCGCCGGCGTGCCCCTGCTGCGCAGCAGCCTGGTGCTGGAAGGCGGCGGCATCGAGGTCGACGGACAGGGCACCGCCCTCATCACCGAGAGCTGCGTGCTCAACCCGAACCGCAACCCGGGCGTGAGCAAGGCGGCGGCGGAGGTCGAACTCAAGCGCATGCTGGGCCTGGACAAGATCATCTGGCTGCCCGGCATCGCCGACCGCGACATCACCGACGGCCACACCGACTTCTATGCCCGCTTCCTCAAGCCCGGCGTGGTCGTGGCCGCATTGGAGACCGACCCCAACTCGTTCGACCATGCCGTGACGCGCCGCCACCTGGAGCTGCTGACCGGCGCCACCGACGCACGCGGACGCGCCCTGCAGATCGTCACGCTGGCCACGCCGAGCCAGGTGCGCCCGACCTATGCGCGCAAGGAGTTCGCCGCCGGCTACGTGAACTTCCTGCTCACCGACAAGGCGGTGTTCCTGCCCGAGTTCGGCGACGCCGCGGCGGACAATGCGGCTCGCGCCGCGCTGGCGGCCCACCTGCCGAGCCACCAGATGGTGCAGCTGAACATCGACGCCATCGCCGCGGGCGGCGGTGGCATCCACTGCACGACCCAACAGGAACCGGCGTGATCCCGCGCCCTTGCCCCAGATTGCGGAGACCGACATGCATTTCCCGATGACCCGCCGCCGCCTGCTGCACGGCATGGGCCTTGCGCCCCTGGGCCTGGCCGCCGCGTCGTCTTCGATCGCCGCGGCGCCGGACACCTGGCACATGCCCGACGAAGGCGACCCGCACCGCGCCACCTGGATGTCCTTCGGCGTGAGCGAACGAGTCTGGGGCCGGCGCCTGGTGAAGCCGGCGCGCGAGCACCTGGCCAGCATCGCGCGCACCATCGCCAACTTCGAGCCCGTGCACATGCTCGTGCGCGAGCAGGAGTACGACCTGGCCGCCCGGCTGTGCGGCAACCGCGTGACCTTCGAGGTTCAGCCGGTGGACGACCTCTGGATGCGCGACACCGGCCCGGTGTTCGTGCGCAGCAGCGCGGGCGAGTGGGCCGGTGTCGACTTCAACTTCAACGGCTGGGGCAACAAGCAGTCGCATTCGCGTGACGCCGAGGTGGCCGCGTACGTGACCGACAGCGCCGAGGTGCAGCGCCTGACCACGCGGCTCGTGCTCGAAGGCGGCGGCATCGAGGTCGATGGCGCGGGCACGGCGATCATCACCGAGAGCTGCGTGCTCAACGCCAACCGCAACCCCGGCCTGCGCAAGGAGGCCTGCGAAGCCGAACTCAAGCGCCTGCTGGGCCTGCGCAAGATCATCTGGCTGCCCGGCATCGCGGGCCGCGACATCACCGACGGCCACACCGACTTCTACGCGCGCTTTGCCGCGCCGGGCGTGGTGGTCGCAGGCCTGGACGACGACCCCGACTCCTACGACCATGCCGTGACCCGGCGCCACCTGGAGATCCTGAAGCAAGCCACCGACGCGCGCGGACAGCGCCTGCGCGTGGAAGTGCTGCGCGGCCCGGAGACGGTGCGCAGCACCTTCGAGACCGACGAGTTCGCGGCGGGCTACATCAACTTCTACGTCTGCAACGGCGCCGTCCTGGCGCCGCAGTTCGGCGATGCGCGCGCCGACGGCAACGCCCGCGCGCTGCTGCGTGAGCTGTTCCCCAGGCGCGAGGTGGTGCAGCTGGACATCGACGGCATTGCCGCCGGCGGTGGCGGCATCCACTGCACGACGCAGCAGCAGCCGCGCTGATGCAGCTCAGGCGCTAGCGCGGGCGTCCGAGCATGCCCGCGCGCCGCGCCGCGATCACGGCCTGCGTGCGGCTGGTCACGCCGAGCGCGCCGAAGATCGCGGAGATGTGCGCCTTGATCGTCTTCTCGCTGGTGGCCAGGCGCAGCGCGATCTCGGCATTGCGCAGCCCTTCGCACAGCAGTTGCAGCACCTCGGCCTGCCGCGCCGTGAGCGTGCTCAGCACATCGGTGGGCGGCGACAGCACGGGCAGCGCCGCAGCGCCCGCCGGCAGGGCCTGCACCACGTTCTGCTCACCCGCCATGACGCGGCGCAGCGCATCCATGAGCTGCTGGCTGTCGGCCGACTTGTGCACGAAGCCCTGCGCGCCCGCGTCGAGCGCGGTGTCGATGTCCTGTGGGTCTTCGGAGGCCGACAGCACCAGGATGCGCAGGCCGCTGCGCCGCCGGTGCAGCTCGCCCAGCAAGGCCGCGCCGCCCAGGTCGGGCAGGTAGTAGTCGGTCATCACCGCATCGAGCCGGGGCAAGGTGGCGAGCGCGTCGAGCGCCTCGGCGCCGTTGCGGGCCGTGGCGACAGTCATCGAGGGCTCGGCCTCGCGCAGGGCGAGGAACAGGCCCTCGCGGAACATCGCATGGTCGTCGATCAGCAGGATGGTGGCGGACATGCGCCGATTCTGGCGGCAAGCCGCGCCCTTCCCACGGTTTCCTGTGGCCGGCAGGGGAAACCCGCTGGGTCCGACCCCAGAGACGCTGGCCACAATGCCGGGGCACGCATCGGCGCGTCGGCGCTCCCAACATCCAACGACAACAAGGACCCAAGCCATGGCGGAATTCGACTACGTGATCGTGGGCGGCGGCTCGGGCGGCGCCACGCTGGCCTCGCGCCTGAGCGAAGACCCGTCGGTGACGGTCTGCCTCATCGAGGCCGGCGGCGACGGCCGCGGCATCCTCGTGCGGGCGCCGGCCGCCGTGGTCGCGATGCTGCCGGGCCGCCCGCGCCTCAACAACTACGCCTACCAGACCGTGCCGCAGTCCGGCCTGAACGGGCGGCGCGGCTACCAGCCGCGCGGGCGCTGCCTGGGCGGCTCCAGCGCCATCAACGCCATGCTCTACATCCGCGGCCATCGCGAGGACTACGACGACTGGGCGCGCGCGGGCTGCGCCGGCTGGAGCTTCGACGAGGTGCTGCCGCACTTCCTGCGCGCCGAAGGCAACCAGCGCGGCGCGAGCGCACTGCACGGCGCCGACGGTCCGCTGCAGGTGTCGGAGCAACAAAGCCCGCGCGCGATCAGCGAAGCCTTCGTGCGCGCTGCCGCCGAGTGCGGCATTGCGCGCAACGACGACTTCAACGGCCCCGAGCAGGAAGGCGCCGGGCTGTACCAGGTCACGCAATTCCATGGCGGCGCGAAGAACGGCGAGCGCTGCTCGGCCGCCGCAGCCTACCTGCACCCGGTGATGGACCAGCGCCCCAACCTCTCGGTGCTGACCGGCACGCAAGCCCTGCGCGTGGTGCTCGAAGACCGCCGCGCGGTGGGCGTCGAGGTGCGGCGCGGCGGCAATGTCGAAACCATCCGCGCACGCCGCGAGGTGGCGCTGTGCGGCGGCGCCTTCAACTCGCCGCAGCTGCTGATGCTCTCGGGCATCGGCGACCCCGACGAACTCGCGCGCCACGGCATCGCAGTGCGGCATGCGCTGCCCGGCGTGGGGCAGAACCTGCAGGACCACACCGACTTCATCGTCGCCTACAAGTCGAAGCAGACCGACATGTTCGGCATCGGCCCGGTCGGCGGACTGCACCTGCTGAAGGCCATCGGCCGGTGGCGCCGCGACGGCACGGGCATGGTCGCCACGCCTTTCGCGGAAGGCGGCGCCTTCATCAAGTCCTCGCCCGAGCTGCGCCGGCCCGACCTGCAACTGCACTTCGTGATCGCGATCACCGACGACCACGCGCGCAAGCTGCATGCAGGCTTCGGCTTCTCGTGCCATGTGTGCGTGCTGCGTCCCAAGGGCCGGGGCGATGTGCGCCTGAACGACGCCAGCCCCGACTCGGCGCCGCGCATCGACCCGCGCTTCCTGGCCGACCCCGAGGACATGGCGCTGCTGTTGCAGGGCGTGAAGAAGACGCGCGAGATCATGCGCTCGCCCGCGCTCGAGAAGTATCGCCATCGCGAGGTCTACACCGCCGACGCGCACACCGATGCGCAGCTCGAACAGCACATCCGCGCACGCGCCGACACCATCTACCACCCGGTGGGCACCTGCAAGATGGGCGTGGATGCGATGGCGGTGGTCGACCCGCAGCTGCGCGTGCACGGCATCGCGGGCCTGCGCGTGGTCGATGCTTCGGTGATGCCGACGCTGATCGGCGGCAACACCAACGCGCCGACGATCATGATCGCGGAGCGTGCGGCCGGTTGGATGCGAGCGCCGGCCGCCTCCGCGCAGGCGACTACGGCTGTGCCTGAGATGACCCCCGCACCATGAGCTCGCCGGGCAACAACAGCTGACGCGGCGCCGCGTCGAGCCCACGCAGGCGTTCGATGAGGCAGGTGGCCGCGGCGCGGCCGATTTCGTCGGTGGGCTGAGCCACGGTGCTCAAGCCGGGGCCGATCAGCGAGGCCCATTCGGGATCGTCGAAGCCCACGAAGCCCAGGTCGGCGCCGAACTGCCAGTCGAGTCGCGCCATGGCCTGCGCCACGCGCAGCGTGACCACCGCATTGCCCGCGACCACGGCCGCACGGCGGCCTCGCTTGGCACGTTGGCGCAGCGCGCGCAGGGCCTCGTCGAGTGCGTCGCTCTCGCCTTCGACCGATTCGAAGACCTCCCCCGCCACGCGCGGCTCGTGCGCAGCCACGCAGGCACCGAACGCGGCCGTGCGTTCGCGCCGCGAGCTGACGCCCTTCTGCGGCTCGGTGACGTACAGCAGTTCGCGGTAACCGCCCTCGACCAGATGGCCGCAGGTGTCGCGCATGGCGGCGTGGTTGTCGAGCGAGACGAAGTCGGTGTGCATGCCGGTGTGACGGCGGTCGACCAGCACCGCCGGCTTGCCGTGCAGCGTGACCGCGTCGACCACGTTGCTGCCGCGCCCCAGCGTGTTGAGGATGAAGCCGTCGACCTGGTAGCCCGCGAGCGCATTGATGGCCTCGCGCTCGCGTTCGCTCTCGTTGCCGAGGTTGAACAGCATCACGAGGTAGCCGGCGTCCTGGCAGGCCTTCTCGGCGCCGCGCAGCACGGCGACCGAGTACGGGTTGGTGATGTCGGCCACGATCAGGCCGATGAGCCGCGAGCGGCCATGGCTCAGCGCCTGCGCCATCGGGCTCGGCGAGTAGGCCAGCTTGGCGATGGCCGCCTCGACGCGCGTGGCGATGTCGGGGCTCAGCAAGCGCTCGCGGTGGTTGAGGAAGCGCGAGACGGTGGCCTTGGAGACGCCGGCGGCTTCGGCGACGTCGGCGATGGTGGCGCGGCCGGTGGGTTTCATCTCAGGCGGAGGCGGTGTCGTAGCGCGCGGTGGGCGTCTCGCCCGCCAGCACCTGCAACAGATTCGTCGTCGCCAGCTCCGCCATCGCATGCCGCGTCTCGTGCGTGGCCGAGCCGATGTGCGGCAGCGGCGTGACGCGCGGGTGCGTGCGCAGCGGTGACTCGGACGGCAGCGGCTCCTTCGCGAACACGTCGAGCCCGGCGGCGCGCAGCGTGCCGTGGTCCAGCGCATCGAGCAGCGCGGCTTCGTTCACCGTCGCACCACGGCCACCGTTGATGAACGACGCACCCGGCTTCATGCGCGCGAAGAAAGCGGCGTCGATCATGCCGCGCGTGGCATCGGTCAGCGGCAGCATCGCGAGCACGATGTCGGCGCGCGCAAGCAGGTCGTCCAGCGGCGTGTGCGTGGCGCGGCCCTGCAGTTCGGGCGCCTGCGCGGCCAGGTCGACCGGGCGGCGCGCGTGGTACAGCACCGGCATGCCGAAGCCCAGCGCGGCGCGGCGCGCCACGGCCTGGCCGATGCGGCCGAAGCCGAGGATGCCCAGCGTCTTGCCGTGCACGTCGGTGCCGAAGAATTCCTCGCCGATGTTCTTCGTCCAGCGGCCCTCGCGCACGAGGTTCGACAGCTCGACCACACGGCGCTGCGTGGCCATGAGGATCGCGAACACGGTGTCGGCCACCGTCTCGGTGAGCACGTCGGGCGTGTGGCACAGCACGATGCCGCGCTGTTGCAGCTCGGCCAGCGGGTAGTTGTCGACACCGACCGACACGCTCGAGATCACCTCGAGCTGCGGCGCCGCATCCAGCAGCGCAGCGTCGACGTTGTAGCTCGAACCGATCAGCCCGTTCGCGGTACCGAGCGCGGCGGCAAAGGCTTCGGGCGCCTTGCGCGGATCGGCCACGGTGACGTGGTGCACTGCCTGCAGGCGCGCGAGCTGGTCTTCGGGCAGCGCCCGGAACACGAGCACATTCTTTTTCGTCATGGCGTCAAAGCCCCGCTTCTTCGAGTTGCGCCCGCGTCGGCAGGCCTTCGGTATCGCCCAGCACCTGCACGGCGCGTGCGCCGATCCAGGCACCACGGCGCACGGCGTCAGGCACGCTCTTGCCTTCGAGCAGCGCGCTCACCACGCCGGCCGCGAAGCCGTCGCCCGCGCCCACGGTGTCGATCACTTCCTTCACAGGGAAACCGTCGACATGGCCGGTGCCGGCCACGTCACTGTCGTAGTAGGCGCCGGCCGCGCCGAGCTTGACGACGACCAGCTTCGCGCCGCGTTCGCGATAGAACCTGGCGACGTCTTCCGGCTTGTCGTGACCAGTGAGCAGCAGACCCTCTTCGATGCCGGGCAGCACCCAGTCGGCGCGCGACGCGAGTTCGTTGACCCAGTGGCGCATCGTCTCGGTGGACGACCACAGCGTGGGCCGCAGGTTGGTGTCGAACGAGATGGTGCGGCCGGCCGCGCGCATCACGTCCATGGTCTTGAGCGCGGCCTGCAGGCTGGTCTCGGAGATCGCGGCGAACACGCCGGTGGCGTGCAGGTGGCGCGCCGAGCGCAGCCAGGCTTCGTCGACATCGGCCGGGCCCATGTGGCTCGCGGCCGAGCCCTTGCGGTGGTATTCGATCGGCGGGTCGCTGCCGTCGGTGACGCGGCCCTTGAACTGGAAGCCGGTGCGCTGCGTCGCGTCGGTGATCACGTGCGAGCAGTCGATGCCTTCGGCGCGCATCGCGGCCAGCAGCGCACGGCCCATCGAGTCGATGCCCAGGCGGCTGGCCCAGCCGACCTTCAGGCCCAGGCGCGACAGGCCGATGGCCACGTTGGTCTCGGCACCGGCGGTGCGCTTGTGGAACGACTGGGCATCTTCCAGCGGGCCGGGCCGGTCGGCCACGAGCAGCAGCATGGCCTCGCCGAACAGCGCGACGTCGAAGGCGGTGGGTTGCGTCATGTGTGTAATTTTCTACGCCCGTGCGGCGCGGATGAAGTCGATCTGCGCGCGGGTGACGGCCAGCAGGTCGTCGCCCACGAGCGGGTATTCGATGGCATGCGGCACGTCGGCCGGCAGCGCACGCAGCACCGCGCGCCACGGCGCGACCGAGTCGCCCAGCGGCACCGCCACCCACTTGTGCGGCAGGCGCTGCGCGCCCTTGCAATGCACGTAGCGCACACGATGGCCGAGCACCTGCGCGGCCTGCAGCGGGCATTCGCCCAGCCAGTGCCAGTTGCCCATGTCGAAGGTCATGCCCAGCGAGAGGTCGACGCGGTCGGCCGCGTCGAAGAAGACCTGCAGTGCGGCCAATGTGCCGGCGCGCACGGTCTGGTCGTTCTCGATCAGCAGCTCGACGCGGGTTTCGGCCAGTGCGGTCTTCAGACCCGCGAGCGAAGCGTGCGACGAAGCCTGGAAGTCGCCGATGGCCATCTTCAGCCGCCCCGCGCCCACGCGCTCGGCGGCGGCAATGCCGCGCTGCAGCGCGGCGCCGTCGAGCATGCCGCCTTCGGCCCACAGCCCCTCGGGGCTGGAGTAGACCGACGCGAGGCCGTGCAACGCAGGCAGTTCCGCATCTGCATCGCGCAGCATCTCGCCGCGCACTTCGACCGAATCGGCACCGGCTGCACGCGAGAGTTGCGAACACCAGAGCTGGCCGTGCCGCCCCACCTCGGCCGCACCGAAGGACGACAGAGAAATCAGGACTTCGAAGGCCATCAGTGGGCTTGGTGCGAGCTGAGGATCTGGCCCAGGAACTGGCGCGTGCGCTCGTCCTTGGGGTTGCTGAAGAACTCGCCCGGCGGCGCCTGCTCGACGATCTTGCCGTCGGCCATGAAGATCACGCGGTCGGCCACGCTGCGGGCGAAGCCCATCTCGTGCGTGACGCACAGCATGGTCATGCCGTCTTCGGCCAGGCCGATCATGGTGTCAAGCACTTCCTTGACCATCTCGGGGTCGAGCGCCGAGGTGGGCTCGTCGAACAGCATGATCTTGGGCGCCATGCACAGCGCGCGCGCAATCGCCACGCGCTGCTGCTGTCCGCCCGAGAGCTGGCTGGGGTACTTGCCGGCCTGCTCGGGAATGCGCACCCGCGTGAGGTACTTCATGGCCACCTCTTCCGCCTGCGCCTTGGTCATGCCGCGCGAGCGCATCGGCGCCAGCGTGCAGTTCTCGAGGATGGTGAGGTGCGGGAACAGGTTGAACTGCTGGAACACCATGCCGACCTCGGCACGCACCGCGTCGACGTTCTTGCCGCCCGCGGTGAGGTCGATGCCGTCGACCACGATGCGGCCCTTCTGCACCGTCTCGAGCCGGTTGATGCAGCGGATCAGCGTGGACTTGCCCGAGCCCGAAGGCCCGCAGATCACGATGCGCTCGCCCTGGCGCACCGACAGGTCGATGCCGGTCAACACCTGGAATTCACCGTACCACTTGTTGACCGCTTCCATGCGGATGATCGATTCCGTCGTCATGCCAGGATTCCTTCTTCAGCCTCGGGAGCTCACTGCATCTTGGGCAGGTCAGCCTGCAGCCACTTCTGGTAGAGCTTGTTCAGCTCGCCGTTGGCGGTGTTCTTCTGCACGAAGGCGTTCACGGCCTTGGTCAGCTCTTCCTGGCCCGGACGCATCGCGATGCCCATTGACTGCTGCACCAGCGTGAACTTGTTTTCGAAGGTGTTGGCCGGCACACGCTTGGCGATCTGCGCGGCCACGGTCACGGAGCAGCCGATGGCGTCGACCTGGCCCGAGATCAGCGCCTGCATGGCCGAGGCGTCGTCGTCGAAGCGGCGGATCTCGGTGCCTTCCGGTGCGGCCTTGGTCACGGCCACGTCCTGCGTCGAAGCGCGGGCCACGCCCACGCGCAGGCCCTTCAGGTCGCCAGCGGCCTTGATCGAGGTCTTGGTGGCGCCGTACAGCACGATGGTCGCGGCCGCGTAGGGCTGCGAGAACTGCACCTGCTTGGCGCGCTCGGGCGTGACGGCCAGCGAGGCCACCAGCAGGTCGACCTTGTTGGTCAGCAGGAAGGGAATGCGGTTCGGGCCGGTGACCGGCACGATGTTGGCCTTCACGCCCCAGTCCTTGGCCAGCAGCTTGGCCACGTCGGCGTCGTAGCCGTCGGGCTGGTTCTTCGCGTCGGTCGTGCCGTAGGGCGGGAAGTCGACCAGCATGCCGATGGTGATCTCGCCCTTCTTCTTGATGTCGGCCATGCTCTGTGCCGATGCGAAGGGAGCGAACACGGTCAGGGCGGCGCCGAGGCCCAGGGCGGCGAGCGCGACGCGGCGGGTGGTGGAACGGGTCATGGGATGTGTCTCCTGAAAAAGAAAGGAAGCGACGAGAAAAGCGAAAGCGAAAGGAACGGGATCAGCGGGCGAGCGCCAGGGCGCGCTTGCGCTCCATGCGTGCCGCGAGCAGCGACAGCGGCCAGCAGATCACGAAGTAGATGGCAGCCACGACCGAGAACACGATCAGCGGCTGGAAGGTGGCGTTGTTGACGATCTGCCCGGCGCGCGTGACCTCGACGAAGCCGATGATGGCCGCCAGCGACGTGCCCTTGATGATCTGCACCAGATAGCCCACCGTGGGCGCCAGCGCGATCTTGAAGGCCTGCGGCAGCACCACGTCGCGCATGCGCGCCGCGTAGTTGAGGTTGAGCGCCTGCGCCGCCTCCCACTGGCCGCGCGGAATGGCCTGGATGCAGCCGCGCCAGATCTCGCCCAGGAAAGCCGCGCTGTTCAGAATGAGCGCCACGCCCGCGGCCACCCACGGGTTGATGTCCAGCCCCAGCACCGGCGCGCCGAAGAACACCAGGAACAGCTGCAGCAGCAGCGGCGTGCCCTGGAAGATCTGGATGAAGGTCGTCGAGATGCCGCGCGCCCAGCCGGACTCCGACGTGCGCATCAGCGCAATGATGAGCCCCAGGATGGCGCCGCCCACGAAGGCGATGGCCGACAGCGCCAGCGTCCACTTGGCCGCTTCGAGGATGAAAAGGAATTCGGGAAAACCGAAAGTGCGCATGGTGTGTGCTCCGTCCGTCGTCGTCAGTTACCGGCGGTCCGGGTAGTTGAGCGTGCGCTTGTAGATCAGCTTGAACATGGCCGAGAAGGCAAGCGCCAGCGCCAGGTAGATGGCCGCGACCACGATGTAGATCTCGAAGCTGCGGAAGGTCTGCGACTGCAGGTTGGCGGCCACCGAGGTCAGGTCGTCGGCCGAGATGACCGAGACCACGGCCGAGCTCAGCATCAGCAAGATGAACTGGCTCGTGAGCGCGGGGTAGATCGCCTTGAGCGCGGGCTTGATGATGACGAAGCGGAAGATCTCCCACGACTTCAGGTTGAGCGCGCGGCCCGCCTCGATCTGCCCCTTCGGAATCGACTCGATGCCCGCGCGGATGATCTCGGTGGCGTAGGCGCCGAGGTTCACCACCATCGCCACCAGCGCGGCCGTCTGCGGCGACCAGCGCAGGCCGATGGCCGGCAGCGCGAAGAAGAAGAAAAACAGCTGCACGAGGAACGGCGTGTTGCGAATCACCTCGATGTAGGCATTGACGATGAAGCGCAGCCAGCCCGGCCCCGAGGTCTTGCCCCAGGCGCAGAAGATGGCCACCACCAGCCCCAGCAGGGTGGCGGTGAGCGAGAGCTGCACCGTGATCCACGTGCCCTTGAGCAGCAGCGGCCAGGCGGCAAAGACGGCGTCGAATTGGAACTGGTAGTTCATGGCGGAGCGTGCGTGGCAGGGCCCTGCACGGACCTTGAAAGGAATGCTTGCAGCTTATATGAAACCGGTTTCAGACCAAGCTAGGGATTCCCCTAGGTGGGCGTTTTGCCCCACCCGCCTGCCTACACTGGCGCGATGCCGAACCCCCATGCGGACCCCGCGGACCTCACTTCTTCCCCGGCAGGCACCCCGGCCACCGGCCCCGTCGTGCAGCATTTCCGGCAGGCGCTGCTCTGGCCTTTACGCCTCGTGCCGGCGCCCGGCGCGGCGCCCTCGCACCACGGTCCGTGGCACGTGCTGCGCGACATGGGCGAGGCCTCGCCCTGGCGCGAGGAGGTCGACGAATACACCGGCGACAGCGGCCGCTTCCACGAGCGGCACTACAACGAGTTCGTGAGCTTCCTGCCGTACGTGCAGCGCTTCCTGTACGGCGAAGGCCGCTCGAGGGAACAGGCACACGGCACGGCCGCGGGCAACGACGGCGATTCGCCGATGCGCGTGTTCCGCCGCCGCGACATCGCCTCCGTGCGGCTGGTGGCGCGACCCGGCGAGGCGCCCATCACGCTCGACGTGATTCACTGCGACCTGTACTTCTTCTTCGACATCGACGTGGTGCTGCTCAACCTCGAGGTCGGCACCGACCACCTGAGCCTCGCGCAGGCGCAGGACCTCCTCTACCGCTTCGGCCGCGCCTATCCCTCGGGCTGGGAGCCCGACGGTGCCGCGCTGCATTGCATGACCAGCGTCGAGTGGCTCGACGTCGAAGGCCGCGTGCTCGCCGCCTCCGACGCACAGCAGCGCGACGCCTTCCTCTCGCACGTGGCGCAGCACCGCGCGCCGCGCATCGCCGCGCACTGGGCCTACCTGATGCAGCCGCTGGTGAGCGACCATTCGGACGACCCCGGCGTGCTGCGCTACCGCCAGATCGAGTACTACCGTATGCCGGTGATGGCCTACCTGTCACTGGACGATCCGCGCCGCCTGACGCGAGACGACTTCGTGCGGCTGGCGCTCGTCACGGGCGCGGGCGGCGCCGATGCCCACCTGCCCTACGCCGAACATCACCTGGCCGACTTCGAGCACAAGTACTGCTACGACCGCTTCTGGGTGAACGCGGGCGCGGCGCCCAACACGCGCTACCTGTGCAACGGCCATGCGCTCATCGTGGTCGGCGACGCGCGCTCCGAGTTCTTCTGCTGCCGCGACCGGGGCGTGCTCGCGCAGTTCAGACACCAGCACTTCCTGCTGTTCCTCATCGCGCACTTCCAGAAGGCCTCGCTGCTGATGTTCTCGGACCAACTGGTGGAGGCGCTCAAGAAGCTCGACATCCGCAGCACGCCGAGCGTGAAGCAGTTCAAGCGCGCCATCCGCGCGAGCTTCGAGCGCTTCTTGCGCTTCACGCACCGCTACTGGTTCCACGAGATTTCCGAGCAGGCGCAGGTGCGCGCGCTCTCGCACATGTGCGCCACGCACCTGCGGCTCGATCCGCTGTACGACGAGGTCAAGGCGCGCATCGCCGACATGAACACCTACCTCGACGCCGACAGCCTGCGCCGCCAGGCCAGCACTGTCGTGCGGCTCACGGTGGTCACGCTCTTCGGCCTCATCGGCACCGTGACCACCGGCTTCCTCGGCATGAACCTGCTGGCCGAGGCCGAGGCGCCGCTGTGGCGCAAGGCGATCTGGTTCGGCGTGGTGTTCGTGCTGACCACCTGGCTCACGATCTACACGATGGTGAAGTCGCAGCGGCTGTCGGACTTCATCGATGCACTGTCGAATGACCGGCTGAGCTTCCGGGGGAAGATGGCGGCGCTGGTGCGGGTTTGGCGGGCGGGATCGGACTGAAGGCCTTGTTCAGGGCGGCTCAGGCCACCGGGCGCCGCCCTAGCGATCGAAAACGATGTCCGCGCTGTCGATCGCGCGAATCGGCACGCCAAAGCTCGTGATGTCCGCCAGCGTCGCGTTGTGGTGCGCGCGGATGAAGGCGCCCTTGGCATGCGGCTTGTCGTGCGAGGTGTGGGCGTCGGCCGCCAGCACCACCTCGTAGCCCAGCGCGGCGGCGCGGCGCACCGTCGTGTCCACGCAGAACTCCGACGAATAGCCGCAGACCACCACGCGCCGCACGCCCTGCCCCGACAGCCAGGCTTCCAGCGGCGTGCGCAGGAACGAGTCGGGCGTGGTCTTGCGCAGGCGGGCGTCGGCCGGCGTCACCTGCAAGGCATCGGCCAATTGCCATCTTTCGGAATCGAATTCCAGATCGACGGCGTTCTCGTGCTGGACAAACGCCACCGGCACTCCGGCCGCACGGGCGCGCGCCGTGAGCGCGTTGATGCGCCCCACGACCGCTTCGGCCTCGTACGGGCGGGGCGGATCGTCGCAAAGGCCGCGCTGCATGTCGATGACGAGGATGGCAGTTTTCATGGCGATGAAAGGCTGGAAGCGTCGATCGCCGGAGTATGCCGCTGGCCAACCGATTGCCCCCGCCCGCCGAATGTTTCTGTCGCTGAAACCATTGGAAGGCCAACTCCCGCTAGTCTCGCGCCTCAAGACCAACACACATCAAGAGGGTTTCTTCATGGCTGACGACACGGATTCGCAAGGCGCCTATCTCCCTCGACTGCTGCGCCGCAGCGCCGTGCTCGCCACGGCCGGCTGCGCGTTCATCGCCGGCTGCAGCAGCGCCGGCGGCGGGGAAACGCGCTACGACAACTCACCCCAATTCAAGGGCGGCGTGTTCCAGAACATGGCCAACCCCGAGCTGCAACCCTCGGCCAGCGCCTGGCGCATCTGGTCGCGCTTCATCGTCGGCAGCAAGGTCGACACGGTGCCGGTCGACCCCATTCCGGTGCGCGCCCTGACGCCCCAGGCGCTCGACGCGCTCGCGGCCGACGCCAACCATGTGGTGCGCCTGGGCCATTCGTCGCACCTGCTGAAGCTCAGGGGCAAGTACTGGCTCATCGATCCCGTGTTCAGCGAACGCGTCTCGCCCTTCACCTGGGTGGGTCCGAAGCGCTTTCACAAGCCGCCGATCCAGCTGGAGCAACTGCCGCCGATCGAGGCCGTGATCCTCTCGCACGACCACTACGACCACCTGGACGTCTCCACCATCGAATACCTCGCCCAGCGCGTGCAGCGCTACTTCGTGCCGCTGGGCGTGGGCGCCCGTCTCGTCGAGATGGGCGTGCCCGCCGAGCGAGTGACCGAGCTCGACTGGTGGCAGGGCGGCGAGCACGCGGGGGTGAAGCTCACCGCCACACCGGCGCAGCATTTCTCGGGCCGCGCGATCACGATGAACGACCGCGACCGCACACTGTGGGCCTCGTGGGTGGTGCAAAGCGGCGATCAGCGCATCTTCTACAGCGGCGACTCGGGCTACTTCCCGGGCTTCAAGCAGATCGGCGAACGCTTCGGCGGCTTCGACCTCGCGCTGATGGAGAACGGCGCCTACGACGCCTACTGGCCCGCCGTGCACATGACGCCCGAGCAGAGCGTGAAGGCCTTCGAGGACCTGCGCGGCAAGGTGCTCTATTCGGTGCACAACAGCACCTTCGACCTCGCCTTCCACACCTGGCACGACCCGCTGGACCGCATCGCGAACCTCGCCGAAGCCAAGAAGATCGAGCTGGCCACACCGGTGATCGGCGAGGTGCTGACGGTGGGGCAGGCGCGCACCAACGTGCGGTGGTGGAGCGGGCTGAAGTAAGGTGACCTCTGTGCCGCGGTGAGGCGGCGATCACACAGATCGCCGCTCAGCGGACAGCCAGGCAGTTGGGTCGCCGGCCTTACTTGCCCTGTTCGCGCCGTTCGCGCGCGCGCCGCACCTGGCGCGTCTCCCCGGCCCGCGCCGCAGCCTGGTTCTTCTCATGCCGCTTCTGCGCGCGCTTGGCGCGCATGCGGCGCCCCAGGATGTAGCTGCCGAAGCCCGTGACGACGGCCAGCAGGATGCCCAGGGCGCTGATGTCGATGCCGCCCAGCATCAGAGCACCCGCACGATGCTCGCGGGCTTGAAGCCCAGGTCGGCCGCCTTGCCCTTGCGCGCGCGGGTGCCGCGTGCGTTGTTGAGGGTGCGGATTTCCAGCGTCTCGTCGCGCTCCTTGCCGCCGCGGCCGATGCCGTCGATGCGCACGCTGCGCGTATAGGCAGCGGCGCCGGCCAGGGTGTCCTTGGGCTCCAGGTCGATCAGCGTCAGGCCGCGACCGCCCTTGGGCAGGCTCTTGAGTTCGGTGATGTCGAAGGTCAGGATGCGGCCGCCGGTCGACGCGCAGGCCACGTGCGTGGCGGCCGGCATCGGCTCGGCGCCGCTCGCGCCGCCGACCAGCGACGGACGGCACAGCTGCTCGCCCTCGCCCACGTCGATGAAGGCCTTGCCGCCGCGCTGGCGCGACATCATGTTCTCGATGGTGCAGATGAAGCCGTAGCCGCCCGTGTTGGCCAGCAGCAGGCTGGCACCCACCGGGCCCGCGAAGAAGTGCGTGACGTGCGTGCCGGCATCCAGCTCGATGAGCGTGGTGACCGGTTGGCCGTCGCCGCGCGCGCCGGGCAGCGACGCCACGGGCACGGTGTAGACGCGCACGCTCTTGTCCTTGGACGAGCCGAAGACCAGCAGCGTGTCGACGCTGCGGCATTCGAAGGCGCCATAGAGCGTGTCGCCCGACTTGAAGCTGTACTCGGGCGCAGCACCACCATTGCCTGCGGTCTTCTCGCTGGTCCAGCCCTTCTGTGCACGCACCCAGCCCTTCTGCGACACGATCACGGTGACGGGCTCGTCGACCACCTTCACCTCGGCCACGGCACGCTTCTCGGCCTGGATGAGCGTGCGGCGTGCGTCTTCGAAGGTCTTGGCGTCGGCTTCGATTTCCTTCACCAGCAGGCGGCGCAGCGTGGCCGGGCTGGAGAGGATGTCTTCGAGCTTCTTCTGCTCGTCGCGCAGCGAGGCCAGCTCCTGCTCGATCTTGATGGCTTCCAGGCGCGCCAGCTGGCGCAGCCGGATTTCAAGGATGTCCTCGGCCTGCCGTTCGCTGAGGTTGAAGCGCGCAATGAGCGCGGCCTTCGGGTCTTCCGCCGCGCGGATGATGGCGATCACCTCGTCGATGTTCAGCAGCACCAGCTGCCGGCCTTCGAGGATGTGGATGCGGTCCTGCACCTTGCCCAGGCGATGGCGCGAGCGCTTCTCGACGGTGATCTCGCGGAAGGCGATCCACTCGTTGAGCATCTGGCGCAGCGACTTCTGCGTGGGCTTGCCGTCGATGCCGACCATCGTGAGGTTGATCGACGACGAGGTTTCGAGCGAGGTCTGCGCCAGCAGCGTGGTGATGAACTCGTCCTGGCTGATGCGCGAGGTCTTGGGTTCGAACACGAGGCGCACGGCGGCGTCCTTGCTCGACTCGTCGCGCACCACGTCGAGCACCGACAGCATCGCGGCCTTGAGCTGCGTCTGCTCGGCGCTCAATGCCTTCTTGCCGGCCTTGACCTTCGGGTTGGTGATTTCCTCGATCTCTTCGAGCACCTTCTGCGTGCTCACGCCCGGCGGCAGTTCGTTGACCACGAGCTGCCACTGGCCGCGCGCGAGGTCTTCGATCTTCCAGCGCGCGCGCACCTTGAGCGAGCCGCGGCCGGTGCGGTAGGCGTCGGCGATGTCGCTGGCGCTGCTGATGATCTGCGCGCCGCCCGGGTAGTCGGGACCGGGCACGATGGCGAAGAGTTCTTCTTCGCTGAGCTTGCCGTTCGACTTGATCAGCGCCACGCAGGCGTCGGCAATTTCGCGCAGGTTGTGGCTCGGGATCTCGGTCGCAAGACCGACCGCGATGCCGCTGGCGCCGTTGAGCAGCGTGAACGGCAGCCGCGCGGGCAGGAGGCGCGGCTCTTCGGTGCTGCCGTCGTAGTTGGGAATGAAGTCGACCGTGCCTTCGTCGATTTCGTCGAGCAGCAGGCTGGTGATGCGCGCCAGGCGCGCTTCGGTGTAGCGCATGGCCGCGGCGCCGTCGCCATCGCGACTGCCGAAGTTGCCCTGACCATCGACCAGCGGATAGCGCTGCGAGAAGTCTTGCGCCATGCGCACCAGCGCGTCGTACGCGGCCTGGTCGCTGTGCGGGTGGAAGCGGCCGAGCACGTCACCGACCACGCGCGCGCTCTTCACGGGCTTGGCACCGACGGTGCCGTTGGTGCCGCCGAAGCCCAGGCCCATGCGCGACATCGAGTACAGGATGCGCCGCTGCACCGGCTTCTGGCCGTCGGACACATCGGGCAGCGCGCGGCCCTTGACCACGCTCAGGGCGTATTCAAGGTAGGCGGTCTGCGCGTAGTCGGCCAGCGTGAGGGTCGTGTCGCCGTCGGTGGGGCCTGCAAGGTCGAGCGGAGGTTGGGAGTCGTCCATGGAGAAGAGAGAAAGAAAACAGTTGCGTGGGGCTGCGTGCGTCTTGCGCTCAGCCCGAAATGAAAGCGGGGGGCGTGGCGGTCTCCGGCGTCAGGACAACGGGGACGGCGGTGAAACGTCGCCCGGCTCGGCCGCGCTGGTCGGCACGTCGGACGACTCGGGAACCTCGGGCATCATCGGCGCGCTGCGCGGCAATTCGGACGGCATGTTGCCGCGGCCGATCGCACCGCCCTTGGGCACCGACATCTCCATGCGCACGCGCCCTGGCGTCTTGCCGCCGCTGCTGCCACTGCCGCTGCGAAGATTGCCGCCCACCGTCACGGCGGAAGGCTTCAGGTAGGCATAGAGCTGCAGCACGGTCTGCACGTAGTTCTGCGTTTCCTTGTAGTTCGGGATCTTGTTGCCGGCGCGTTGCACCGCGCCCTCGCCCGCGTTGTAGGCGGCCAGCGCGAGTTCGATCTGGCCCGGGAACATCGCGATCAGGTCGCGCAGGTAGCGCGAGCCGGCGGCGATGTTGACGTGCGGGTCGAACAGCTTCTTCTCGATCGTGCCGCGCTTGTCCGCCGCCACGCCGTAGCGCTGCGCGGTGGCGGGCATGAGCTGCATGAGCCCCATCGCGCCCTTGGGCGAGACGGCCTTGGCATCGAAGCCCGATTCGGTGGCGACCAGCGCCTGCAGCAGTTCGTAGTCGATGGCGTGCTTGCTCGACGCATCGCGCAACGCCGCCTTCGCAGTCTTGTAGCCGGGCGAGGCCTCGAACATGGCCAGCAGGTTCTGCGAGGCCGGCGACACCTTGCCGTCTAGCCTGCGGTTGATGCCGCCGCGCAGTGGCGACAGGCCCTTGGCAGTGTCGAAGCTCTGGCCGCCCTGGAAGAAGAGCTTGTAGCGCTCGTCGACCTTCTCGGCCGCGAAGTGCGCCACGCCGTTGCTGTCGATGTAGCCGTAGATGTCGGCGGCGTGCGCGAGCCCCTGCTGCATGCACAACAGAAGGGCCAACCACAGCGAACGCTTGAAAACCGACATGCGTGTGAGAAGAAGAAAAAGGAAAGAAAGGGGAACGGTCAGACGTCGATGTCGACGTCGTCGGCGCGCAGTTCCATGAGCTCGCGCCGCGCTGCCGCTTCGCCCTTGCCCATCAGCTTGGTGATCTCGCCCTGGGTGGACGTGAAATCGAACCGGCCCAATTGGACCTGCATCAGCCGGCGGGTGTCCGGATTGAGCGTCGTTTCCCACAATTGTTCCGCGCTCATTTCGCCCAGGCCCTTGAAGCGGCTGATACTCCAGGCGCCTTCGCGCACGCCGTCCTTGCGCAACTTGTCGAGCGTGGCGGTGAGTTCGCCCTCGTCCAGCGCATAGACCTTGGAGGCCGGCTTCTTGCCGCGCGCAGGCGCATCGACCCGGAACAATGGCGGCTTTGCGACATACACGTGGCCGGCTTCGATGAGCTTCGGAAAGTGCCGGAAGAACAGCGTGAGCAGCAGCACCTGGATGTGCGAACCGTCCACGTCGGCATCGGACAGGATGCAGATCTTGCCGTAGCGCAGGCCGCTCAGGTCGGGCGAGTCGTTGGGACCGTGCGGATCGACGCCCACGGCCACCGAGATGTCGTGGATTTCGGTGTTGGCGAACAGGCGGTCGCGCTCCACTTCCCAGGTGTTGAGCACCTTGCCGCGCAACGGCAGGATGGCCTGGCTTTCCTTGTCGCGGCCCATCTTGGCGCTGCCGCCGGCGGAGTCGCCCTCGACCAGGAAGACTTCGTTGTGGCTGATGTCCTTGCTCTCGCAGTCGGTCAGCTTGCCGGGCAGCACGGCCACGCCAGAACCCTTGCGCTTCTCGACCTTCTGGCCCGCGCGCTGGCGCGTCTGCGCGGCCTTGATGGCCAGTTCGGCCAGCTTCTTGCCATAGTCGACGTGCTGGTTGAGCCACAGCTCCAGCGCGGGGCGCACGAAGCTCGACACCAGGCGCACGGCATCACGCGAGTTCAGGCGCTCCTTGATCTGGCCCTGGAACTGGGGGTCGAGCACCTTGGCGCTGAGCACGTACGAAGCACGCGCGAACACGTCTTCGGGCAAGAGTTTCACGCCCTTGGGCAGCAGCGAGTGCAACTCGATGAAGCTCTTGACGGCGTTGAACAGACCGTCGCGCAGGCCGCTTTCATGCGTGCCGCCGGCGCTGGTGGGAATCAGGTTGACGTAGCTCTCGCGCACCGGCTGGCCGTCTTCGGTGAAGGCCACGCACCAGTCGGCGCCCTCGCCCTCGGCGAAGTTGTCGGCGTTCTTGTCGGCATGGCCGCTGCCCTCGAACAGCGGAATGACCGGGTCGCCGTTGAGCGTCTGCATCAGGTAGTCGTTCAGGCCGCCCTTGTAGAGCCACTGCTGCGTCTCCCCGGTCTTCTCGACCATCAGCGTGACGCTCACGCCGGGCATCAGAACGGCCTTGCTGCGCAGCAGGTGGGTGAGTTCGCCCATCGGCAGCGCGGCGGTCTCGAAGTACTTGGCGTCGGGCCAGGCACGCACGGTGGTGCCCTGGCGGCGTTCGCGGGCTTCGAGCGGACGGATGTCCAGCGGCTCGATCACGTCGCCGGCACTGAAGGCCAGCTTGGCGGCCGAGCCTTCGCGGTGCGAGGTCACTTCGAGGCGCTTGGACAGCGCATTGGTCACCGACACGCCCACGCCGTGCAGGCCGCCCGAGAAGCTGTAGGCGCCGCCCGAGCCCTTGTCGAACTTGCCGCCGGCATGCAGCCGGGTGAACACCAGCTCGACGACGGGCGCCTTCTCTTCGGGGTGCATGCCGAACGGAATGCCCCGGCCGTCGTCCTCGACGCTGACCGAGCCGTCGGTGTGCAGCGTGACCTTGATCTTCTTGCCGTAGCCCGCCAGCGCCTCGTCGGCCGCGTTGTCGAGCACTTCCTGAATGATGTGCAGGGGGTTGTCTGTCCGGGTGTACATGCCCGGGCGCTGCTTCACGGGCTCGAGGCCCTTGAGCACGCGGATGGAGCCTTCCGAATAGCCGGAAGCGGAGTCTGAAGATGTCTTGGGGGAAGTCGCCATGGGCGCGAATTGTAGTCAATTGAGTTGAAATGACTGGATACCCATACAGGCACCGGCCGCGGCCTTTTCGCACATCAGGCACTGATTTCTGCGGGTGGACCGAACATCCGCGCGCCCAGGAAGTCGATGAACGCCCGCAGCTTGGGCGACGGATGACGCCCCGAAGGCCACAGCACGCGGAACGCGATGGTACGGGGCCGCAGCAGGTGGTCGGCCAGCACGGGCACCAGCGCGCCCTCGGCCAGCGCGGCGCGCACGCTGAAGTCGGGCAGGCAGGCGATGCCCCGGCCGCGCAGGGCGAAGCACAGGCGGGTCTCGATGTTGTTGCAGATCATCGAGACCGGCGGGTGCGCCTCGCTGCCGTCGGGGCCGGGTGCCAGCGGCCAGACCTCCACCTTGCCCGTCGCCGGGTAACGGTAGTGCAGGCAGGCGTGCCGGGCCAGGTCGGTCGGCGAGGCAGGCGTGCCGTGGCGCGCCAGGTAGGCGGGCGAAGCCACGAGCAGCTGCGAGAACTCGCCGAGCTGACGCGACGACAGCCGTGAATCTGCCGGCTCGCCGGTGCGCACCACGGCATCGAAGCCTTCCTCGATGACGTCCACGAGCCGGTCGCTGAAGTCGAGATCGAGCTCGATCGCCGGGTACGCGGCCATGAAGTCGGCCAGCACCGGCAACACCAGCGAGCTGACCAGCGGCAGGCTCACGCGCAGCCGCCCGCGCGGCGTGCCGGTGGCCTGCGACAGCTCCTGCTCGGCCGCCTCGATCTCGGCCAGCACGCGGCGGCTGCGCGCCAGGAACAGCGCGCCCTCGGCGGTGAGCGTGATGCTGCGCGTGCTGCGGTGAAACAGCCGCACACCCAACCGCTCCTCGAGCCGCGCCACGCGCTTGCCCACCGCCGAAGCCGACACGCCGAGCGCGCGCCCGGCCGCCACGAAGCTGCGGGTCTCGGCGACCTGAACGAAGACGGCGAAGCCGCTGAGGCTGTCCATGGGAATCTCCATTTCGGACGCCAATGTCCGCATTGATCGGAACTGTAGCCGTCTTTATCCGAAGTCAGCTTCTTCCTATCGTTGGCCGCATGACCTTCCTCCCCGACATTCCCCCCCATTTCTCCCCGGCCTGGCAGGGCCCGAATCCATCGCGCATCGACGCCGCCATCGACCGCGCGCTCGCCGAGCAGCGGCTGGTGGGCGCCGTGGTGCTCGTGAGCCACAACGGGCGCCTCGTCCACCGGCGCGCCGCCGGTCTGGCCGACCGCGAGGCCGGCCAGCCGATGCGCGAGGACGCGCTGTTCCGGCTGGCGTCGGTCTCCAAGCCCATCGTCTCGACCGCCGCGATGGTGCTCGTGGACCAGGGCCGCCTGGGTCTCGACGACCCGGTGACGCGCTGGCTGCCGGACTTCCGCCCTCGCCTGCCTGAAAGTGCGGGTGGTGGCGACGCCGAAGCCGTCATCACGCTGCGGCAACTGCTGACCCACACGGCCGGGCTAGGCTACCGCTTCCTCGAAAGCTCGGACGATGGCCCCTATGCGCGCGCTGGCGTGTCGGACGGCATGGACCGCGACGGCGACCTGACGCTGGCAGGCAACCTGCAACGCCTCACCAGCGTGCCACTGCTGTATCCGCCCGGCACGGGCTGGCTCTATTCGCTGGCCATCGACGTGCTCGGCGCGGTGGTCGAGGCGGCCAGCGGCCTGCCGCTGCCCGAGGCCGTGCGCACGCTGGTGACCGCACCATTGCAGATGCACGACACGGGCTTCGCCGCCGCACCGGATGACCAGCGACTCGCCACACCCTACGTGAACGGCCCCGACGCCACGCCGCCGCGGCGCATGGAGGGCCCCGTCGTGGTCACGCCGTTCGAAGGCGCCATCGGCATCCGTTTCGATCCGGCGCGCGCGTTCGACACCCATGCCTGGCCTTCGGCCGGCGCTGGCATGGTCGGCAGCGCGGGCGACTTCCTGCGCCTGCTCGAAACGCTGCGCACCGGCGGCGCCCCGCTGCTGGGCGCCGCCACCGTCGATGCGATGGGCCGCAACCACACGGGCACCTGGGGGCCGGCAGACGCGCCAGGCTGGGGCTTCGGGCTGGGCTTCTCGGTGCTGCACGACCCGCAGCCCACGCAGACGCCGGAATCGCCCGGCACCTGGCGCTGGGGCGGCGCCTACGGACACGCCTGGTTCGTCGACCGGGCGCGCGAGCTCAGCGTGGTGGCCTTCACGAACACGCTCTACGAAGGCATGTCGGGCCGCTTCGTCACCGAACTGAGGGATGCGGTCTATGCGTGACACGACGTCTTCCTCCCCCCTGCCCCTCTCGGGCCTGCTGGCACTGGCGGCCGGCGGCTTCATCACCATCCTCACCGAGGCGATGCCGGCCGGCCTTCTGCCGCAGATCGGCGCCGATCTGGGCGTGGCGCCCGCGCTGGTCGGCCAGCTGGTCACTGTGTACGCGATCGGCTCGCTGGTGGCAGCGATTCCGCTCGTGGCCTTCACGCGTGGCTGGCGGCGCCGGCCGCTGCTGATGGGCGCGATCGGCGGCTTCGCGGTGGTCAACACGGTCACGGCGCTGTCGCACGACTACACGCTGACGCTGGTCGCGCGCTTCTTCGCCGGCGTATTCGCCGGCCTGCTGTGGGCGCTGCTGGCCGGGCATGCGGCGCGCATGGTGGCGCCGTCGCAGCAGGGCCGGGCCATCGCGGTCGCGATGCTGGGCGCGCCGCTGGCACTGTCGCTGGGCATTCCGGCGGGCACGCTGCTGGGCGCGAGCGTAGGCTGGCGTCCGGCCTTCCTGATCATGTCGGCGCTGTCGGTGCTGCTGCTCGGCTGGGTGCGCTGGCGGGTGCCCGACTTCCCGGGCCAGGACGCCGGGCGCCAGCAAAGCGTGCGCCGCGTGTTCCTGCTGCCGGGCGTGCGGCCGGTGCTGGCCGTGATGTTCGCCTTCGTGCTGGCGCACAACATCCTCTATACCTATATCGCGCCCTTCCTGGCGCACGCCGGGCTCGGCACGCAGGTCGGGCGGGTGCTGCTGGTCTTCGGCGCGGCCTCGCTGGGCGGCATCTGGCTCACGGGCGTGCTGATCGACCGCTGGCTGCGCATGCTCGTGCTGGCTGGCACCACGGCCTTCGCGCTGGCGGCGCTGATGCTCGCCGCAGCAGGCGGGTCGGCGGCGGGCGTGTACCTCGCGGTCGCGGTCTGGGGCCTGGCCTTCGGCGGCGCGGCGACGCTGTTCCAAACGGCCTCGGCCCAGGCGGCCGGCGACGCGGCGGACGTGGCGCAGTCGATGGTGGTGACGACCTGGAACCTTGCCATCGCCGGCGGTGGCCTGGCGGGCGGCCTGCTGCTGCAAGGCGGCGGCGCGGCCAGCCTGCCCTGGGCACTGCTCGCGCTGCTGGTGCCGGGGCTGGTGCTGGCGTGGCGGGCCTGCGAGCACGGCTTTCCGGGCGTGCGCGGCGCGGCGGCTGCTGCGGCGCGCTGACAAGGAAGGAAGGCGGGCGCAGCCTGCCTTCCCTCTTTGATGCCGTACGCGCATCGAAACCGCGCTCACAAATCATCAATGGCTTTAGCCACCGCGACACCTGCCGCAGCATGCATGTCGCTACATTCGAAGGATGCAAGCCTCCCCCGCTCCCACCCTTTCGATCAAGCAGGTGCTGTTCTGCGGCGCCATGATCGTCACGCTCTCGATGGGCATCCGCCACGGATTCGGCCTCTGGCTGCAGCCCATCACGCAGGCACAGGACTGGAGCCGGCAGACCTTCTCGTTCGCGCTCGCGGTGCAGAACCTGTCCTGGGGCATCTTCGGCGTGTTCGCGGGCATGCTGGCCGACCGCTTCGGCGCGTTCCGCGTGCTGATCGGCGGCTCGGTCTTCTACGCGCTGGGCCTGTTCGGCATGGCGCATTCGCCGACACCGCTGTTGTTCACGCTGAGCGCGGGCGTGCTGATCGGCGCGGCGCAGGCGGGCTCGACCTACGCCGTGATCTACGGCGTGATCGGCCGCCAGATCCCGGCCGAGCGGCGCTCGTGGGCCATGGGCGTGGCGGCTGCGGCCGGTTCGTTCGGCCAGTTCCTCATGGCGCCCATCGAAGGCCGCCTGATCGGCGCCTTCGGCTGGCAGAGCGCGCTGGCGATGCTGGCGGTGGTGGTGCTCGTGATCATCCCGCTGGCCTTTGGCCTGCGTGAACCGAAAACGGCCGCGCTGGCCGGCCATCGCGACCAGTCGGTGATGCAGGCGGTGGGCGAGGCCTTCCGCTACCCGAGCTTCGGGCTGCTCATGGCGGGCTACTTCGTCTGCGGCTTCCAGCTGGCGTTCATCGGCATCCACATGCCGACCTACCTGCGCGACAAGAGCCTGTCGGCCGACGTGGCGGGCTATGCGCTGGCGCTGATCGGCCTGTTCAACGTGTTCGGCACCTACACGGTCGGCCTGTTGGGGCAGAAGCTGGCCAAGCGCAAGATCCTTGCGGCGATCTACTTCGCGCGGGCAGTGTCGATCGCCCTCTTCCTGGTCGTGCCGATCTCGCCGCTCAGCGTGTACATCTTCTCGGCGGCGATGGGCTTCCTGTGGCTGTCGACCGTGCCGGCCACCAACGCGATCGTGGCGGGCATCTTCGGCGTGGCGCACCTGTCGATGCTCAGCGGCTTCGTGTTCCTGAGCCACCAGGTGGGCTCGTTCCTCGGCGTCTGGCTGGGCGGCTACCTGTACGACACCAGCGGCAGCTACAGCATCGTCTGGTACATCTCGATCGCGCTGGGCGTGTTCGCCGCGCTGATCAACCTCCCAGTCAAGGAAAGCGCCATTGCGCGCACGGTCCGGCCGGCCGGCGCGGCGGCCTGACCGTCCTCTTGTTCAAGGAGCCATTGCCATGACACCCGCCACACGCAACCACCTGGCCCAGGCCGCCTGGCTCGCCGCCGTGCTGGCGGCGCTGGGCGGCGTGTTCGCGCTGTATGTGCATCCGGCATTCCTGGTCACGCTGGTCGACCAGGTGTGGTCCTGCTTCTGACAACCTCGCCCCAAGATCGACCGCTATGAAAGATATAGCAGCCGCAGTGCATGCGACCGCGACACCTTCTGAATGGATCGTGCGCTGGTCGCACCTGCTCGCGCCGGCCGCCACCGTCCTCGACGTGGCCTGCGGGTCCGGGCGGCACATGCAGTGGTTCGCCGGGCGCGGACATGCAGTGACCGGCGTCGACCGCGCGCCCGAAGCCGTCGAGGCCGCGGGCGCTTTCGGCCGGGTCGTGGCGGCCGACATCGAGTCGGGCCCCTGGCCCTTCGCGGCCCAGCGCTTCGGCGCGGTGGTCGTCACGAACTACCTCTGGCGCCCGCGCATGGCCGAGATCGTGGCCGCGGTGGCGCCCGGCGGCGTGCTGCTGTACGAGACCTTCGCGGCCGGCAACGAGTCCGTCGGCAAGCCCTCGCGGCCCGATTTCCTGCTGCAGCCTGGCGAACTGCTCGGGGCCTGCGCCAGCCTGCGGGTCGTGGCTTATGAAGATGGTTTCCTGCCGGAGCCGGCGCGCTTCGTCCAGCGCATCGCCGCCGTGCGGCCCGGCGAAGCGGCCGCGGGTGCCCCGCCCCGCCACTTCCTGAAGGCCAGCTGAGCGCGCCGACACAACTGTCTCCGGCCCGGCCGGAGTCAGTAGAATGGCCGCTTTCGTCCACCGACAAAGAGATTCCCTTGGAGCAACTGACAGGCAGCATCGTCGCGCTCGTCACGCCGATGCACGACGACGGCAGTGTCGACTACCCCGCCCTGCGGCGGCTCATCGACTGGCACATTGACGAAGGCACCGACTGCCTTGGCGTGGTCGGCACCACCGGCGAATCGCCGACGGTCGATGTGGAAGAGCACTGCGAAATCATCCGCGTATCCGTCGAGCAGGCCCGGGGCCGCGTGCCCGTGATGGCCGGCTGCGGCGCGAACTCGACCAAGGAAGCCATCGAGCTCGCCAAGTTCGCCAAAGGCGTCGGCGCCGACTCGCAACTCCAGGTCGTTCCCTACTACAACAAGCCCACGCAAGAGGGCCAGTACCAGCACTTCAAGGCCATCGCCGAAGCTGTCGGCGACCTGCCCGTCGTGCTGTACAACGTGCCCGGCCGCACCGTCGCCGATATGGCGCACGACACCGTGCTGCGGCTGGCGCAGGTGCCCGGCATCATCGGCATCAAGGAAGCCACCGGCAACATCGAGCGCGCCCAGTGGCTCATTCGCGACCTGCCGAAGAACTTTGCCGTGTACTCAGGCGACGATCCGACGGCGGTGGCACTCATGCTGTGCGGCGGCCAGGGCAACATCAGCGTCACGGCCAACGTGGCGCCGCGCAAGATGCACGAGCTGTGCGTGGCCGCGCTGGCCGGCGACGTGAAGCGCGCCATGCAGCTGCAGTTCGAACTGATGCCGCTGCACCGCAACCTGTTCGTCGAACCCAACCCGATCCCGCTCAAGTGGGCCATGGCCCGCCTGGGTCTGTGCGGCGGCGCCCTGCGGCTGCCGCTCACGGAATTGGGCGAAGCGAGCCGTCCGGCGGTCGAAGGTGCCCTGCGCGCCACCGGCCTGCTCAAGGACTGACCGAACCCGTTCCCCACCGATCACACCGGTTCCCGCCCGCCTTTCCCCTGCTCCAATCAAGGTCAAGCAACCTTTTGCCGGAACAGCGCTCAGAGAAGGCGGGGCGCTGGGGCCCATCGATTGACCGAACCATTCCACCAAGGAAGACGACGTTGAAGAACATTTCGCGACTTGCACTGCTGGCCCTCGTTGCCAGCCTCGCCGCCTGCTCCGTTCTCGAGAGCGACAAGATCGACTACAAGAGTGCAGGCAAGGCCCCGACGCTCGAAGTCCCACCGGATCTCTCCCAGCTTTCGCGCGACAACCGCTACGCGGTGCCAGGCGGCGCCGTCACCGCCAACGCCTACCAGGCCGGCATCGCGAACGCACCGGGCATTCCCACGGCCGTGGCCAACATCGGCGACGTGCGCATGGAGCGCTCGGGCACGCAGCGCTGGATCGTCGTCAACCGCACGCCCGACCAGCTCTGGGAGCCTGTGAAGGACTTCTGGCAGGAAAGCGGCTTCCTGCTGACCACCGACCAGCGCAACCTGGGCATCATGGAAACCGACTGGGCCGAGAACCGCGCCAAGCTGCCACAGGACATCATCCGCGGCACGCTGGGCAAGCTGGTCGACTCGGTCTACTCGACCGGCGAACTCGACCGCTTCCGCACCCGCCTGGAGCGCAGCACCAACGGCACCGAGATCTTCATCAGCCACCGCGGCATGCAGGAGGTCTACAACAACTCCCGCCAGGACCAGACCGTGTGGCAGCCCCGCCCGAGCGATCCTGAGCTCGAAACCGAATTCCTGCGCCGCCTGATGGTCAAGCTCGGCGTGTCGCAAGAGCAGTCGAAGATCCTCGCCGCCACCACCGCGACGCCCAAGACCGCCACCGTGGCCACCGTCGGCAACCAGCCGGTCGTGCAGATCAGCGAAGGCTTCGACCGCGCATGGCGCCGTGTCGGACTGGCCCTGGACCGCACCGGCTTCACCGTCGAAGACCGCGACCGCAGCGCCGGCATCTACTACGTGCGCTACGTGACGCCGAACCCCGACAAGAAGGACGAAGGCTTCTTCGGCAAGCTGTTCAGCAGCTCGAAGAAGGACGAAGCGCCGATCAAGTTCCGCATCTCGGTCAAGAGCCAGGGCGAAGCCACCACGGTCTCGGTCCTGAACGAAGCCGGCGCGCCCGAAACCTCGGCCAACGCGCAACGCATCGTCAAGGTCATCGCCGACGACCTGAGGTAAGTCCCATGCTCCGCTTCCGAAGCCTCGGCAGCGGCAGCACGGGCAACGCCGCGCTGGTCGAAGCGACGACCAGCGCCGGCCGCACCACCCGCCTCCTGGTCGACTGCGGCTTCGGCATCCGACAGCTCGACCGGCGGCTGGCCCAGGCGGGCCTTGCCGCATCGGACCTCGACGCCGTCTTCATCACCCACGAGCATGGCGACCACATCGGTTGCGCCCATGCCCTGTCGCTGCGCGACCGCATCCCGGTCTGGATGAGCGAAGGTACCTGGCTCGCAACCGGCGGCCGCGACTACGAAGGCCGCCTGCACCTGGCGCGCGACGATGCCGAGTTCACGGTCGGTGACCTCTGCCTGCAGCCCTTCACCGTGCCTCACGACGCCCGCGAGCCGCTGCAGCTGCGCTGCACCGATGGCAACCGCACGCTGGGCGTGCTGACCGACCTGGGCCACGCCACCAGCCATGTGCTGGCCCGGCTGCGCGGCGCGCATGCGCTGCTGCTCGAGTTCAACCACGACAGCGACCTGCTGGCCGGCTCGGCCTACCCCGCGTTCCTGAAGCATCGCGTGGGCGGCAACTACGGCCACCTGTCGAACACCGCCGCGGCCGACATCGCGCGTGCCGTGCTGCACGACGGACTGCGCCACGTGGTCGCGGCGCACCTGAGCGAACAGAACAACCGGCCCGAGATCGTGCGGCGCCTCATGGCCGACGCACTGGGCGGCGACGAGGCCGAAATGCTCACGGCGACCGCCGCCGAAGGCTCGCCCTGGCTGGACGTCTGAGCCCCGTCTGAGCGCCTTCGCCCTCCCCCAATGAAAAAGCCGCCCTCGGGCGGCTTTTTGCATGGTGTGGACCTGGCAGCGAAATTACTGCTTCGGTGCCTCGCCCTTCTTGGCGGCCTCGGTCGCGGCGTTGGCGGCGTCCAGGGCCGACGAAGCGGCTGCCGACGGTGCCGAAGCGGGCGCGGCGGCCGGCGGTGCGGCGGGTGCGGGTTCGGTCACGGGAGCAGGCGGCGGGGTCACGACCGCAGGCGCGGCGTCCTCTTTCGTTCCGCAGGCCACCAGGGCGGCGGCGGCGATCAGCGAGGCAATCAGGACGGACGACGACTTCTTCATGAGGACTCCTTTGGCAATGAAGGTCTGGAATCAAAAAATTCTAGACCGCCAACCTCGCCCGGATATGTCGCAGGGGTGTATTTGCGGCATTGGCTTACAAGCCGAGCGTGGAGGCCGCAAAGGCCGGCCGGCCCTGGCGCCAGCGCTCGTCGACGCTCTCGCGCAGGTCGCGCCGCGCGCGCGCCTCGCTACTGCAGACGCCGCGGCTGCGCTCGGGGTCGATGCGGCGCAGGCACCAGGTGGGCGTCCAGAGGGCGCTGGGCACCTCCTCGGTCGCGCCCGCGCGGCCGCCTGTGGCACGGCATTCGACGATGTGGTCCCAGGTGCGGCGCCACGTCACGAAGCGCGCGTGGCCGCGCTCCACCAGGTCGAAGCGCCCTGCCAACAGCAGCAAGCGGCGGCCACGGCCTGACCAGGCCTGCAGCGCCTCGATGCTCGCGCGCTCGCCCAGGGGCCAGTCGACGAAGTCGGGGTCGCTGAAGACGATCTCGTTCCAGCCCTGGCTCGCTGCCGCAGCCAAGGCTTCGCGCACGAGGTCGGCGAAAGCCTCCCGGCCGTCGAAACGGCCTTCGGTCAAAGGCGCCGGGGCCGCCCCGCCGTCATTCGGCATGCAGCCAGCCCGCCTCGCACCAGTCGCCCAGCAGCGCCAGCGCCCCCTCGCTGGCGCGAGCCAGTTCACGTGCGCCGAGCGCGCGCCGGTCGGCCAGCCTGCGCATCAGCGTGGCGTCGGCACCGCCGGCGCGAAAGCTCTCGCCGTTGATGTAGATGTGCCGCGCGTCGTAGAGCATGCGTGTGCGGCGGTCGAGCGTGACCTCGCGCAGCACCTCGGGCGCCTCGGCGCCTTCGCCGAACCAGACATTGGCCTTCGGTTCGGTGAGCGATTCGCCCAGTGCGCGGTCGATGGCATCGGGGTCGCGCAGCGCAGCCTCGACGGCCTTGCGTGCGAACTCCTGCAGCGCAGCCGGCATCGCGGCCGGAGCTTCGACCGCCGGTTGCGACGGATCACGGTAGCGCGCCAGTTCGGCCGGGCCTGCGTCCTCCAGGTCTTCGGCATAGGCCTGCGCGACGCGCGCCAGCAGATCGGCACCCAGCTCGCCCACGGCGGACGAACGCAGCCCGATGGAGTACGTCATGCAGTCGTCGCCCACCGCCACGCCGTCGTGGGCGTACTTCGGCGGCAGGTACAGCATGTCGCCGGGCTCGAGCACGAAGGTCTGTTCGGGCTCGAAGTTCTCGAGCACCTTGAGCGGCACATCGGGCTGCAGCCGCAGGTCGGACTGCTTGCCGATGGACCAGCGCCGCCGGCCGTGCGCCTGCAGCAGGAACACGTCGTAGCTGTCGAAATGCGGGCCGACGCCGCCGGTGTCGCTTGCGTAGCTGATCATCAGGTCGTCCAGGCGCGCATCGGGCAGGAAGCGGAACTGCCGCAGCAGGTCGTGCACGCCGTCATGGTGCAGGTCGACGCCCTGCACGAGCATCGTCCAGCCTGGCTGCTTCAGCGGCGGCAACGCGCGCCGAGGCAGCGGACCGTGCTTGAGCGACCAGCCGGATGCGCCATGCCGGATCAGGCGGGACTCGACGCCTTCGCGCTCCGCCAACGCGAACAGCGAGGAGCGGTCGATCGGTGGCACCATGCCGGGGACGGCCTGCCGGATCAGCAGGGGTTTCTTTTGCCAGTGCCGGCGCATGAACTGCGCGGCGCTCAGGCCGCCAAGCAAGGGCAGCGGTTGATTGATCTCCATGGGAGAATTCTGCAATGGAAATCTCTGAACAATGCGTGGTCGGCCTGACCTGGACCATGAAAGACACGCTCGGCGATGTGCTGGACGTGCTCGACGAGCCGGTGGAATTCATGGTGGGCGGCGACGACCTCTTCGACGTGATCGAGGCCGCCCTGCAGGGCCATGAGCCCGGCGCGCGCGTCCAGCTGCAGATCGAGCCCGAGCAGGGCTTCGGCGACTTCAACGACCAGCTGCTCTTCCTGGAGCCGCGCGCGCTCTTCCCCGAGGGCACCGAGGAAGGCATGACCTTCGACGGCTCCGCCCTGCCCAAGGGCGTGAGCGAGGCCATGCCCAAGGACGCGCTCTACACGGTGGCCGAGATCTACCCCGACCACCTCGTGCTCGACGGCAACCACCCGCTGGCGGGCATCGCGATCCGCCTCGACATCACGGTGCGCTCGGTGCGCGAAGCGACCGAGGAAGAAGTCGGCCGCGGCTCGGCCGGTACCGCCTTCTTCAAGGTGCCGCCGATGGCACCGGGCAACCAGATGCTGCACTGAGGCCACGCCACCCCACAAAGCAAAAGCCGGGCATTGCCCGGCTTTTTTCTTGCGCGGCCGATCGCCTACATGCGCGAGATGTGCCCGTTGTCGATGCGCACGCGATCGCCGATGCGCAGGTCGCCCGGGTTCTGTACGTCGAAGGCACGGTAGCCGCCGTGGTCGGTCTGCACCGAGACCCGGTAGCTTTCATAGGCACGCGGCCCGTTCTGCTGGGCTTCGATGGTGTTGCCCAGCAGGGCGCCGCCCACGATGCCGAGTGCGGTCGCCGCGGCACGGCCCTGGCCGCGCCCGAACTGGTTGCCCACCACGCCGCCGATGAGACCGCCCGCGACGGCACCGCCACCCGTGGTGCCGATGCCTGCAGTCTCGCTGCGCAGCACTTCGATGTTGGCCACGTGGCCGTACTCGACGTAAGCAGCCTCCTGGTACGCAATGGCCCGCGGCGGGGCCTGATAGGGGTAGCGCGAGGTCTGGTAGACCGGTGCCGGCGCCACACAGGCCGTGAGCGTGGCCAGTGCGAGCACGGACGCCGTGACGGAAATGAAGCGCGTTGAGATTTTCATGAAAGAGGCTCCTCGAAGAAAGCAGCACGCGCCCGAACGGATCGCATGCCTGCCTGTGCCTAACGCCTCAGCCGAAGCCGCGATGACGAAAGACACACGCTGAAACCTTCGAGGCAGACCGCGCGCGGGCAGTTCCGCTCTTTACGCCTCGGATACTCAGGTGCCCTTCAGCTCTGATGGGCAGGCGAGCCTCAGTGCAATCAGTGCTTGCCGGTCGAGCCGTAACCGCCCTCGCCGCGTTGCGAGGCTGCAAATTCGGTGACCACCTGAAACTGCGCCTGCACGACCGGCACAATGACCAGCTGTGCAAGCCGTTCCATCGGCTGCAGCACGAAGGGCGTGTTGCTGCGATTCCAGGCGCTGACCTTCAGCTCGCCCTGGTAGTCGCTGTCGATCAGGCCGACGAGGTTGCCCAGCACGATGCCGTGCTTGTGGCCCAGGCCCGAGCGCGGAAGGATCAGCGCCGCATAGGCCGGATCGGCCAGATGGATCGCGATGCCGGTGCCCACCAGTTGCCAGGCATTGGGCTCGAGCGTGATCGGGGCATCGAGGCAGGCCCGCAGGTCGAGGCCGGCGCTTCCGGGGGTGGCATACGCGGGCAATTGATCCACCATGCGCGGATCGAGGATTCGGACGTCGACTTTCACTGACTTTCTGCCTTGTTCACTTCTGTTGCTGTTCTTTTTGCTTGCGGGCGGCCTCTTCGAGCACCTGCTGCCACTTGGCGACCCCGGGCTTCAGACTGAGCCCCTTGAGAAAACGCTTGCCGGACCAGGCCGCCGCAGCGGCGCCCAGAACCAGCACGGAGAGCGGGACGCCGATCGACCACAGCACCAGGAACACCAGCGCCGCCATGCCGGCCAGCACCTTGAGCGTGGCGGGGGCGATGGCCTTGATCGCGTCTGCCTTCGCGGCTTCGTCGCTCGAAGAATCACGCCGCGCGGCAACCGTTCCTTGCGCGCCCGGCGAAGGCGTCATGCCGACATCGAGCCCGTGCTCGGACTCCTTGCCGGGCGTCCGAGCGGACTGACCCGCCCGCGCCGAAAGCTGCTCCACGTAGCGGGCGAAGTCGCCGTTGGGCGGTGTGTTCGATTCGGTGTTCATCAGGCCCTCCAATCGGGAAGTCGCGCGGCAATCTCCGTCATCAGCTCACGCGCCAGCCGGAGCTTGGGTGCGCGGGGCAGCTCGCGCACACCCTTCGCGTCCACCAGCAGCAGCGCGTTGTCGTCCTGCCCGAAGGTCAGCGGGCCGATGTTGCCCACCAGCAGCGGAATGCCCTTGCGCTCGCGCTTGGCCTTGGCGTGCTCGGCCAGGTTCTCGCTCTCGGCGGCAAAGCCCACGCAGAAGAGCTGTTTGGCCTGAGCGCGCTCGCTCTTGGCCACGGTGAGCAGGATGTCGGGGTTCTCGACGAAGTGCAGCACCGGGGTCTGGCCGCTGCCGTCCTTCTTGATCTTCTGGTCACTGTGCGTGGCCGGGCGCCAGTCGGCCACGGCGGCTGTTGCTACGAAAATGCTAGCACTCTGCGCGGCACGGGTGGTAGCTTCGAGCATCTCCTGCGCCGACAGCACGTCGATGCGGCTCACGCCACGCGGCGTCGGCAGGTGCACCGGGCCGGCCACCAGCGTGACCTCGGCGCCGGCCTCGCGCGCCGCGCGGGCAATGGCGAAACCCATCTTGCCGGACGAATGGTTGGTGATGCCGCGGATCGGGTCCAGCGCCTCGAAGGTCGGGCCGGCCGTGACCAGCACCTTCTGCCCTGCCAGCAGCTTGGGCTGGAAGAAAGCCGTGATGTCCTCGAGCAATTGGGCCGGCTCGAGCATGCGCCCGTCGCCAGTTTCGCCGCAGGCCTGCCAGCCGCTGCCCACGCCGAGCACGGTCGCGCCGTCGGCAGCCACCTGCATCAGGTTGCGCTGGGTGGCCGGATGGGCCCACATCTCGCGGTTCATGGCCGGGGCGATCAGCAGCGGCACACGGTCGGTCGGGCGCGCCAGGCACAACAGGCTCAGCAGCTCGTCGGAGCGCCCCTGCACGAGCCGCGCGATGAAATCGGCGCTGCAGGGCGCCAGCACGATCGCGTCGGCCTCGCGGCTCAGGTTGATGTGCGGCATGTTGTTGGGCTCGCGGGCGTCCCACTGCGAGGTGTAGACGGTGCGTCCCGAGAGCGCCTGCATCGTGACCGGTGTCATGAATTGCTCGGCCGCTTCGGTCATCACGACCTGCACCGTGGCGCCCGCCTTCACGAGCAGCCGGCACAGCTCCGCCGACTTGTAGCAGGCAATGCCGCCTGTGAGGCCGAGGACGATGTGTTTGCCAGCGAGATCTTGCATAAGGACATATTGTTGCTCACATACCGACAAGATCAGCCGCGGGATGGCCTTGGGCCGTGGAGGCACAAAGGGGACACCTATAATCGCAATTTCCCACTGCCCGGATTCACGCGTCCGGAACTGGCATGACCAAATTTGTCTTCGTCACCGGTGGTGTCGTATCTTCCCTTGGCAAGGGAATCGCCTCCGCCTCGCTCGCCGCGATCCTCGAATCGCGCGGCCTCCAAGTCACCCTCATCAAGCTCGATCCGTACATCAACGTCGATCCCGGCACGATGTCGCCGTTCCAGCATGGCGAGGTGTTCGTCACCGATGACGGCGCAGAAACCGACCTCGATCTCGGCCACTACGAGCGCTTCATCAACACGCGGATGCGCAAGGCCAACAACTTCACGACCGGTCAGATCTACAAGACCGTGCTCGAGAAGGAACGCCGCGGCGACTACCTCGGCAAGACCGTGCAGGTCATCCCGCACATCACGAACGAGATCCAGGAATACATCAAGCGCGGCGCCGGCATCGGCACGGCGCACGAGGTGGACGTGGCCATCGTCGAAATCGGCGGCACCGTGGGTGACATCGAATCGCTGCCCTTCCTGGAAGCCGTGCGCCAGATGAGCCTGCGCATGGGCCCGAACAACTCGGCTTTCGTGCACCTGAGCTACGTGCCCTGGATCGCCGCGGCCGGCGAACTCAAGACCAAGCCCACGCAGCACACCGCGCAGAAGCTGCGCGAAATCGGCATCCAGGCCGACGCCCTGCTGTGCCGCGCCGACCGCCCGATTCCCGACGACGAGCGCGCCAAGATCTCGCTGTTCTCGAACGTGCCCGAATGGGGCGTCATCTCCATGTGGGACGTCGACACCATCTACAAGGTGCCCCGCATGCTGCACGAGCAAGGCCTCGATGGCCTGATCTGCGACAAGCTGCGCATCAACACGCCGCCGGCCAAGCTCACGCGCTGGGACGAGCTGGTGTACGAGGTCGAGCATCCGCAACAGGAAGTGTCGATTGCCATGGTCGGCAAGTACGTCGACCTGTCGGACAGCTACAAGTCGCTCAACGAGGCGCTGCGCCACGCCGGCATGAAGAACCATGCGCGCGTGAAGATCGACTACATCGACTCCGAGACCATCTCGGCGCAAGACGTGTCGCGCCTGGCCAAGTACGACGCCATCCTGGTGCCCGGCGGCTTCGGCCAGCGCGGTGTCGAGGGCAAAATTTCGGCCGCGCGCTTCGCCCGCGAATCGAAGGTGCCGTACCTGGGCATCTGCCTGGGCATGCAGGTCGCGACCATCGAATACGCCCGCCACGTCGCCGGCCTGAAGAACGCCAACAGCACCGAGTTCGACCCCGAAACGCCCACGCCCGTGATCGCGCTGATCACCGAGTGGAAGGACCGCGACGGCACCGTGAAGACGCGCGACGAGAAGTCCGACCTCGGCGGCACCATGCGCCTGGGCGCGCAAAGCTCCGACGTCTCGCCCGGCACGCTGGCGCACAGCATCTACGGCGACGTCGTCACCGAGCGCCATCGCCACCGCTACGAAGCCAACGTCAACTACCTCGACGAGCTGCGCAACGCCGGCCTCGTGATCTCCGCGCTCACCCAGCGCGAGCACCTGACCGAGATCGTCGAGCTGCCGCAGAACGTGCATCCGTGGTTCATGGGCGTGCAGTTCCACCCCGAGTTCAAGTCAACGCCGTGGGGCGGCCATCCGTTGTTCAACGCCTTCATCAAGGCGGCGCTCGACCACAAGGACAAGAGCGCAGGCAGCACGAACAAGGCACTCAAGGCCGTTGCATGAAACTTTGCGGATTCGACATCGGGCTGGACCAGCCCTTCTTCCTGATCGCTGGCCCCTGCGTGGTCGAATCCGAACAGTTGCAGATGGACACGGCCGGCACGCTGAAGGAAATCACGGCGTCGCTGGGCATCCCGTTCATCTTCAAGAGCAGCTTCGACAAGGCCAACCGCTCGTCGGGCACGAGCTTTCGCGGCCCGGGTCGCGACAAGGGCCTCGAGATCCTGGCCAAGGTGAAGCGCGAACTCGGCCTGCCGGTGCTGACCGACGTGCACACCCACGAGGACATCACCGAGGCCGCCAAGGTGGTCGACGTGCTGCAGACGCCCGCCTTCCTGTGCCGCCAGACCGACTTCATCCACGCCGCGGCGCAGTCGGGCAAACCGGTGAACATCAAGAAGGGCCAGTTCCTCGCACCGCACGACATGAAGAACGTCATCGACAAGGCTCGTGCTGCCGCGAAGGAAGCCGGCCTCGATGAAGACAGCTTCATGGCCTGCGAACGCGGCGCCAGCTTCGGCTACAACAACCTCGTATCGGACATGCGCTCGCTCGCGATCATGCGCGAGACGAAGGCACCCGTGGTGTTCGACGCCACGCACTCGGTGCAGCTGCCCGGCGGACAGGGCACCAGCTCGGGCGGCCAGCGCGAGATGGTGCCGGTGCTCTCGCGCGCGGCCGTGGCCGTGGGCGTGGCCGGTCTCTTCATGGAGACGCACCCCGACCCCAGCAAGGCATTGAGCGACGGCCCCAACGCCGTGCCGCTCAAGCACATGAAGGCCCTGCTCGAGACGCTCGTCACGCTCGACCGGGTCACCAAGAAGAACGCATTTCTCGAGGACATCTTCCAGCAATGACCAGCGCCTACATCATCGCCAACGTCGAGGTCACCAACCCCGCGCAGTACGAGGACTACAAGAAGTGGTCCACCGAAGCCATGAAGGCGCACGGCGCCGAAGTGTGCGTACGCGGCGGCAAGGTGGAGGTGCTGGAAGGCGACGACTGGAACCCGCAGCGCCTGGTGGTGCTGAAGTTCCCCAACGTCGAAGCCGCGCATAAGTTCTATGCCTCGCCGGAATATGGCAAAGCACGCGCAGCGAGGGCCGGAGCGGCGATCATGCGCATGATCGTCGTCGAAGGTGTCTGAGCGCCGCGACGGCGGCCACACACAACAAGTTTTGGAAACTGGAGCAAATCAAGCATGAGTGCAATCGTTGACATCGTCGGCCGGGAAATTCTCGACAGCCGCGGTAACCCCACCGTCGAATGCGACGTGCTGCTGGAAAGCGGCACCATGGGCCGTGCGGCCGTGCCCTCGGGCGCCTCGACCGGTTCGCGCGAGGCCATCGAGCTGCGCGACGGCGACAAGGCCCGCTACCTCGGCAAGGGCGTGCTGAAGGCCGTCGAGAACATCAACACCGAGATCTCGGAAGCCGTGCTCGGCCTCGATGCCAGCGAACAGGCCTTCCTCGATCGCACGATGATCGACCTGGACGGCACCGACAACAAGGGCCGCCTGGGCGCCAACGCCACCCTGGCCGTCTCGATGGCCGTGGCCCGCGCCGCGGCCGAGGAGTCGGGCCTGCCGCTGTACCGCTATTTCGGCGGCATGGGCGGCATGCAGCTGCCGGTGCCGATGATGAACGTCATCAACGGCGGCGCGCACGCCAACAACAGCCTGGACCTGCAGGAGTTCATGATCATCCCCGTGGGCGCCAAGAGCTTCCGCGAGTCGGTGCGCTACGGCGCCGAAGTGTTCCACGCCCTGAAGAAGATCCTGGGCGACCGCGGCATCAGCACGGCCGTGGGCGACGAAGGCGGCTTCGCCCCCAGCGTCGAGAGCCACGAAGCAGCCATCCAGCTGATCCTGGAAGCCATCGACAAGGCCGGCTACACCCCCGGCGAGCAGATCGCCCTGGGCCTGGACTGCGCGGCCAGCGAGTTCTACAAGGACGGCAAGTACGTGCTGTCGGGCGAGAACCTGTCGCTGTCGGCCGAGAGCTGGACCGACATGCTCGCCACCTGGGTCGACAAGTACCCGATCATCAGCATCGAAGACGGCATGCATGAAGGCGACTGGGACGGCTGGAAGCACCTGACCGAACGCCTGGGCAAGCGCGTGCAGCTGGTGGGTGACGACCTGTTCGTCACCAACACCAAGATCCTGCAAGAGGGCATCGACAAGGGCATCGCCAACTCGATCCTGATCAAGATCAACCAGATCGGCACGCTCACCGAAACCTTCGCCGCCATCGAGATGGCCAAGCGCGCGGGCTACACGGCCGTCATTTCGCACCGTTCGGGCGAAACCGAGGACAGCACCATCGCCGACATCGCCGTGGGCACCAACGCCGGCCAGATCAAGACCGGCTCGCTGTCGCGCTCGGACCGCATCGCCAAGTACAACCAGCTGCTGCGCATCGAAGAAGACCTCGGCGACATCGCCGTCTACCCGGGCCGCGGCGCGTTCTACAACCTCAAGTAGCGCACTGCAGCCCGCATGCGCGCGCGCTTCGTCCCTCCTCTCATCCTGGTGCTCCTGCTGGCCATCCTGCAGTGGCAGCTGTGGAACGGGCGCGGCAGCGTGCGCGAGGTCGCCCAGCTGAAAACCCGGCTGGCCGACCAGAAGGACGCCAATGCCAAGGCCGCCCTCAACAACGAGCGGCTCGCGTCCGAGGTCAATGACCTCAAGGACGGTCTCGAGATGGTCGAGGAGCGCGCCCGCGCGGAACTCGGCATGGTCAAGCCGAACGAAGTCTTCGTGCAGATCGCTCACTAGGATGACCCCCAGTCTTCGCGCACTTCGTGTCGCTTCGCCAACCCCCTTTCAGGGGGCGACACCTGCGGCCCGGCGAAGCCGGTTCCGCGGTGTCTCGCGAACAGGCCACGACGACGGTGCCCTTCGGGGGCGAATCTGATCCTCGAGCTCCTGTCGGCCTCCGCCTTCGTGTGGTGGGGCGCTCCCGTCACCTGGCTCGAACTCGTCGCTGCCGTGCTCGCGCTCGCGATGGTCGGCTGCAACATGCGCGAGATCCACTGGGGCTGGCCGCTGGCCATCGTCAGTTCACTGCTCTACGTGGTGGTGTTCGCCAAGGCACGCATCTACGGCGATGCCGCCCTTCAAGTCTTTTTCGCATTCGTCGCCCTGTGGGGCTGGGCGCAATGGCTGCGGGGCCATCGCGCCGACGGCAGCGCCCTGCGGGTGAGCCGGCTGTCGCCGCGCGGCACCGTGTACGCACTCGTGGCCTGCGCCATCGCGTGGCCCATGGTCGCCCTCTTCCTGGGCCGCTTCACCAACACCGACGTGCCCTGGTGGGACGGCTTTGTCACCGGCCTGAGCCTGGTCGGGCAGTTCCTTCTCGGTCGCAAGTTCATCGAGAACTGGCTCGTGTGGCTGGCCGTGAACGTGGTCAGCGTGGGCCTGTTCATCCACAAGGGCCTGTGGCTCACGACGGGGCTGTACACGGTGTTCGCCGTGCTCAGCGTGGCCGGCTTCCTCGCATGGCGCCGACGCCTGCCTCAGGCCGGAACGAAGGCGGTGCCCGCATGACGCCGAGCCTGCCGACCGGTTGCGTCATCGCGCTCGTGGGTGCCGAGAGCACCGGCAAGACCGAGCTCTCGCGCGCCATCGCGCAGCGCCTGCAGGACCGCGGCACGCCTGTCACGCTGGTGGGCGAGTACCTGCGCGAATGGTGCGAACGCGAGGGCCGCACGCCGCGTCCCGACGAGCAGCAGGCCATCGCCGACGAACAGATGCGCCGCATCGACCTGGCAGCAGCCACAGGCGTTGTAGTGGCCGACACGACGGCGCTCATGACGGCGGTCTACAGCGAGCAGCTCTTCGCCGACACCTCGCTCTACGACAGCGCGCTCGCCGCGCAGCGACGCTACGCCATCACGCTGCTCACCGCGCTCGACCTGCCCTGGGTGGCCGACGACATGCGCGACGGCCCGCACGCGCGTCAGCCGACCGACACGCTGGTGCGTGCCGCGCTCACGCGTGCCGGACTCTCCTACGCCGTGGTGCACGGCAGCGGCGGCGAACGGCTGGCGAATGCATGGAACGCGATCAACACCATCGCCGGCAACGAAGGCCGTACCCGCACGCGCACTCGCCGCGACACGAAGCCCGCCACGTGGACATGGCCTTGCGAGAAGTGTTCCGACCCGGAATGCGAACATAAGCTCTTCAGCGACCTGATGGCGCGCCGCGACCCGACCTGAGCCCTTCCGGTTCTTGCGTGCTCGCGCGCCCTCTCCTCTTCACCGGAGACCCGATGCCCGTTTCGACTGCCGCGCGCCTTGCCGCCCGCGCTCCCGCCGCCGCTTTCCTCTCTTTGCTGCTGACCGCCGGAGCCGCTTCCGCAGCCCCTGTCGCCGCCACCGTCGAGAACGCCACCACCCCCACGGCCTGCGCCGAGGAAGACAACGTGTCGATGGTGCTGCGCGGCGACGGCATCCGCCGCATGCGCATCGAGGCGCTGCAGCCAAGCTACCTCGGCAGCATCGGCAACGACGTCACCGCACCCGATTTCTCGGGCTGCAACTTCGATGGCGGCGCACACCCCACCGATCCGGCGCACCGTTTCAGGAAGCGCACCGTCGTGCTGCTCGACAACGCGCAGTGGCGCATCGTCGGCATGACGCTGCCGACCTTCTGGCGGCCGGCGCGCGTGCCGGTGCAGGTCGGCATGCGCCACGACCGCGGCTTTCACCTGCTTCAGGTGTTCAAGAAGGAAAAGGGCAAGGCGCTCGAGGCCATCGTGCTGTACCCGTCCGACGGCTACTGGCGCCTCAAGCCGCTGCCCGAGGCGCGCTTCGGCGATGGCGTGTATGGCTCGTCGTTCCTGCTCGGCCCGGTCGTGCAGGCCGGACGGCCGGTGGTGAACATCGCGGCGATCCGCGTCGTGCCGAAGCCGCTCGCCATCCACCTGCGCTTCACCAACGGCAGCAGCGCCGTGGCGCGCGTGGCCGAGATCAGCCGCACGCGCACCGCCCTCGACGTGACGCTCTCGAAGCCCACGCAGAGCGCGAAGCAACCCTTCGCGGTGCTGCGCTCGATGTACGTGACGCCCAACAACGCCGACATGAGCGAAGTGCGCTGGCTGGCCTCGCCGCAGGCGGCCGAGCAGGTGCTGCCGCTGCCCGAGGTGAAGACGCTGAACGCCACGCAGGTGCGCTTCGGCCGCAGCCTGCCCTCGAAGCACAACACGAGCGCGCCCGACATCGAATTCAGCGGCTTCGACGACGAAGCCCGCTGAACCCGGCTCGCCTCAGGCCGCGCGCCGCACCTCGCCGGGCGTGAGGCCCAGCACGCGGCGCATGCAGCGCGCCATGTGGCTCTGGTGCGAGAAGCCGCTCTCGAGCGCCACGAGGCTCGCGGGTAGTTCGCTGTTCAGCAACAGGCTGCGCGCGCGGTCGACGCGGCGATGCACCACGTAGGCATGCACCGCCTGACCGGTTGAGCGCTTGAACTGCGTCTTCAGGTGCGAAGCGCTCAGGCCCGCGACCTCGGCCAGCGCGGCCAGCGACAGGTCACCGTCCAGATGGGCTTCGATGAACTCGGTGACACGTTTCAGCTGCAGCCGCGTCAGCCCCTGCGCAGGTGACGGAGCCACCTGCGGACCGGCGGCGATCAGCTGCACCGCGAGCGCGGTGCCGAGGCTGTCGGTGTAGAGCCGGCCATTGGGAAAGCCCGCACGCCGCTCGGCGTCGAGCGCCCATGCGATGTGCTCGATCTGCGGATCGCGGAACTGGTGGCGTTCGCCCAGCACCGCGCGCTCGGCCGGCAGGCCCATCTCGTCGGCCGTGCGCATCAGCAGCGCGGGCGCCATGCGCACCACGACCGAGGTGCTCGGCGACTCCTCGTGCCAGATGTCGGCGCTGCCGGCCGGCAGGATGTCGAGGTCGCCGCGCGTGTAGAGAAAGCGATGGAACTGGCACGCGCCCGCCACCGGCGCGCCCGCGTGCAGCTTGAGACGGTGGTCGGGCAAGGCCTCGTAGCCGACCACGCCGCCGGGGGTCTGGCGCATGTCGACGCGCAGGCTGTCGGTGGCCCGCGGTGCGACGAAGCTGTCAGCCGACAGCGCCACGTCGGACGCCAGGCCGGGCCCGCGCACATCGGTGTCCAGATGGGTATCGCTCATCGAAACATTATGGGCCGCGAGCGCCCTGCATGCCGTCGACCGTTTGTGCTCCCCCACAGCTGAACGTGCGCGACCGCAGGCCGTGCGATCCGGATCATCGACGGCCATGAACACCACACCCCACACACCTTACGCAGGCAAGAAAGCCGTCATCACCGGCGGCACCCTCGGCATGGGCCTGGCCACCGCACAGGCGCTGCTCGACGGCGGCGCCGACGTGCTCGTCACCGGACGCAACCCGCAGAACCTGGAGGCCGCGCGCCGCGTGCTCGAACCGTTCGGAGCACGGGCCCAGGTGCTGGCCTCCGACACGGCCTCGCTGGCCGACATCGACGCGCTCGCCGCCACGGTGCGCGAGCGCCTCGGCCGCATCGACCTGCTGCACATCAACGCGGGCATCTCGTCGCTGGAACCCTTCGAGCAGGTGACCGAGGCCGGCTACGACCGCGCCTTCGCGGTCAACACCAAGGGGCCGTTCTTCACCGTGCAGCGCCTGGCGCCGCTGATGCCCGCGGGCAGTGCCATCGTCTTCACCTCGTCCATCGCGGACGAAGGCGGCATGCACGGCATGAGCGTCTACAGCGCCACCAAGGCCGCCTTGCGCTCGATGGCTTCGGGCTTCGCGGCGGAGCTGGTGACGCGCGGCATCCGCGTGAACGTGGTGAGCCCCGGCTTCATCGACACGCCCACGCTCGGCGTGACCGACGCGAGCGCCGAAGAGCGCGCGGAGTTCATGCGGCTGGGCGACCAGATCACGCCGATGCGGCGCCACGGCACGTCCGCCGAAGTGGCGCGCGCGGTGCTCTTCTTTGCCTTCGAGGCGACCTTCACGACAGGTGCACGGCTCACCGTCGACGGCGGGCTGGGCCAGGGCCTGACGCCGGCCGCCGCCTGACACCCATTCATTCCGCACCAAGGAACACCACATGACCGACGTTTCCCTCATCGGCCTCGGCCCCATGGGCCTGGCCCTCGCGCGTGCCCTTCAATCGAAATTCACGCTGACGGTGTGGAACCGCACCGCCGAGCGCGCCGAGCCCCTCCTGAATCCCGGCACGGTGCTCGCGCCGACGGCCCTGGCCGCCGTGCAGGCCAGCCCCGTGGTGCTGGTCTGCGTGGCCGACTACACGGCGTCGCGCGCCATCCTCGCCGCGCCCGGCGTGATGGACGCGCTGCGCGGCAAGGTGCTGGTGCAGCTGAGCACCGGCACGCCGCAGGATGCGCGCGACGACTGGGCCGCGCTCAGCGGCGTGGCCTACCTCGACGGCGCCCTGCTCGCCACGCCCGGCCAGATCGGCCGGCCCGACACACCGCTCTTCATCTCCGGCGAAGCCCGCGCCCTCGCTGCCTGCCGGCCGCTGCTCGATGCCATCGCAGGGAACATCCAGCACATGGGCGAGCCGATCGGCAATGCGGCCGCCTGGGACCTGGCCACGCTCTCGTGCATGTTCGGCGCGATGAGCGGCTTCTTCCACGGCGTGCGCATCTGCGAAGCCGAAGGACTGCCAGTGGACGGGTTCTCGCAGATGATCGGCGCGATCTCGCCGGTGCTCGGCGAAATGCTCCAGGACGAGGGCGAAGCCATTCACGCGGGCCGATACGGCGAGCCCGAGAGCTCGATGGCCACCTGCGCGGGTTCGGGCCGGCTGTTCGTGAAGCAGGCGCGCGAAGCGCAGCTCGATGCGAGCTTTCCGGATTTCCTGATGGGGCAGTTCGAACGCGCGCTGCGCGCGGGCCTGGGCAACGAGCGCCTGGCCGCGATGGTCAAGGTGCTGCGACAGCCGGCCTGACCGGCTGCGCGATGCCGCTTACTGGACGACCGGGCTGCCCGGCAGCTGGTCGCCCAGCGGCTTGAACAGCTGCGCGGTGTCGACCGCATCGAAGCGGTACTGCTTGCCGCAGAAGTCGCAGCCGACCTCGATGTCGCCGCGCTCGGCCAGGATGCCCTCGGCCTCTTCCACGCCCAAGCCGCGGATCATCTGCGCCACGCGCTCGCGGCCGCAGGTGCACGCGAAGTGCGGGCCCAGCAGGCCGGCCTGCGGTTCGAAGCGCAGCACCTTCTCTTCCCAGAACAGGCGGCGCAGGATGGTCTCGACGTCGAGCGTGAGCAACTCGTCGCGCGTGAGGCTCGACGCGAGGATCGAGATGCGGTTGTATTCCTCGTTGCGGCCGATCTGGTCCTGGTGGGCCTCGTCGTGCGCCTGCTGCGAGGTGCCTTCGAGGTTGCCCTCGCCCTTGATGGGCAGGCGCTGGATCAGCAGGCCGGCGGCCACCTTGTCGTCGGCCGCGAGCACCAGCGTGGTGTCGAGCTGTTCGCTTTGCAGCATGTAGTGCTGCAGCACGTCGCTGAGCTTGCCCAGCTTCTGGCCGTCATCACCGAACAGCGGCACGACGCCCTGGTACGGCGTGGTGCCGGGCAGCTTGTCCTTGGGGTCGAGCGTGATGGCGCAGCGGCCCTTGTTGTTCACGTTGACCATGTCGGGCAGGTGCGCGTCGGCCGGCAGGTCGCCGATCACCTTCGCGGTGGCGCGCAGGCTCAGGTCGGGCTTGGCCTCGGCCACGGCCACCTTCACGGGGCCGTCGCCAAAGATCTGCAGGATCAGCGCACCGTTGAACTTGATGTTGGCCTGCATCAGCGTGGCCGCGGCCGTCATCTCGCCGAGCAGTTCGGCCACCGGCGGCGGGTATGGGCCGGTGGCGGTGTTGGAGGCGCGCCGCGCAAGGATCTCCTGCCACGCATCCGTCAGGCGCACGATCATGCCGCGCACCGGCAGGCCATCGAACAGGAATTTGTGCAGCTCGCTCAAAACGTTTTCTTTCTATCTCTGGGTGCCTGCGACCGAAGCGGTCAGGCGATCTTTTTCAGGCCCTTCGCGAAGCGATGGGCGTTTTCGACGTAGTGCTCGGCGCTTTGCCGCAGCTTGGCGGCGGCCGCATCGTCGAGCGTGCGCACCACCTTGGCGGGCGAGCCGATGATGAGGGAGTTGTCGGGAAACTCCTTGCCCTCGGTCACGACGCTGCCGGCACCAACGATCGAATTGCGGCCGATCTTCGCGTTATTCAAGACCACGGCCTGGATGCCGATCAGCGAGTTGTCGCCGATGGTGCAGCCGTGCAACATCACCTGATGCCCCACCGTCACGTTGTCGCCGATGGTCAGCGGGCAGCCGATGTCGGCGTGCAGCACCGAGAGGTCCTGGATGTTGCTGTTGCGGCCGATGGTCAACACCTCGGTGTCGCCGCGCAGCACGGCGCCGAACCAGACGCTCGCGTTCTCGGCCAGTTCGACGTTGCCCATGACCTGGGCGCTGTCTGCGACCCATGCGCCTTCGCCAAGGCGCGGGGCCACGCCATCCAATTCGTAAATCGCCATCGTGGTTGTCTCCGGGGGCAAAACTAGAATTGTAGGGATGCACCCCCGATTGAGCGCGCTGGCCGCGCTGCGCCTCACAGATCCCGACGCCAAGGTAGCGGCAACACGCGCCACAGCTGCACAGGCAGCTACCGTTTCCATAGCACTCGAGCCCCTGCGCACGCCCGGCGACGACGACGGCGTGCCGGGCCGCCCCGAACGCCCGCTGCGCGTGGCCGCCACCGCCGTGCAGAAGCGCTCGCCCTTCACGCCCGAAGGCCGCGCCGCGCTGATCCATTCGATCTGCCACATCGAGTTCAACGCGATCAACCTCGCACTCGACGCCGTGTGGCGCTACGACGGCATGCCCGAGGCCTACTACCGCGACTGGCTGCGCGTGGCCGACGAGGAGGCCCTGCACTTCACGCTGCTGCACACGCACCTGCAGGACATGGGCTGGCGCTACGGCGACTTTCCGGGCCACGACGGCCTGTGGAACATGTGCGAGAAGACCAAGGACGACGTGCTCGCCCGCATGGCGCTGGTGCCGCGCACGCTGGAGGCGCGCGGGCTCGACGCCACGCCGCTGATCCAGTCCAAGCTGAAGCGCGTGAACACGCCCGATGCGCTGCGCGCGGTGGAGATCCTCGACATCATCCTGCGCGACGAAGTGGGTCACGTGGCCATCGGCAACCACTGGTACCGCTGGCTGTGCGAGCGCGCCGGGATCGACGCCGAAGCCAATTACCCGGCCCTGGTGGCGCGCTACGACGCGCCGCGCCACAAGCCGCCTTTCAATCTCGAAGCGCGCAGCCGGGCGGGGTTCAGCTCCGAAGAGCTGCGCGCGCTGACCGACTCCCGCCCTGAATGACTGATGTGATTGCCGACCAGACCTGGTCACGCGCCGAGCTGCAAGCCCACCTCCAGGGCCACGACACACCGCCCCACTTCGAGCGCTGCCATTTCGACGAAGCCGACCTGTCGCGCCTCGACCTGCGCGGCGCGCAGTTCACGCTGTGTAGCTTCGCCGAGACCTCCTTCGACCGTGCGCAACTGGCGGACACGCGCTGGACCGGTTGCCGCGCGCGCCAGGCCGACTTCGGCCTGGCCGACCTCACGAACGCGCGCTTCCAGGACTGCGACCTGAACAACACGCAATGGGCACGCGCCAAGCTGGCTTCGGCGCTCTTCACCGGCGTGAAGCTCACGGGCGCGCACTTCGGCGAGGTATCGGCGCTGGGCGTGGTGTTCAAGGATTCGCTGCTGGTCGACGCGCACCTGCGCGGTCTGTCGTTTCGCAAGCAGACGCTCGAACAGCTCGACTTCTCCGAAGCCGACCTGTCGGGCTGCGATTTCCGCGAGACAGTGTTCGAGGGCGGCAGCCTGCGCAACGCGCACCTGAAGCTCGCGCGCTTCGAAGGTGCCGATTTGCGCGAGGTCGACCTGGGCGGCCTGCGGCTGGCCAACGCCGCGCCGTTCAAGGGCGCGACCATCTCGCACCGGCAGGCCGCGTCGCTGGTCGAGGAACTCGGCCTGCGCGTGGTCTGAGCAGGGTCAGGACGTCGCGGTGCGGCTGTGCACCACCAGCTTCGGCGTGAAGTACTGAAGCACCTCGCCGCGCTGGTTGCGCGTCTGGCAGCGCATCGTGACCATCGCGCGGCCGGGCTTGGAGCGCGAAGGCGTGATGTCGACGACCTCGCTCACCACATGCAGCACGTCGCCGGGCCGCGTCGGCTTGGGCCACTGCAGCTCGCCGCCCGAGCCGATGATGCCGTCGGCCAGCGGGATGCCGCTGTCCACCAGCAGCTTCATCGTGAGCGCGGCCGTGTGCCAGCCGCTGGCCGCAAGGCCGCCGAAGAAGGTCGCTTTCGCCGCCTCTTCGTCGGTGTGGAAAGGCTGCGGATCGAACTGCAGGGCGAAGGCCTTGATCTGCGCCGCGTCGAGCAGGTGTTCGCCGCTCTGGAACCGGTCGCCGACCTTCAGGTCTTCGAGATACAGCTTGGCCATGAGAGTCTCCTTGTGGTGTTGCCTGCCATTCTCGGGCGATCAGACGCGCTCCAGGATGGTGGCAATGCCCTGCCCGCCACCGATGCACTGGGTTGCGAGCGCATAGCGGCCGTTTTCGCGCGCCAGCAGCGCCGCCGCCTTGCCCGTGATGCGCGCGCCGGTCGCGCCCAGCGGATGGCCGATGGCCAGGCCGCCACCATCGAGGTTGACCTTCGCCGGATCGAGTCCGAGGTCGCGGATGCAGGCCAGCGCCTGCGACGAGAAGGCCTCGTTGATCTCGATCACGTCGAGGTCGGCCACGCTCAGGCCCGCACGTGCCAGCGCCTTGCGCGTGGCGGGAATGGGGCCGATGCCCATGATGGCCGGGTCGACCCCCACGGTCGCGAACGAGCGGATGCGCGCCAGCGGCTTCAGGCCGTGCTTCGCGGCGAACGCGTCGCTGGTGACCAGCACCACCGCCGCACCGTCGGTCAATGGCGACGAGGTGCCGGCCGTGACCACGCCGTCGGGGCGGAACGCGGGCTTGAGGTTCGCCAGCGCCTCGGCCGATGTCGAGGGCCGGATGCAGCCGTCGGCATCGACCAGGTCGCCAGAGGCCAACCGCACCGGCACGATCTCGTCCGCGAGCCGACCCTGCGCGCGTGCTTCGGCCGCCTTGCGGTGCGACTCGACGGCCAGCGCTTCCTGGTCGGCACGGCTCACGTTCCAGCGCTGCGCCACGTTCTCGGCGGTCTCGCCCATCGAGATATAGGCATCGGTGTTCGCCAGCAGCTCGGGGCTGGGCGAGAAGTTGAAACCGCCCTGCGGCACCATCGTCATCGACTCCACGCCCACGCACAGGAAGGCCTCGCCCATGCCTGCCTCGATCTGCGCGGCGGCGATGTGCACAGCCTGCATCGACGAGCCGCAGAAGCGGTTCACCGTCATGCCGCCCACCTCGTGCGGCAGCCCGGCCAGCAGCCCGACGATGCGCGCAAGGTTGTTGCCCTGCGAGGCCTCGGGGTAGGCGCAGCCCAGGATGATGTCTTCGAGCAGCGCGGGGTCGAGGTCGGTGCGCTGCAACAGGCCCTTGACCACGCCGGCGGCGAGCGTGTCGGGGCGCACCTCGGCCAGCGCGCCCTTCTTGGCGAAGTGGAACGGGGAACGGGCGTAGGCGGAAATCACGGCTTTCATGGAAACACTCCTTGGAGAAAATCTACCTTCCAATCGGTAGGCCTCAGGGGTCAAAAAAAGGCACGCCCTGCGTGCCCGTGGTGAAACGGATCGGTCAATCGACTGGTAACGCGCGCCGCAGCTGCGCGATGGCGTCGTCGAAGTCTTCGACGCGGCCCGTCATGCGCGACGCGACCAGCGCGCCCTGGCAGGACGAGAACACGAAGGCCGCGAGCGAGGCCACGGGGTTGTCTTTCTGCGCCTGCGCGGGCACCAGCGCGCCGAGCACGCCGGTGAGCCACATCACCTGCGTATTCCGCAGGGTCTGCACGGCCTGGCGCAGTTCCTCGTTGATGCAGTCCCAGCCCGGCGCCAGCGCGCCCGCCGGGCACAGGCCCGCACCGGCCTTCAGCGTGTTGCGGTACATGCGGAAATAGGATTCGAGCGCGTCCTTCGGCTCGCGCGCGCGCGCCGCCACCCAGTCCTTGAAGCCCTGCGTGGCCCCCTGGATCACCGCGATGCCGAGCGCTTCCTTGGTGGGAAAGTGGTGGTACAGGCTCGCCTTGCGAACGCCGACCGCGTTGGCCACGTCCTGGAAGCTGAAGCCCAGGTACGAACGGGTTTCGATGAGCCCGCGCGCCACCGCGAGGATCTGCTCGCGGGTGCCGCCGGGGGCCAGGGTGGAAGCGTCGCTCATCTACCTACTATAAGGTAGGCAATCGCATCCCTGCAAGCGCCGGGGTCAATCGGCCTTGATGCCGGCGGCCTTCACGATGCGGCCGTTGCTTTCGAACTCGGAGGCGATTTCCTTGGCGAAGGCCGCCGGGGTGCCCGTGGCGGGCACGTTGTCGGTGGCCGTGAGCTTGGCGCGCAGCTCAGGGCTGGCGAGCGCCTTGTTGATCTCGGCGTTGTACTTCGCGACCAGCGCCGCCGGCGTGCCCGCGGGCGCGAACACGCCGAACAGCGAATGGATGTTGGCCGCGCTGTAGCCCAGCTCGGCCAGCGTGGGCACCTGCGACAGGCTCTCCAGCCGCGCCGGCGCCCCGGCCGCCAGCGGGCGCAGCTTGCCCGACTGGATGTGCGCCGACAGCGTCGGGCTGGCGTTGGTCGACAGAATCTCGAACTGCCCGCTCAACGCATCGTTGAGCTGCTGGCCGCCGCCCTTGTACGGCACGTGCGTGATGTCCACACCAGCCGTCGCGCGCACCTGTTCGAGCACGATGTGCCCCAGCGAAGCCGGCCCCGAGGTGGCCCAGCGCACCGCGCCGGGCTGCGCCTTCGCCTCGGCGATCAGCGCGCGGAAATCCTTCGCCTTGCTCGCGGGCGTGGCGACCAGCAGCACGGGCGAATACATCACGCTGGCCACCGGCACGATGTCCTTCAGCGGATCGAACGGCAGCTTGCCCAGGTGCGGGCTCAGCACCAGCGGGCTGATGGCCGAGAAGCCCAGCGTCGCGCCGTCGGGCGCGGCCTTGGCCACCGCGTCCATGCCGATGGCGCCGCTCGCACCTGCGCGGTTGTCGACGATCACCGTCGTGCCCAGCTGCGCGGCGAGCCGGTCGCCGAGCGCGCGTGCGACCACGTCGCTCACGCCGCCCGCCGGGTAGGCCACGATGAGCCGCACGGTGCGCGGCACGGTCTGCGCATGCGCGCCGCTGGCCGCGCACAGCGCCGCGGCGGCGAGCAGCCGGGTCGTGGTGCGGCGCGAAGGCTTGGAGGCGGCGAGGAAGTTCATGGTGTCGGCAAGAGGTGTGCGTCGATGAAAGGGCAAGTCGGTCAGTCCAGCTGCAGCTTGCGCTCGCGGATCAGCTTGGACCACTTCTCATTGTCCGCCTTGACGAAGGCCGCGAACGCCGCCGGCCCGAGCGGATGCACCTCGGCGCCGGCCGTCGCGAACTTGGCCTTGATCTCGGGCGTCGCCAATGCCTTGGCGAGTTCACCCGACAGGCGATCGACCACGTCCTTGGGCATGTTGGCGGGGCCGACCAGCCCCTGGAAGCCGACGGCCTCCATGCCCGCGAAGCCCATCTCCTTCACGGTGGCCACGTCGGGCAGTTGCGGGTCGCGCACCGGACCGGTCACGGCCAGCGCCTTGAGCTTGCCGCCCTTCACCTGCGGCAGCAGCACGCTGCCCGCGTCGATGAGGATCTGCGTCTGCCCGCCGAGCAGGTCCTGCACGGCAGGCGCGCTGCCCTTGTACGGCACGTGCGTCATGTCCAGGCCGGTCACCTGGTTCATGAGCTCGCCATTGAGGTGCGTCGAGGTGCCGTTGCCGCCCGAGGCGAAGTTGACCTTGCCCGGCTGGCCCTTGGCCCACGCCACGAACTCCTTGAGATTCTTCGCCGGATGGTCGGGCCGCGTCACGGCGATGTAGCTGCCCTGGCTGATCTGCCCGATGTAGGTGAACTGCTTGATGGGGTCGTACGGCGGCTTGCTCTGCAGGTACGGCGCGATGGCGAAGGGGCCGGTGTTGGCCAGCAGCAACGTGTAGCCGTCAGCCGGCTGACGCGTGAGTTCGGTGGCCGCGATCATGCCGCTCGCGCCGGGCTTGTAGTCGACCACGAGCTGCTGCTTGAGCGCTTCCTGCAGCGGCACCTGCACGGTGCGCGCGGCGAAGTCGATGCCACCGCCCGGCGGATAGCCGACGATCAGGCGGATGGGCTTGGCGGTCGGGAAGCCTTGCGCGAATGCGGTGCCGCCCACAGCCAGCAATGCGGCCGCGACCAGGGTGGTTGCTGTCTTCTTGTTCATGAAAGGTGTCTCCTTCTTTTTTGAAAAACCGCGCGCTCCTCAGCCGCGCGGGTGGTGCTGCGCATGCAGCTGCTTCAGGCGCTCGCGCGCCACGTGCGTGTAGATGGTGGTGGTCGAGATGTCGGCGTGGCCCAGCAGCAGTTGCACCGCGCGCAAATCGACGCCGTGGTTCAGCAGGTGCGTGGCGAAGGCGTGGCGCAGCGTGTGCGGCGACAGCGGCACATGGATGCCGGCAGCCGCGGCCTGCTTCTTCACGATGACCCAGAACATCACGCGCGTCATGCCCGCGCCGCGCGCGGTCACGAACAGGTCGGGCGTCTGCTGGCCGTCGAGGATCGCGGGGCGCGACTCCTCGAGGTAGCGCTCGATCCAGCGCCGCGCCTCGGCGCCGAAGGGCACGAGGCGCTCCTTGTTGCCCTTGCCGAGCACACGCAGCACGCCGTCGTTGAGGCTCATGTCGATCGCCTTCAGCGCCACCAGCTCGCTCACACGCAGGCCGCTCGCGTACATCAGCTCGAGCATGGCGCGGTCGCGCAGGCCGAGCGGCGTCTCCACATCGGGCGCGGCCAGCAAGTCGTCGACCTGCTTCTCGGACAGCGTCTTGATGGCGCGCGGCATCTGGCGCGCGGGCATGAGGCGGATGCTCGGGTCGACGGTGATGCGGCGTTCGCGCAGCGCCCAGCGGTAGTAGCGCTTGAACACCGTGAGCCGGCGGTTGGCCGACGTCGCCTTGCCCTTCGTCGACAGACGCACACCCATGTAGGCCTGCAGCTCGGTCTCGCGCGCGGCGTCGAGCCCCATGCCGCCGCGCTGCTCGCGCAGCCACTGCGCGAGCAGCGCGAGGTCGCGGCGGTAGGCGGCCAGCGTGTTCTTCGACAAGCCATCTTCGAGCCAGAGGGCGTCGATGAAGGTGTCGATGTCGGCAGTGGGGGGAGCGGCGGCGGCCTCGGTCATGCGATGCAAGATAACAAAAGAAAAAGCCGCCCGGAACGCGGGCGGCTTTGCGGGAAGCGAAGCCGATCAGTCGAGCTTGAGGTTCTGCTTCTTCACGACCTGCTTGTAGACGTCGAACTCGGCCTTGATCTGCGCCGAGAACTGGTCGGGCGTGTTGGCCACGATCAGCGAGCCGGTGTCTTCGATGCGCTTCTTCACGGCCGGATCTTCCACGGCCTTCTTCACGCCGGCGTTGATCTTGTCGACCACTTCCTTGGGCAGGTTCTTCGGGCCGAGGATGCCGTAGTAGGCCATGCGGTTCACCGGCTCCAGGCCGACTTCCTTGAAGGTCGGCACGTTCGGCAGGCCGGCCACGCGCGTCGGCGCCGACACCACGATCGGCACCAGCCGGCCGCTCTGGATGAAGGGCATGGCCGAGGGCAGGTTGTCGAAGATGATCGGCACCTGGCCGGCCACCACGTCGTTCAGCGCCGGGCCTGCACCGCGGTATGGGATGTGCGTGACGAAGGTGGTGGTCAGGCTCTTGTACAGCTCCATCAGCAGGTGGCCGATGCCGCCCGTGCCCGACGATGCGTACGAATACTTGCCCGGGTTCTTCTTCAGCTCGGCCACGAACTCGGCGTAGTTCTTGGCCGGGAAGCTCGGGTTCACGGCGATCACGTTCGGCGTGGCCGCGATGTTGATGATCGGCGTGAAGTCGGTGATCGGGTCGTACGGCGTCTTCGGGTTGATGGCCGGGTTGGCCGCGGTGCTCGACACCGTGGCCACGCCCAGCTTGTAGCCGTCCGCCGGTGCGCGCGCGGTTTCAGCGGCGCCCACGATGCCGCCGCCACCGGCGCGGTTGATCACCACCACGGGCTGGCCCAGCACCTTGCCCAGCGGGTCGGCGATCACGCGCGCCACGATGTCCGTCGTGCCGCCGGGTGCGAACGGCACGCTCAGTTCGACCGGCTTGTTGGGATAGCCCTGCGCGAAACTCTGACCTGCCACTGCGACCAGCGCGGCGGCGCCCGCAAGCGCGCTCCATTGACGACGTTGCATCGATAACTCCTTGACTAGACGGGACCGGCCGGGGCCGGAAAAAAGCGAAGCCCGGATGCTAGCGGGTCGAGGCTTTCTTTCATGCTGTGGAATACCCACAGTTGTGGCGGTTTATGCTCGAAGCGGTGAACTACGCGCAGCTGCTCTTCCCCGACTTCTCCCTCATCGCCATCGGCTGGCTCCTGTGCCGCTACACCGCGCTCGACCGCCGCGTGTGGGACCAGGTCGAGAGCCTGGTGTATTACTTTCTATTTCCGGTGCTGCTGTTCCATTCGATCGTGCGCAGCCCGCTCGACTTCGGCGCCACCTCGAGCCTGCTGACCGCGGGCGTCGGCGTCGGGCTGGCCGGCATCGCGATGGCCTACGCCCTGCCCTTCGTGCCGGGCCTGCGCACGCATATCGACCGGCACGACCATGCCGCCAGCGCGCAGATCGCCTTCCGCTTCAACTCCTTCATCTGCCTGGCGCTTGCCGAGCGGCTGGCCGGGCCCGAAGGCCTGCTGCTGATCGCGGTGCTGATCGGCGTGTGCGTGCCGATGTTCAACATCGCCGCCGTGTGGCCGATGACCCGCCACGCGCAGACGGGCTTCGTACGCCAGCTGGTGCGCAACCCGTTGATCGTCGCCACGGTGGCGGGGCTGCTGGCGAATGTGCTGGGCTTCACCGTGCCGGGCTGGGCCACGCCGACGCTCACGCGGATCGGTGCGGCGTCGCTGGCGCTGGGGCTGCTTGCGGCGGGGGCGGGCATGCAGTTCGCGACGCTCGGGCGCGGGAAGGCGTTGGCGGTGTCGGTGTTGGCGATACGGCATTTCTTTCTGCCGCTGGTGGCCTGGGGGTTGTCGCTTGCTTTGAAGTTGGACGCTACGCAGGCTTCGGTGTTGATGGCTTTTTCTGCGGTGCCGACGGCTTCGAGTGCTTATGTGCTGGCGGCGCGGATGGGGTACAACGGGCCGTATGTTGCGGGGTTGGTCACGCTGTCGACCATTCTTGGGGTGGTTAGCCTGCCGTTTGCTCTGGCACTGCCTCGGTAGTTGGATGTCTGCTTGAGTTTTCTCCCGGGGCCGGGTCTCGGCCCGGCGGCCGACCTACTTTTCTTTGCTTCGCCAAAGAAACGTAGGCAAAAGAAAGGCGACCCTGCTGTCTGCGTCCCTCCGCTTCGCTGCGGGCAACCTGCGGTGCTCGCATTTCGCGGGGTCTCGCCCAAACTCGCTTCGCTCAAACAAGGGCGAGCCCTGATCCGCGAAACGCTGCGCTCCTCGGCGCATACAGAAGGGATGGCGAAACCGAACTCGCCATCGCTTCGCTCGGCTTCCAACACCACACAGGCCTTCGCTTCGCTTGGCCTGGGGCCTCCCCCAAAGAATCGTCCAGGGCCGAGCAACGCGATGGCCCTCCCTGCCCGAGCGCAGCGATGGGCCGTCTCCTCCCCCTCCCCTCTGGCTGCGCCGAGGAGCGCAGCGTTTCGCGGATCAGGGATCGCAGCTGTTTGAGCGAAGCGAGTTCTGCGAGACCCCGCGAAATGCGAGCACCGCAGGTTGCCCGTAGCGCAGCGAAGGGTCGCAGACAGTGGGGTCGCCTTTCTTTTGCCTACTTTTCTTTGGCGAAGCAAAGAAAAGTAGGTCGCCCGCCGGGGCGAGACCCGGCCTCGGAAAGCAAACAAGCCCCCCGCGTTCACCGCGACAACAAGACAGGCACAGCCGAAGCCAGCATCGCGATACCCGACAAGGTCAACAGACTCAACACGATCTTGCGAAACGCCACTTCACTGATCCCGATATAGAGCCGAGCCCCCAACAACACCGGCACAGCGACAGCAGCAGCCACCAACACCAGCAACGGCAAAACCGAACGCCCGATGCTCCCGCTCGCCACATGCACAGCAAACGCCACACTCAACATCGAAAGATTGAAGTTCTGAATCACCGCCCGCTGCGTGTCCCGCTGAAAACCGCGCAACGTGCACCAGAGCGTAGGAATGGTCCCCGAGAACCCGCCGATGCCGGCCATCGCCCCGCCGATCGCACCTGCCACCCCATCGGCCACACGTCCGCCAAATGCGACCTTCGGCAGATGTTGCGACATCAGCATCGCAGGACACCACAACACCAGCAACACACCCAGGCACAACTTGAACATCACAAGATCAAGATGCGGCAACAGCCACACGCCGAAGGGCACGCCGACCAGACCACCGAGCACGAAGGGCCAGAGAATGCGCTTGTCGAAGGAGCGCCGCACGGTGACCGCAGCAATCACCTGTCCCGTGAGCGCACCGAACAGGGCGAGCACCGCGGCCAGCTGAGGCTCCAGCGTCCAGGCCCAGATCGACATTGCGACCATGCCGAAGGCAAAGCCCGAGAGGCCCTGCACGAATCCCGCCAGCACGGCGCCGACGATCACATAGACATACAAGGCTTGCATGCGGTCGATGATATCGACCGCCCCTCGGCGAGCAGCCTCAGGCCGAGGCCGGCACCAGCGCCGTGCGCCGCACGCGCCGTACGTTGAAGGCACTGGCGATCAGAACGCCCTGCACCAGCGCCAGCCCGACGATCACGCTCGTGTACTGGCCGTGGTCCATCAGGCGGCCGAACACCAGCGGCGCCACGGCCTGGCCGATGTCCAGGCCCGCGTACACCACGCCGTAGACGCGCCCCGTGGCATTGGGCGGCGTCGACTTCTTCACCAGCAGGTCGCGCGATGGCCCGGCAATGCCCGAGACGAAACCCATCGCGCCGAACAGCACCGGCACCATCACCGGCGGGAACTGCGCGAAGGCCAGCACCAGCGCCAGTGCCGCCGCCACGCCGAAGCCCGCCCCCACGATGCGCTCGCAGCGCGAAGGGTCGGACGCCAGGAAGCCGCCCACCACCATGCCGGCCGCGCTCGCCACCATGTAGACCGTGAGGCACACCGCCACCAGCGCCACCGGCACGGCATGCAGGTGGCCCGCCGCCACGGGCGCGAAGGTCTGCACCACGCTGATCACGGCGGCATAGAAAAAGAAGAAACCGAAGCACATCCACACGGCCGGGATGCGCAGGAAGTCGAACTCGCCGCCGGTCGGCGCGGGCTCGCCCTGCCCCGTGGCCTTGTGCACCGCCGCCGCGTCGAGCGCCAGCGCGCCACGGTACAGCCACAGCACCAGCAGCACCACGATCGCCACCACGCCGGCCGAGGCCAGCGCCACGCGCCACGAGAAGGCAATGGCGATCGGCACCACGAAGGCTGGGGCCAGCGCCCAGCCCAGGCTGCCGGTGATGCCGTGCACGCTGTAGGCATGGCCCAGCCGCGTGGGCGCGACCTTGCGGTTGAACAGCGTGTAGTCCACCGGATGGAACACGCCGTTGCCGATGCCGCCGACCACGGCGCACGCCAGCAGCATCCAGTAGCTCTGCGCCACGGCATAGCCGAAGGCCGCGAGCCCCAGCGCGCCCAGTCCGACGAACAGCACCGGGCGCGGCCCCAGCTTGTCGACGATGAAGCCCGAGGCCGCCTGCACGATGCACGAGACCACGAAGAACACCGTGAGCACCGCGCCAAGCTCTACATAGCTCACCTGGAACGCATCCTTCAGCCACGGGAACAGCGGCGCCAGGATCAGCTGGCTGAAATGGCTCACCGCATGCGCCAAGCCGACCAGCCCGATCAGTTGGGCGTCGCTGCGCAAGGAAGGGGTGGGGGCCGCGTTCGGCGTGGAAGTGGATGACATGGATTGCTACAAAAAACCGGGGAGAGCACCGATGCTATGCGGCGCCGACGCGGCAGAATGGCGATACAGCGACAACATTTGTCGAAACTATGCCAAGCGCCGTTCCCCCCCACGCTCCGCCCGCCCCCGAGCCAGCCGCGTCCGCCAAGGCGCGCGGGGCGCCCTCCGCGCCGACCAACAGCGTCGGCCCGCTCACACCACACCTGTACGCACCCGACGCGGTGCGCCCATTGCGCGCCAAGGAGCATTTCCTGAGCGGCGACACGCAGGTCGAACTGCACGAGCACCCGTGGCCGCAGCTCACCTTCTCGACCCGCGGCGTGATCCGCCTGAGCACACAAGATGGCAGCTACATCGTGCCGCCGTCGCGCGCGCTCTGGGTGCCGGCCAACATGCCGCACAGCATCACGCTGATCGAAGACGCCGAGCTGCGCACCGTCTACCTGCACGCCTGGATCGCGCCCACCTGGGAGAAGTGCGAGGTGCTCGAGATCAGCCCGCTGCTGCGCGCCCTGATGCTCGCGCTCGACACCACGCCCGACGGCCTGCCGCCGGCCGACCCGCATGCGCCGCAGCGCGAACGCATGATCGCGCCGCTGCTGGTCGACGAGGTCGAGCGCGCCACGCAGATCCGCATCGACGTGCCGCTGCCCTCCGACAAGCGCCTGCGCCAGCTGTGCGAGACGCTGCTGCGCAACCCGGCCGACCGCGCCACGCTGGCTGAGCGCGCCGCCACCATCGGCGCCAGCGAGCGCACGGTGGCGCGGCTCTTTCGCGACCAGCTGGGCATGAGCTGGCAGCAATGGCGCCAGCAGGCCGTGATGGCGCACGCGCTGCCGCTGCTGGCGCGCGGCATGGCCGTAAGCCAGGTGGCGTCGGCCAGCGGCTACGCCACCGACAGCGCCTTCTGCGCGATGTTCAAGGCGGCCACCGGACGCTCGCCCACGTCGTTCCAGCACAAGAAGCAACGTCCCGCCTGACCGGCAGGACATGGGCCGGGCACGTCATCGCCCTCTGGCAAGATCGGCGATCGAACCGACACCCATGCACTCACCGATCCCCCTGCACATCGCGGCCGAGACCCGGCCCGCGACATGGACCGCCGACATCTGGCTGCGCATCCGCCGCCATTTCCTGCTGAAGGCGGTCGGCACCACGGCCTTCACCTGGCTGTTCTTCATCGGCTACTTCCACCTGCTGCGCAACCCGGCCTTTCCGGTCACGGTGATGCCGCTGACGGCGCTGGATCACCTGATTCCGTTCCAGCCCTACACGCTCGGCGCCTACCTGTCGCTGTGGGTGTACGTGGGCTTCGCGCCGGGGCTGCAGCTCACCTTCCGCGAGCTGGTGGTCTACGGGTTGTGGATCGGCGCGCTGTGCCTGAGCGGCCTGGGCATCTTCTACTTCTGGCCGACGCAGATCCCGCCACTGGACATCGACGTGTCGGGCTATCCCGGCTTCGCGATGCTGCAGGGCGTGGACGCGGCGGGCAACGCCTGCCCCTCGATGCACGTGGCGGTCGCCATCTTCACGGCCGTGCGCCTGGCCGATGTATTGCGCGAGGCGCGCACGCCGTGGCTGCTGCAGGCGATCAACTGGGCCTGGTTTGCCGCCATTGCCTACTCCACGCTGGCGGTCAAGCAGCATGTGGTGCTCGACGCGCTGGCCGGCGCGCTGCTCGGCCTGGCCTTCGCGCTGCCCTCGCTGCGCTGGCGTCCGGGCAAGCGTTTGCGAGGGGATGTCCCTCATTCGAGAGCGGATATCATTCGTCATCACTGACCACCACAGGCCGAGCGAGGAAGGGATCGAACCGGTGGCCAGCCCCGCAAGAGGCCGGCATCGTCGATCAACGACGGCACAAGACGACAGGCATCGCAGATGAGTTCGCTGAAGGAATTGCAAGACCTGATCCACGAGAAGTACGGCATCGAACCGTCCAAGCTCGACCCCCACGCCTCGATGCGCGAAACCGGCGGACTCGATTCGCTGGCACTGGCCGAATTCCTGTTCGCCATCGAAGACCACTTCGGCATCACCATGCCCGACGAAGACGCGAGCATCGACACGCTGGCCGAGCTGGCGCAGCTGGTCGACAAGGTCCGAGCCGCCAAGGCAGCGTGAGCACGCACGAAGTCGCCGTCACCGGACTGGGCGTCATGGCGCCCCACGGCGCCGAGCCCGACGCGCTGTTCGACGCGCTGCTGCAGGGCCGCTCGGCCATCGCGCCAGTCTTTCCCGAACTCCCCAAACCCGCCGCCGCTGCCACGGTCGCCTTCGACGAGACGCGCTGGTTCACCAAGCTGCAGCTCGCAGGCGTCGACCGCGTGAGCCAGCTCGCCGTGGCCGCCGCCGACCTCGCCCTGCGCGATGCCGGCCTGGCGCTGCGCGATGAAAGCGTCGATGCCGAGCGCGTGGGCGTCTACGCCGGCTGCGGCATGGGTGGTGCCGCCTCGCTCGAAGCCGCCTACCGCGGCAACGGGCGCGTCTCGCCGCTCACCATTCCCGCCTTCATGCCCAACGCGCCCGCCGCCCATGTGGCCATGCGCAACGGCGTGCTGGGGCCGGTGCTCACCTACTCGGTCGCCTGCGCCTCGTCGTCGGTGGCCATTGCCGAGGCCGCCAAGGCGGTGCAGCGCGGCGAGGTCGACATCGCCATCGCGGGCGGCAGCGAGGCGCTGATCGTCCCGGGCGTGGTGCTGGCCTGGCAGGCCATGCAGACGCTGGCCGGTTTCCAGCCCGGCGAAGCCGCCGGCGCAGTGCGTCCCTTCGCCACGGATCGCAGTGGTTTTGCCCTTGGTGAAGGTTCGGCCTTCCTCATTCTCGAATCGGCCGAGCGCGCCCGCGCGCGCGGAGCCCGCCGCTACGCCACGCTGGCCGGCTGGGGCCTGAGCAGCGATGCCACCCACCTCACCAAACCCGACGCCCCCGGCCAGGCCCGCGCCCTGCGCGCCGCGCTGCGCCAGGCCGGCCTGCAGCCGCGCGACGTAGGCTATTGCAATGCGCACGGCACGGCCACGCGCATCGGCGACGTGGTCGAGCGCAACGCGCTGGCCGAGGTCTGGGGCAGCGACTTCGACGCCCTGCGGGTCAGCTCGACCAAGGCGCTGCACGGCCACATGCTGGGCGCGGCCGGGGCCATCGAGGCGCTGATCACGGTGCTGGCGCTGCATCGGCGCGAGCTGCCCCCCAACGCGAACTGCCGCGAGGTCGACCCCGACTGCCAGATGAACCTCGTCGCCCCCGGCGACAGCGCCGCGCCCGCGCTCGACGCCGCCATCAGCAACTCCTTCGCCTTCGGCGGCACGAATTCGGTGCTGCTGTTCCGCAAGGGCTGAATGTTTTCGGGGCCGTGCACACCCTGTGCCACTGTGCCCCGCGCGATAGAGACATTCCGGGCTCTCCGGTATGCTGGCGGGCGCTTCTCCCCTCATGCTCGTTCAAGGAGGCCACCATGCACGTTCGCCCCACACTCATTGCCCTCGCCCTGCTCGCCGCAGGCGCCTCGGCGCAGGCCAACAACCTGCTCGACCAGCTGAAGGAACAGGCCGGCGCCGCGGTCAACTCACAAGGCAGTGGCAGCAGCAGCGGCGGCAGCTCGGCGCTGAGCAACCTCAGCCTCGGCGGCTTCAAGATGCCCGCCATCGGTTCCAGCACTGTCGGCAGCGCGGCCGGCGTGCTCGAGTACTGCGTCAAGAACAACTACCTCGGCGGCGATGCAGCGTCCGTCAAGGACAAGCTGCTGGCCAAGATCACCGGCCAGAAGAAACAGGAAAACGACTTCGCGAGCGGCGCCAAGGGCCTGCTCAAGGGCGGCGACGGCAAGTCGCTCAACCTCAAGGGGCTGTCGTCCAAGGTCAAGGAAAAGGCCTGCGACTACGTCCTGAAAAACGCGACCTCACTGATCTAGGCTCCTTCTCTCTCTCCCGCTCTCCGCGCACGGCCTGCCCGCCGTGCGCGCGCCCCGCTTCATGAATCCGGCTTCCCCTTCTTCCTCCCCCGCGCCTTCCCTTCGCCAGCGCCTCGCGCGCTGGGTTCCCTGCCTCGGCTGGCCCCGCCCTTCCGCCGCGCTCCTGCGCAACGAGGCCATGGCCGGCATCACCGTCGCGCTGATGGTGTTGCCGCAGGGCGTGGCCTATGCGGCGCTGGCGGGCATGCCGCTGGTCACGGGCGTGTATGCGGCGCTGTTCCCGGCACTCATCGCCGTGATGTTCAGCTCGTCGCAGCGGCTGTCGGTGGGGCCGACCGCGCTCACCAGCCTGCTGGTCGGCGCGTCGCTCGCGCCGCTGGCGGTGGCGGGCAGCGACGAGTGGGTGGCGATGGCGGTGTGGCTCACGCTGATGTCGGGCGCGATCCAGATCGTGCTCGGCGCGGGACGCTTCGGCTGGTTGCTGCGGCTGGTCAATTCGCCGGTGCTGATCGGCTTCACGCAGGGCGCGGCGGTGCTGATCGCCATCTCGCAGTTGCCCGCACTGCTGGGCTTCACGGGGCGCACCATTCCGCAGGTGCTGCAGGGCGGACCGCTGCCCGATCTCACGGCCATCGCCTTCGGCCTGGGCAGCATCGCCGTGCTGTGGCTGGGCAAGCGCTGGGTGCCGCGCTTTCCGACCACGATGGCGCTGGTGGCCGGCGCCGCGGCCATCAGCTGGAGCATCAATTACGCGCTGCGCGGCGGTGCCGTGGTGGGCGCCCTGCCCTCTGGTCTGCCCTCGTTCTACTGGCCCGGCCTGCTGCCGGCGCACACCTTCAGCGCGCTGGTGCTGCCGGCGCTGATGATCACGCTGGTGAGCTTTCTGGAAACCGCATCGAGCGCCAAGGTCGACAACGGCCGGGCGGGCACGCTGTGGAACGAAAACCAGGACCTGATCGGCCAGGGCCTGGCCAAGCTGGCCTCGGGCTTCACGGGCGCGTTCCCCACCAGCTCGTCGTTCTCGCGCTCGGCCATCACGCTCTACGCGGGCGCGCAGACCGGCTGGGCGACGCTGTTCAGCGTGGCCGTGGTGGCCGGTGCGCTGCTGTGGCTCATGCCGCTGCTGTACCACGTGCCGCAGGCGGTGCTGGCGGCGGTGGTGGTCACGGCCATCCTGGGGCTGGTGAAGCCGTCGAGCTTCACCGCGCTGTGGCGCATCTCGCGGCTGGAGGCCGGCATCGCCTTCGGCACCTTCGTGCTCACCATCGCCACCGCGCCGAGCATCTACTGGGGCGTGCTGGGCGGCCTGCTCGCCAGCCTGGCGCACTACATGTACCGTCACCTGCATCCACGCATCATCGAAGTGGGCCTGCACCCCGACGGCAGCCTGCGCGACCGCCACCTCTGGAAGCTGCCGCCGCTCGCACCGCAGCTCTACGCGGTGCGCATGGACGCCGAACTCGACTTCGCTTCCGCCTCCACGCTGGAGCGCGCGCTCACCGTCGCGCTGGCCGAGCGCCCCGACCTGACCGACGTGTGCCTGTTCGCGCAGCCCATCAACCGCATCGACATCACCGGCGCCGAGGTGTTCGGCTCGATCCGCCGGATGATGGAATCCAAGGGTGTGCGCCTGCACCTGAGCGGCATGAAGCTGCCGGCCATGCAGGTGCTGGAAAGCGCCGGCCTGCTCGCGCCGGGGCCGATGCTCTTCAGCTACCGCACCGACGGCGAGGCGCTGGCCGCGCTGATGCCGCGCATCGACGTGCCCGAAGCCGCCGAAGCCGCGGCCTGACCGCTTCTCTTCCTCGCCGGACGCGGGCGCCATGAAAACCACCATAGAAGAACTGGTCGCGTTCCGCGCGGTGGTGGACACCGGCTCGATCACCGCTGCGGCCGACCAGCTCGGCCAGACCGTGTCGGGCATCAGCCGCGCGCTGAGCCGGCTCGAGCAGAAGCTGGGCACCACGCTGATGCGCCGCACCACGCGGCGGCTCGAACTCACCGAGGAAGGTGCCGCCTTCCTGCAGCGCACGCGCGCCATCCTCGACGCCATCGACGACGCCGAAGAGCACATGGCCGCGCGTCGCCAGCAGCCGGCCGGCCGCCTGCGCGTGAACGCGGCCTCGCCCTTCATGCTGCACGCCATCGTGCCGCTGGTGCCGGAGTTCCGCCGGCTCTATCCGCAGATCAGCCTGGAGCTCGACACCGACGACCTGCCCATCGATCTGCTGGAACGGCGCACCGACGTCGCCATCCGCATCGGCCCGCTGCGCGATTCCACGCTGCATGCGCGCCCGCTCGGCACGCACCGGCTGCGCGTGCTCGCGAGCCCCGCCTACCTCGAGGCCCACGGCAAGCCACGCAAGGTCGACGAACTGGCCGGCCACGCGCTGCTGGGCTTCACCCAACCCGAATCGCTCAACCGCTGGCCGCTGCGCGGCGTGCATGGCGACGAATGGACCATCACGCCCACCGTCGTCGCGTCGAGCGGCGAAACCTTGCGCCAACTCGCGCTGGCCGGCGTGGGCATCGTGTGCCTGTCGGACTTCATGACCGCCGCCGACCGCGCCAGTGGCGCGCTGGTGCAGGTGCTGCCCAAGGACACGGTGGACGTGCGCCAGCCGGTCAACGCCGTGTACTACCGCAACACGCAACTGTCGGCGCGCATCACCTCGTTCCTCGATTTCCTGTCGCAGCGCATGGCCTGACAGGCCGCGCCTCACGCGCCTCAGCCCGGCGGCATGCGCTCGAACTTCTGCAGTGCCGGATCGAGGAAATCCCAGGCGTGCCCGCGCACCGCGTAGGTGACCGCCTGCGGCCGGTAGCGCGCGGGATCGTCCAGGCTCCCGGCATGTACGGTGAAGACCCCGGGCATCGCGGCGAAGGTCATGTACACGGGCGAGCCACAGGTCGGGCAGAAGGCGCGTGTCTTGATGTTGCCGCTGTCGCCCTTGAGGTGCCACAGCGTCGCCGCGCCCGTCTGCTTCACCTCGGCGCCCGCGAAGCTGAGGTACGAACCGTGGCCCGTGCCGCTCTTGTGTTGGCAATCAAGGCACTGGCAGTCGTTCTGGAACACGGGTTCCCCGGAAATCTCGTAGCGGATGGCGCCGCATGCGCAGCCGCCGGTGTAGGTCGGGTTCATGGTTCTTGTCCTTTCGAAGTGGCTCTGTGGGAGTGACGGCCAATCTAGTCGGGCAGGAGCGCGGGCGGGGAGTAACAAGATCGTCGTGAATCCGAACACGAACAGAATCCGTCAGTCATGGGAGCGCCAACCAAAGGAAACGACATGCACGTCGATCTGGTGTCCGAAGCCCAACACGATTCCCTTGTCGAACTGCTGAGTGAACTGCACGCCTTCTACAACGAAGGTGCCCACGTGCCGCGCGAGCTGGTGCGCGAGCACCTCCTGGGCAATCTCCTCGCGCCCGGATCGCCGCACCAGCTCGTGGTGGCATCGACCGACGAACGCACCGTGGTCGGCCTGGCAGCGATCACCTGGGTCTACTCGCTGGTCGATTTCGCACCGGAGCAGCGCAAGCACTGCCAGCTCAAGGAGCTGTACGTGAAGTCGGACCACCGCAGTGCCGGCGCAGGCCGCGCGCTCATGGCCTGGGTGGCGGCGCGCGCCATCGCCAACGGGTGCCATCGCATCGACTGGCCGGTCAAGGCGACGAATGCGCGGGGCATTGCGTTCTATGAAGGTCTTGGCGCGTTCCGAGTCGTCGAGCGGTTGAGCTACCGGCTGCTGGAGCCGGCCCTGGGCGAACTCGCGTCGCTCACGGCCCCTGCGTGACCACCAGCCGCTCGACCGCCGCCGACGCGATCTCGTAGCCGCTCACCCCCATGTCGGCCGACGCGTAGCGCGCCGCCTTGAGCGTGCCGCTGACGCGCACCGTGTCCATCGCGTGCAGCCCCTTGACGGGCGCGGGCGCGATGACGTGAACGATCTGGTTGGCGGGCGGCGGCGGGGTGTGGATGCAGGCGCCGAAGTACGGCACCAGCAGGAACTCGCGGATGCCGTCGGGCGTGGCGTCGAGCGGCACCACGAAGCCCGAGAGCTTCGCGGCCTTGCCGTCGAGCGCGATGTTGACCGGTGCGTTGTCCCAGACGGCGCGCATCTCGTCGAGCATCTGGATCGCGCGCGGGTCGTTGTCGCGCAGCGCCTCGAGGCTGATGTTGCGGTAGCGCTGGGTCGGGTCCCACTCCTTGGGCACCAGTGCGTCCCAGGCCAGTTCCTGCGCGGCGGGCACGCTCTGCTCCTGTGCGGCGTCCGGGCTGCAGGCAGACAGCAGGCTGCCCGCGACAGCCATCAGAAGCACCATCCCTGTGCGAGAAACAAAAACACTCATGGCCCCGATTGTGCTTGCCGCAGATGTCGGAGCGCTCGGAACGCTCTGGAAGACCTGTTTCAAAACGAATGGCGCCAGTGACACAAAAGACGCACGCCGCGCCAGAATGCCGCACCACGACCACGAGGAGATCCGCATGGCACCCACAGGATGGCTGGGATTGACGTCACTCGGCACGGTTCACACAGCGATCAGCCTGATCGCCGTGTTCGCAGGGATCTGGGCCCTGCTGCGCTACAAGGAAATCACCCTGCGCACCCGCCTGGGCCAGGTCTTTGTCTGGACCACGGTGCTGACCTGCCTCACGGGCTTCGGCATCTTCCAGCACGGCGGCTTCGGCAAGCCGCATGCGCTGGGCATCATCACCCTGGTGGCGCTGGCGGTCGGCGCGCTGGCGGGATACGGGCGGCTCGGGGCGAAATCGCGCTACATCGAGGCCGTCGCCTATTCGGCGAGCTTTCTCTTCCACTGGATTCCGGCCTTCACCGAAACGCTGACGCGCCTGCCGCTGGGCGCACCGCTGCTGCCGAGTGCAGAAGCACCCGAACTGAAGGCCCTCACGGCGGTGCTGGGCGCACTGTATGTGGTCGGCGTGACGCTGCAGATCAAGCGGCTGCGCGGCGACAAGCCGGTCAGTCCTGCACCCGTCCGCGCAGGCTCTTGATCTGCGAGCGCTGGCTCTTGCCCTCGAGCCGGCGCTGCTTCGAACCATAGGTGGGCTTGGTGGCGCGCCGCACGCGCGGCGCCGTGGCCACGCTGTCGATCACGGCCTGCAGCCGCGCGAGCGCGTCGGCGCGGTTCATCTCCTGTGTGCGGTGCGTCTGCGCCTTGAGCACGAAGACGCCTTCCTGCGTGATGCGGCTGTCGCGCAGCGCGAGCAGCCGCTCCTTCACATCGGCCGGCAGCGAGCTGGCCGGGATGTCGTAGCGCAGGTGCACCGCGCTCGACACCTTGTTGACGTTCTGCCCGCCCGCCCCCTGCGCACGGATGGCGCTGAAGTCGACCTCGTCGGGGTCGATCAGGAGAGGTGGGCGGAGCATGCCCGCGAGTGTGCCCTCAAACGCGTTCAAACACGGCGGCGATGCCTTGGCCGCCACCGATGCACATCGTGACCAGCGCATAGCGACCGCCCGTGCGGTGCAGCTCGGCGATCGCCTTCGTCGTGATGATCGCGCCGGTCGCGCCCACCGGGTGGCCCAGCGAGATGCCCGAGCCGTTCGGATTCACCTTGGCGGGGTCGAAGCCCAGTTCCTTGATGACCGCGCAGGCCTGCGCCGCGAAGGCTTCGTTCGATTCGATCACGTCGAAGTCGCTCACCTTCAGGCCGGTGCGCTCCAGCACCTTGCGCGTGGCGGGCACCGGGCCGATGCCCATGTACGCGGGCTCGACGCCGGCGTGCGCATAGCCGACCAGGCGCGCCAGTGGCTTCAGGCCCAGCGCCTTCACGCGGCCGCCTTCAGCAAGAACCACGGCGGCGGCGCCGTCGTTGATGCCCGAGGCGTTGCCGGCGGTCACGAGGCCGTCCTTCTTGAAGGCGGGCTTCATCTTGGCGAGCGTGTCGACCGTCGTGTCGGCACGCACATGCTCGTCGGTGTCGAACAGCACGACGCCCTTGCGCGTCTTCACCTCGACCGGAACGATCTGCTCCTTGAAGCGGCCGGCGGCGATGGCGGCTGCGGCGCGCTGCTGGCTGGTCACGGCCAGTTCGTCCATCTGCTCGCGCGAGATGCCGTAGCGCGCGGCCACGTTCTCGGCCGTGATGCCCATGTGGATCTTCTCCCACGGGTCGTGGAGGATGCCCAGCATGTAGTCGACCAGCACCGCGTCGCCCATGCGCGCGCCGTAGCGTGCGGAGGTGTCGAAGTAAGGGCCGCGGCTCATCGATTCCGAACCGCCGCCGATGGCGATGTCGCAGTCGCCCAGCGCAATGGCCTGCGCCGCCGACACGATGGCCTGCAGGCCCGAGCCGCACAGGCGGTTGACGTTGAAGGCCGGCGTCTCGATCGGGCAGCCCGCGTCGATGGCGGCCACGCGGCTGAGGTAGGCGTCCTTCACATCGGTGGGAATCACGTTGCCCATGACCACGTGGCCGATGGCGTCGGCCGCGACGCCGCTGCGCTCGATGGCGGCCTTGACGGCGGTGGTGGCCAGTTGCGTGTTGGGTACGTCCTTCAGCGCGCCGCCGAAGGTGCCGATGGCGGTGCGGGCGGTGCCGACCACGAAGATGTCGCGTTGGGTCATGGTGAAGATCTCCTGGATTGAAAAAAGCGAAAGACGGATCAGTGACGGGTCAACGGCCGGTCAATGGCCGCTCAGCGACCCGTGAAAGCCGGCGCCTTCTTGCCGAAGAAGGCATCGAGGCCGATGCGGAAGTCGTCGCTGGCAGCGCAGACCTGGAAGGCGGCCGACTCGGCATCGAGCTGGCTGCGCAGGTCGCGGTCGAGCGAGCCGCGCATCAGGCGGCGCAGGTTGCCCAGCGCCACGGTCGGCCCCTTGGCCAGCCGCTGCGCGAGGGCCATGGCTTCGGACTCGAGATCGGCGGCAGGCACCACACGGTTGATGAGGCCCATGCGCTCGGCGGCGGCGGTGTCGTAGGCATCGCCGAGCATGGCGATCTCCAGCGCACGGCGCATGCCGACGAGCCGCGGCAGCGCCCACGAGGCGCCCACGTCGCAGCTCGTGCCGATATTCACGTAGGCGAGGTTGAAGCGCGTGCCCTCGGCCGCGAGCACGAAGTCGGCCTGCAGCATCAGGCTCAGGCCGGCGCCGGCCGCCACGCCGTGCACCTGCGCGACGAGGGGCGCATCCATGCCGTCGAGCACGGTCAGCGCCTCGTGCAGCGGACCGATGAGGTCGGCCGCGCCCTGCTTCGGATCGGCGCTGAGCACGCCGAGGTCGCCGCCGGCCATGAAGCCCTTGCCCGCGCCGCTGACCAGCACGGCGCGCACGCTCCTGTCGGCCGCCAGTGCGCGCGCGGCGTCGAGAAAAGCATTGGCCATCGGCACGTCGATGGCGTTGAGCGCCGCCGGCCGGTTGAAGCGCAGCGTGGCCACCGCGCCTTCGCGGCCCACCAGCAGTGGGGAAGAAGAAGTGTCTTGGGTCGTCATGGGGCCGTTACTTTCGTGGGGGCGCGCTGCAGCACGCCATTGAGCAGCAATTCGATTCCCTGGTCGGCGATCTGGTCGGGCGTGAGGTCACCGTCGGGGCGGTACCAACGGCCGATCCAGCTCAGCGCGCCGGCCAGCATGAAGGCGGCCATCTTCGGATCGCAGGGTGCGAGCGCGCCCTCGGCCACGCCCTCCTCGATCAGGCGGCGAAAGTGGCCGTCGATGCCGGCCTTCAGGCGGCGCAGTTCCTTCTTGAGCGGATCGGGCAGCGGGTCTTCGCCGATGCGGATCACGCACATGCCGAAGTCCTGCGTGACCACGCCCGAGTAGATGCGCATGCAGGCCTTGAGCTGGTCGATGGCGCTGCCGCCAGCGGCGCGCACCTCGCCGATGCCGGACTGCATCAGGTCGAGCGCCATCTTCACGCACTCCAGCAGGATCTGGTCCTTGTTCTCGATGTAGTAGTACAGCGTGGGCTTGCTCACGTTCAGCCGCTCGGCAATGTCGTCGAGCGAGGTGGCGTGAAAGCCGCGTTCGTTGAAGAGTTGGGCGGCCGTGCGCAGCACGGCCATGCGCTTGACCTCGCGCTGCTGCGCGCGGCGGTCGGCGGGCTGCCACGGGGAGGCTGAAGCAGGAACAGCGGTGGAACGGGGCATGGGGTTTGTGCGGGCGGGGAAAGTCCCGATGCCGCGAACTGCGGCGAACACGGACATTACCGGCCAGTAGGAATTCTACGGGCCAGTAGCCTCTTGCTGCTGAACACAAACCCTGACCTTGCGGCGCGCACCTTTGGCCATGCCTGACGAGTCTCGACGGGATACGACTTCCGCCCCCGCCGCCACGGCCCCCGTGCTGCAGGCCGAGGCCCTGACGCTGGCGTTCGGCGGCGTGAAGGCGCTGACGAACGTGGGTTTCAGCGTGGCCCCGGGCTCCATCACCGCGGTGATCGGCCCCAACGGCGCGGGCAAGACCTCGCTGTTCAACACCATCTCGGGCTTCTACAAGCCTTCGCAGGGCCGCGTGCTGTTCGAGGGCGAGGACATCACCCGCCTGCCGGCACCGAAGCGCGCGGCGCTGGGCCTGGCGCGCAGTTTCCAGAACATCGCGCTGTTCCGCGGCATGACGGTGCTCGACAACATCAAGCTCGGACGCCACGCGCACCTGAAGACCAACGTGTTCGACGCCCTCTTCTACCTGGGCCGCGCGCGCCGCGAGGAGGCCGAGCTGCGCCGCGACGTGGAAGAACGCATCATCGATTTCCTCGAGATCGACCACATCCGCCACGCCTCGGTGGCAGCCCTGCCCTACGGCCTGCAAAAGCGCGTCGAGATGGCGCGCGCGCTGGCCATGCAGCCCAAGGTGCTGATGCTCGACGAGCCCGTGGCCGGCATGAACCGCGAAGAGACCGAGGACATGGCGCGCTTCATCCTCGACGTGCGGCGCGAATGGGGCATCACGGTGCTGATGGTGGAGCACGACATGGGCATGGTGATGGACCTGTCGGACCACGTGGTGGTGCTCAACTTCGGCCAGGTGATCGCGCAGGGCACGCCGGCGCATGTGCAGGCCGACCCCGAGGTGATCCGCGCGTACCTGGGCGCCGGCGATGTCGGCGAGCTGCGGCGGCGGCTGCGCGGCGAAACCACAGCAGGAGTGGCCTGATGGATTGGGCCTACCTCTTCGAGATCGCGCTCACAGGCATCGCCGGCGGCGGCCTTTATGCGCTGGCGGCGCTGGCCTTCGTGCTGGTCTACAAGGCCACGCGCGTGGTCAACATCGCCATCGGCGAAATGCTGATGGTCGGCGCCTATCTGTTCTTCACCTTCGCCGCGAGCTTCTCGCTGCCGATCTGGATGGCGGTGCTGGGCTCGGTGATCGGCACCGGCCTGCTGGGTGCCGTGATCGAACGCACCATGATCCGCCCGCTGCTGGGCGAGCCGCCGATCTCGGTGTTCATGGTGACGGTGGGGCTGGCGTCGATCCTGGTCGGTCTGGTCGAGATCATCTGGACCGCCGACCAGCGCCGCCTGCCCGAGTTCCTGCCCAACACGCCCGTGATGATCGGCGAGGCTTTCCTCGCCCCGAAGATCGCCTACGGCGCGCTGATCGCGGTGGTGCTGATCGGGCTGGTGCTGCTGCTGTTCCGCTTCTGGCGCGGCGGCGTCGCACTGCGCGCTACGGCCTCGGACCAGGCGGCGGCGTACTCGATGGGCATCAACGTGCCGCGCGTGTTCTCGCTGGCCTGGGTGGCCTCGGCCATGATCGCGGCGGTGGCCGGCATCATCGTCGGCGCCATCGGCGGCATCTCGTCGTCGATGGGCGTGTTCGGGCTGTCGGTGCTGGTGGTGGTGATCGTCGGCGGGCTCGACAGCGTGCTGGGCGCGCTGGTGGGCGGCGTGCTCATCGGGCTGATCGAGGCACTGGCCGGTTCCTACCTGGGCGGCGAATACAAGCTGCTCGCCACCTTCATCGTGCTGGTACTCGTGCTGATGGTGCGGCCCTACGGCCTCTTTGGCACGCACGAGATCGAAAGACTATGAACATGAGCCCCCACGTTCGGCACTTCGTGTCCTCACTGCCCCCCGGGGGGGCGCTGTTCGCCCTTGGGGCGGCCCGGCGGGCGAACTGATGCGCATCGGCACTCTCAAGCAAAGCTACATTGCCGACGCGGCGCTGTTCGACTCGCGCACGCAGAAGACGTGGCTCGCCATCGGCGCGGCGCTGCTCGTGCTGTTCCCCTTCATGGCCAGCGACTACTGGCTGTACCTCGCGTGCCTCGTCGCCATCAACGTCGCGAGCGCCACGGGCCTGAACATCCTCACGGGCTACACCGGTCTCGTGAGCCTGGGGCAGGCCGCGTTCATGGGCCTGGGCGCCTACACCGTGGCGATCATGCAGACGCGGCTGGGCACGCCCTTCCTGCTCAACATCCTCGCGGGCGGCGTGGTCGCGATGCTCGGCGGGCTCGTCGTGGGCATTCCGTCGCTGCGCGTGAAGGGCCTGTACCTCGCGATCGCGACCATCGCTGCATCGTTCATCGCGCACTTCCTGTTCGCCAACCTCAAGCTCACCGGCGGCACCACCGGCATCTCGCTGCCGCCCGCGCAGTTCTTCGGCCTGGCGTTGGACACGTCCTTCCGCCTCTACTGGGTGATCGTGCCGGTGATGGTGCTGATGGTGCTGGGCGCGGCCAACCTCTTTCGCACGCGCGTGGGCCGCGCCTTTATCGCGATCCGCGACCGCGACATCTCGGCCGAGGTGCTGGGCATTCCGCTGCTGCGCTACAAGCTGCTGTCGTTCGGGCTCTCGTCGTTCTACGCGGGCGTGGCGGGCGGGCTGTGGGCCTACTTCTTCCGCGTGGTCACGCCCGAGAGCTTTCCGCTGCTGATGTCGATCTTCTTCCTGGCCGCGATCATCGTCGGCGGCATGGGCACGATCCTGGGCGGCATCTTCGGCGCCGTGTTCATGACCATGGTGCCCGAGCTGCTCAAGCTGGTGGTCGACCTGCTGCCGGGCGGCGTCGAGATGACCGTGTTCCTCTCGCCGGTGCGCACGGTCGTGTTCGGCCTGCTCATCGTCGGATTTCTGGTGTTCGAGCCGCACGGGCTCGCAGAAGTGTGGCGGCGCATACGCCGCTTTTTCCATCTATGGCCGTTCCGCAACTGAGCCCCTTCCAACAGGAGACAAGCATGCCCAAGACACCGAAGAAGCTTTCCTACCACCGCCGCGCCCTGCTGATCGCCGCGGGCCTCGCGGCCGCCGTGCCGTTTGCGAATGCGCAAGGCACCGAAGACATCGTGATCGGCGGATCGATCCCGATGACCGGCGTGTTCGCCTTCGCGGGCGTGGGCATCAACGCCGGCATTGCCGACTACGTGAAGATGGTCAACGACGCCGGCGGCATCAAGGGCCGCAAGCTGCGCTACGTGCCGGAAGACACGGGCTACAAGGTCGACGTGTCGGTGGCGGCCTTCAAGAAGATCACGAGCCAGAACAAGGTCAACCTCTACTACGGCGACTCCACCGGCTTCTCGAAGACCATCAATCCCGAGCTGGACCGCAGCGGCCAGATCCTGATGGCCGGCGCCTCGTTCGCCACCGAGCTCAACGACCCGGCCAAGTATCCGAACCAGTTCCTGGTCGGCCCCGACTACACCGAGCAGATCGGCATCCTGCTGCGCCACATCGCCAAGGAGAAGCCGGGCGCGAAGGTGGCCTTCGTGTACTCCGACTCCGAGTTCGGCCGCGATCCCATCGAGGCCAGCGAGGCCGCCGCGAAGAAGCTGGGCCTGAGCGTGCCCGTGAAGCTCATGACGCCCGCGGGCAGCGTCGACGTGTCGACCGAGGTCATCAAGCTGCGCCGCGCGGCGCCCGACTACACGATCTTCCACGGCTACATCCTCGCGCCCATTCCCGAGTTCGTGCAGCAGGGCAAGCAGATGGGCATGACCAGCAAGTGGATGGGCACCTTCTGGACCATGGACAGCTCCACCGTCATGAAGATGGGCGAAGGCGGCGACGGCTTCATGGGCGTGATGCCCTACCGCTACTACTACGACACCTCGGCCAAGGCGCCGATGCTCGACAAGATCCGCGCGCTGCGCCCTGAGTACCAGAGCACGGCCTACACGCAGGGCTTCCTCACGGCCATGCTGTTCACCGAGGCGGCCAAGCGCACGCTCGACGCCGGCAAGCCGCTGGACGGCAAGAACCTGAAGGCCGCGCTCAACACCATCAAGGACTTCGACACGGGCGGCCTCATCGGCACGCCGATCACCATCAAGGGCAACTCCATTCCCGTGGGCCGCGTCTACAAGGCCGACATGAAGGCGCAGAAGATGGTGCCGGCGTCGGACTGGATCAGCCTCTCGCACTAGGCCATGAGCGCCCGACTCTTCTTCCAGGAACACCGCAGAACCGGCTTTGCCGGGCTGCTGGTGTTGCCCCCGGTAGGGGGTTGGCGAAGCGACACGAAGTGCGCGAAGACTGGGGGTGAGCCGTGAATGTCCTCGAGGTCAACAACGTGGAAGTGGTCTACAACAAGGTCGTGCAAGTCTTGCGCGGCCTGTCGCTGGCCGTGCCGCGCGGGCAGATCGTGGCGCTGCTGGGCAGCAACGGCGCGGGCAAGTCGACCACGCTGAAAGCGGTGTCGGGCCTGCTCGCGCTGGAAGACGGCGAGGTCGAGGCCGGGCGCATCGTGTTCGACGGCGCGTCCACCGAACGGCTTGCGCCGCAGCAACTCGTACGACGCGGCCTGAGCCACGTGATGGAAGGCCGCCGCGTGTTCGAGGATCTCACGGTGGAAGAGAATCTCGTCGCCGCCACCTATGCGCTCGCGGGCCGCGACGGCACCACGCCATCGCGCAACTTCGACGACGTCTACGCCTACTTCCCGCGCCTGCACGAGCGCCGCAAGGGCCTGGCGGGTTATCTCTCGGGCGGCGAGCAGCAGATGCTCGCCATCGGCCGCGCGCTGGTCGCGCAGCCGCAGCTCATCTTGCTCGACGAGCCTTCGCTGGGCTTGTCGCCGAAGCTGGTGGAAGACATCTTCACGATCATCGCGCGCATCAACGCCGAACGCGGCACCTCGATGCTGCTGGTCGAACAGAACGCCAGCGTAGCCCTGGCCATCGCGCACACGGGCTACATCATGGAAAGCGGCAAGGTCGTGATCGACGGCAGCGCCGAGCGGCTGGCGGCCGACCCCGACGTGCGCGAGTTCTACCTCGGCGTGGGCGGCAGCGGCGAATCGCGCAGCTTCCGCGAGTTGAAGCACTACAAGCGCCGCAAGCGCTGGCTGTCATGACGGCAACGCCCACCCCCCCTT
>NZ_QXMN01000202.1:0-1523 GCF_003581445.1 Acidovorax cavernicola | reverse complement strand
CGCCTGCACACGCAGCTGTTCTCGGGCTATGGCGACAGCCTGATCGACTACAACCGCAAGCGCACGGTATTCAGTGTAGGCTTCAGCCTTCTTGATTTTTAAGGCACCCCCTGAGCGGCTCACGCCGCTTCCCCCTCTCAACCTTCGGTGGAGGGGGACGGCACCATCGCTGCGGGGCGGCCCTTGCTCGGTGCCCCCGTGCTGGGGCATGCCAGTTTCAGAGGCTGCGGGTAACGCGGGCACCATGGAGGAGCCCCCCGCAGGGAACAGCCCGACTTTCGCACCGCTTACCCGACTTTGTAACGCCTCCAAGGCCGCGCAAAATGGGGGCCTGAAGGAGGATCGATGGATCAGCAATACCAGCTCAAGGCCGGCCACTATTACCTGTACGACATGCGCGACACGCCCAGCGCGGTCACGGGTGAGCGCCGCTTTCGGCTCCGTACAGAGACCGTGGCCATCGCCTTCGACCTGCACACCGGCGAAGTCCACCAGCACGGCACGCCCATGCGCATCCATTCCTGGGCACTGACCGCACGCCGGCGCCTGCGCGCCGCCGGCGCGTGGCAATCCGCCGACGACATCGTGGTCGTCTCCGGCCCGCTGCCCGTCGAGGAAATCAACAACTGCCTGCGCATCCGCGGCTACTGCCGGCGCATGTTCCAGCGGCTGGCGAGCCTGCCACATGGAAAGTGGCAGGCCGACAAGACGGCCTCAAGCCAGTCTCGCCGCGCCTGAAGCAAGGCCCTACTCGTCGTCTTCCACGTCCTGCGCATCCGCCAGATCCGCGGGATCGGGGTGCTTGACGATGGTCACGGGCAACTGGCTCAGGCGCGCGACTTCGCGCGACACCGAGCCGATCAGCGCACTGGCCACGCCGCTCTGCCCCAGCGCGCCGATGATGATCATGTCGCAGCCGTTGCGCTCGGCCATGTCGACCAGCGTCGCCGCGGGCTGACCCAGGCCGACTTCGGTTTCATAGCTCGCGCCCGCGGCTTCGACCAGCGCCACGGCCGGCTCCATCAGGTGACGGCCCGCGGCCACGCTCGCGCGGGCGATCAGGTCGGGGTCCTGAGTGGCGAGTTCGAACAGCGAGGCTTCCTGCTGCACGTGGGCCAGCAGCAGGCTCGCATGCAGCCCCTGGCGCACCAGCTTCACGCCATGGCGTACCGCATCGAGCGAGGGTTCCGATCCATCCACTGCGATCATGATTCTGAGCATCTGGGCCTCCGGGAGTTATCGATGCCCCAGTGTAGGGCAGGCTGCCATCCGCCAGCCAGCTTTACCCCATGAAGCACGGCCCGCGGGCAGTCTGGGACAATGGCGCCCATGCTGCAGTTCGAAACCCTCAAAAACGACCCATCCAGCCACGCGCGCCGTGGCAAGCTCACGCTCAATCACGGCGTGGTCCAGACCCCGATCTTCATGCCCGTGGGCACCTATGGCACCGTCAAGGGCGTGATGCCGCGCAGCCTGGAAGAAATGGGCGCATCCAGAGGTGGAAGGTGTTGCCCAGGATGATC
>NZ_QXMN01000201.1:0-1523 GCF_003581445.1 Acidovorax cavernicola | reverse complement strand
CCTCCACCCAGGCGACTGTGCTGTTCAAATCCGCACCGCTGGCGGTGCTGGCTTTGAACAGGGCTTCAGCGTAAGGGCGGGCAATGGTGGCGAGTTCTGCCATGTTTGCTTTCCTTACAGCTCAGTCTTGAGGCGGTTCAGCAGATCTGCATGGACGCCGGCGTTGACTTCCTTGCGGAGAATCTGCTCGGCACCCTTGACGGCCAGCGTGGCGACCTGCTCACGCAGGGCCTCACGGGCTTGGATTGCTTGCTGCTCGGCTTCTGCGCGGGCGGCTGCAATCAGCTTGTTGCCTTCTTCAGTCGCACGGGCCTTGGCCTCTTCAATGATGGACTGGGCGCGGCGGTCGGCGTCCGCAAGCCGCGATGTCGTTTCATTGCGCGTCTGGGCCAGTTCCTGCTCGACGCGCTTGTTGACGGCGGTCAGTTCGGATTTGGCTTTGTCGGCAGCAGAGAGGCCATCGGCGATTTTCTGGGCTCGCTCATCCAACGCCTTCGCGATCGGCGGCCACACGAATTTCATCGTGAACAGCACCAGGATCAGGAAGACGATGGCCTGTACGAACAGGGTCGCGTTGATACTCACGGCAACACCTTTCTATGTGGGCGTTGAAGGGAGCTTAGGCCAGAGCGAAGGGGTTGGCGAAAGCGAACAGCAGGGCGATGGCCACGCCGATCAGGAAAGCAGCGTCGATCAGACCGGCCAAGATGAACATCTTGGTTTGCAGTTCGTTGATCAGCTCAGGCTGGCGAGCGGAAGCTTCCAGGAACTTGCCGCCCATCAAAGCGATACCGATCGAAGCGCCGATAGCGCCCAGACCAACGATCAGACCACAAGCCAGAGCGACGAGACCGAGAATGTTTTCCATGATGACTCCAGAGGATTAACAAAGTGAAAGGAAAGAAAGAAAGGGTCAGTGGGCTTCATGTGCCTGGCCGAGATAAATCAGCGTCAGCATCATGAAAATGAAGGCCTGCAGGGTGATGATCAGAATATGGAAGATCGCCCAGATAGAACCTGCAATGATGTGCCCCACGGGGAGCAACACACCAGAGAGAGACATGGCAGCCGCACCACCCATCAGGGCAATCAGCATAAATACCAACTCACCAGCGTACATGTTGCCAAACAGTCGCATGCCATGCGAGACGGTCTTGGCAACGTATTCGATGATCTGCATCAGCAGATTCACAACGCCCAGGATCAGGGCGAAGACAGGGTTCTTGCTGGTACCGAAAGGTGCGGTCACCAGTTCGTGGGCCCAGCCGCCGGCGCCCTTGATCTTCACGCTGTACCAGAAGCACAGCAGCAGAACGGCGGACGACAGACCCAGAGTGGTCGAGAGGTCGGCGGTAGGCACGACGCGCAGATAGGCGTGGCTGTCAGCGGTCGCACCTTGCCACAGCACGGGCAGCAGGTCGACGGGCAGCAAGTCCATCGCGTTCATCATGAAGATCCAGACGAACACCGTCAGCGCCAGAGGCGCGATGAACTTGCGGCTTTCGGCATTGTGGATGTTGGCC
>NZ_QXMN01000200.1:0-1525 GCF_003581445.1 Acidovorax cavernicola | reverse complement strand
CTCGTTCGTCGCCGGCGTGGACCCGGCCGTCGGGCTCTATGCCTCGTTCGTGATTAGCATCGTCATCGCTTTCGCGGGCGCGCGCCCGGCGATGGTGTCGGCGGCCGCGGGATCGGTGGCGCTGGTGGCCGCGCCGCTGGTGCAGGCGCACGGCCTGGCCTATCTGCTGGCCGCGGGCCTGCTCGCGGGCCTGGTGCAGATCATTTTCGGCTGGCTGCGCATGGGGCTGCTGGTGCGCTTTGTCTCGAGCTCGGTGCGCACCGGTTTCGTCAATGCGCTGGCCATCCTGATCTTCAGCGCGCAGCTGCCTCATCTGGAGAAGGCCAACGGCGCGGGCTGGGCGCTGCTGGCGCTGGGGCTGGCGCTGATCTACGGCCTGCCCTGGATGGCGCGGCGCACGGGCTGGCCGGCGCTGGCGGCGATTCCTTCACCGCTGATCTGCGTGCTGGTATTGACGCTGCTGGCCGCGGGCCTGGGCCTGCCGGTGGCGACCGTCGCCGATCTGGGACATCTGCCCGATGCCTTGCCGTCGTTCGGCCTGCCCGAAGTGCCGCTGGCCTGGGAAACGCTGCGCATCATCCTGCTGCCCGCGATCGCGATTGCGATGGTGGGCCTGCTCGAATCCGTGCTCACGGCGTCAGTGGTGGACGAGATGACCAACACGCCCAGCGACAAGAACCGCGAATGCACGGGCCTGGGCCTGGCGAACGTCGCGGCCAGCTGCTTTGGCGGCATTGCGGGCTGCGGCATGATAGGCCAGGCCGTGGGCAATGTGACCTACGGCGGGCGCGGCCGGCTGTCGACGCTGTTCGCCGGGGTGTTCCTGCTGGTGCTGATCGTGCTGCTCAAGCCCTGGGTGGCGCTGGTGCCGGTCGTGGCGCTGGTGGCCATCATGGTCACGGTGTCGGTGGCCACATTCAATTGGGGCAGCCTGGGCGAGATGGCGCGCCATCCCAAGACATCGACGACGGTGATGCTGGCGACCGTGGTGCTGACGCTGATGACGCACAACCTCGCGGTCGGCGTGGCCGTGGGCGTGCTGCTCAGCGGCGTGTTCTTCATGGCCAAGGTGGCGCAGCTGCTGCAGGTGCGCAGCGACGACGATCTTGCCGGAACGCGCACCTGGACGGTCAGCGGCCAGGTGTTCTTCGCCTCGGCCGATGCGCTGGTCGACGCGTTCGACGTGCGCGGCGCCGAAGGGCGCGCGGTGCGCATCGATGCGAGCGGCGCGCAGTTCTGGGACATCACCGCGGTGGCGGCGCTGGAGAAAGTCGTGCAGCGGCTGCGCGCGCATGGCTGTGCGGTTGAAGTCACGGGGCTCACTGCGAGCAGCCGGCAGTTGATGGAGCGGGTTAAGTAGCCCCCACGCTTGCTCGGCTGCGCCGTAGCCGCTGCCCCCCAGGGGGGCCGTCCACCGGCTTGGGGCGGCCCGGCGCCGGTGGTGCCATCTCCCCACGCTAGCCGACGCTTACCGGCTGGTGTTTTGTAACCGCCGCAACAAGCCCGCCAGCGCATGCTCCACGGT
>NZ_QXMN01000084.1:0-6217 GCF_003581445.1 Acidovorax cavernicola | reverse complement strand
GGGCCGACCACGGCCACGGTCTTGCCCGCGGGAATCTCGAAGCTCACGCCGCGCAGGATGGGCCGCGCCGGGTCATAGGCGAAATGCACGTCTTCCAGGCGCACTGCGGGGCAGTCGGCATGCTGCAGCGGCCGGGCATCGGGCGCATCGGCGACTTCGCGTTCGCGGTCCATGAGCACGAACATCCGGTCCAGATCGACCAGGCTCTGCTTGATCTCGCGGTAGATCACGCCGAGGAAGTTCAGCGGGATATAGAGCTGGATCATGAAGGCGTTGACCATGACCAGATCGCCCAGCGTCAGCCGGCCATCGACCACGCCCTGCGTGGCGCGCCACAGAATGGCCACCAGCGCCGTGGCGATGATGACCTGCTGGCCCGCGTTGAGCAGGCTCAGCGTGGTCTGGCTCTTGAGGCGCACGCGGCGCAGCTGCTCGAGGTTTTCGTCGTAGCGGCGCGCCTCGAAGCCCTCGTTGTTGAAGTACTTGACGGTCTCGTAGTTCAGCAGCGAATCCACGGCCTTGGTATGGGCCGCCGACTCCTGGGCATTGGCCTCGCGGCGAAAGCGCGTGCGCCAGCCCGTCACCTGCACCGTGAAGACGACATACAGCGCGAGCGCGGCCAGCGTGATCGCCGCGAACCAGATATCGAAGCGCAGCGCCAAAATGGTCAGCACCAGCAGCATTTCGATCAGCGTCGGCAGGATGCTGTAGAGCGAGTACGAGATCAGCGACTCGGTGCTGCGCACGCCGCGCTCGATGTCGCGCGTCATGCCGCCGGTCTGGCGCTCGAGGTGAAAGCGCAGGCTCAGCGCATGCAGATGTTCGAAGGTCGTGAGCGCGATGCTGCGCGCCGCGCCCTGCGTCGCCTTGGCGAACACCAGGTCGCGCAGCTCGGTGAACAGCGAAGTCGAAAAACGCAGTGCGCCATAGGCGAGCAGCATGGCCGCGGGCACGACCAGCACGGCGGCCGGGTCGCCGGGCTGGAGCGTGAGCGCATCGACCAGCTCCTTGAGCAGCACGGGCACGCCGACATTCGCGACCTTGGCCGCGACCATGAAAAGCAGGGCCGCGAGCACCCGCCATTTGTATTCCCACAGATAAGGCAGCAGCCGCTTGAGCGTCGCCCAGTCGGCGCCGGAAGCTGGGGAAGCGGGTACGGGTAAATCCTGAGGAGATTCGGCAGAACGGCGCATCGGGGACAATTCCTGTTGTTATATTCCCGATTGTGCCAATGCCTCCGCGTCCAGACCTTCCTCCCCACCCATTGCCCGCAGACAAAGATCTCGTGCTCAAGGTGATTCCCATGCCCGCCGATGTCAACGCCAATGGCGACATCTTCGGCGGCTGGGTCATGGCGCAGGTCGATCTCGCGGGTTCGGTGCTGCCTTCGCGCATCGGTCAGCGCATGGTCACCGTCGCGGTCAACGAATTCATTTTCAAGCAGCCCGTGCGCGTCGGCGACATCCTGTCGTTCTATTCGAGCGTGCGGCGCGTGGGCCGCACGTCGGTCACGGTGGATGTCGAAGTCTATGCCGAGCGTTTTCACGACCAGGGGCGCTTTGTCAAAGTGACCGAAGCGCTGCTCACCTATGTCGCCATCGACAGCGAAGGCAAGCCCCAGGCCCTGCCGGAAAACGCGCAGATCATGGCCTGGCGCCAGGCAATCCAGCGCAACGCAGAAGCGGCCGCACCCACGCGCTGAGCGGCGGGTGTCGCCGCGGCCCCTGCACCGGCGCACGCCGGAGTCAGGCGCCGCGCAGGCGTCAGGCGGGCAGGCCGGCGGCCAGGCGCGGCTGGCTGGCCGCCGCGGTCTGGCCCGATGCTGCTGCGGCATTGGCCGCGGATTGCGCCGAGGCCGTCACCACGCTGCTGCCGGACGCTGCGGAAATGTTCCTGGGCGAAGAGCCGGCTTCGATCTGGCCCGTGAGTTCACCGCCCTCTTCGATCACCACCTTGCCGTAGCGGATCTTGCCGCTGACCTTGCCCGTGCCGTAGATCACGAGCTTCTGGCGCACGATCAGCGTGCCGTCGAACACGCCGCGGATTTCGGCGACGTCGATCTCGGCCGTGCCGTGGAAAGCGCCTTGCTCGGCGATTTCGATCACGCGCGAATCCATCGTGGCTTCGACCGTTCCTTCGACCACCAGCGTGTCGCAATCGGTGATTTCAACGCCCTTGAGCTTGATATTGGGGCCGACGATCAGCCGGCTGCCGCCTTGGCTTTGCGCCTCCGCGGCGGTGGCGGCGGGCGCTGCGCTCGCGCTGCCCTGGCTGGCGCCAAAGCTGCTGCCGGTCGATGCCATGCCAGTGGCGGGGCTGCGGGGGGTGAAGCTGTCTTCACGCTTGCCAAAAAACGGGTTCTGCACGGCCATGGTCTCTCCTTGGAAAGCGTCCATGCTAGAGCGCCATCTTGGCAACAAATGACATCATCGCGCAATAAAAGTAACCAATTCCCTCGATTGATGCATCCGCTTGCAAAGGTTTCCTGATCACACAGCTATGCAAGCGCCCGCAGGCGCTTTCCATCGGTATTTCGGCCGTTCAGAGAGCCGCTCAGACTTTGGAGAAGTCGGGGTGGCGCTTTTCCATGAACGCCGACACCGCTTCGCGCGCTGCGGGTTCGTGCAGCATGCGGCCAAAGCTCTGGCCTTCCTCGGCCATGCGCGTGCGCACCGTGGCCGCCTGGCCCGACTTCATCAGGCGCTTGGACTCGACCAGCGCCGACAGCGGCTTGGCCGCGAGCTTGCGCGCCTGGCGCTGGGCCAGCGCATTGCATTCGCTGGGCGGCACCACGCGGTTGACCAGGCCGACTTCGAGCGCGGCTTCGGCCAGGAAGGGCTCGCCCAGCAGCAGCGCTTCGGCCGCGCGGTGGTAGCCCATGAGCTGGGGCAGCAGCAGGCTGGAGCTGAATTCAGGGCACAGGCCCAGGTTCACGAACGGCAGCGAGAACGCCGCGTTGTCGCCCGCATAGACCAGGTCGCAGTGCAGCAGCAGCGTGGTGCCTATGCCCACGGCCGGGCCGCAGACCGCGGCGATCACGGGCTTGGGGAAGTCCGCGAGCTGGCCCATGAAGCGCAGCGTGGGGCTCTGGCCGTCCAGGCTGTTGCTGGACGCATTCAGGAAGTCGCCCAGGTCGTTGCCGGCGCTGAAGATCGCCAGGTCGCCCTGGAACACCAGCACGCGCACCGCGGCGTCCTCACGCGCGGCCGCCAGCGCGTCGGCCATCGCGCCGTACATCGCCTGGGTGATCGAGTTCTTCTTCGCGACCCGGTTGAACGTGAGCGTGCAGACACCGTCTTCGGTGTGCACAAGAATATCGGAGGTGGTAACCGTCATGGTGTTGATCATTCCTTGAAATAGACAATCTGATGGCTGGTCGCGAGCAGGTAGCCGGCCTCGTTCCACAGCTGGGCCGTCTGGTCGAAAAAGCCGTTGCGAAACTCCTGGCCGCGGGCCTGGCCCAGCACATAGCCCGTGCCCGTGGTCTGCAGCTGGGCCTGGCTCGCATGGAAGTAGACCGTGATCGACACCGTGCCCGCAGGCACCTGGCGCGCGCGCCGCAACCAGACGCGCGGGAAGAATACATCGGCCAGCGCGGCCAGCGCGCAGAAATCGAGCGGACGCGGCGGATCGTCGCGCATCCACAGCTGCGACAGGCTCGGGCCCATCGCACCATCCCAGTCCCTGGGCACGTCCCCCTGCATGGGCCGCATCTCGTAACGCGAAAGCCATTCGACGCCAAAGCCCGGCGCGATGCGCTGCAGATCGCCGGGTGCGGCCACTTCGGGCATGGGTTCGTCGGAAATGCTCCAGGTCTCGCGGCGCACCGCCGTCACCACGGTGGCCGTGGTCGTGACCACGAGTTCGCCTTCGCCATCGGTCTGCAGCACCGACAGCGTCCAGTGCTGGGTCGAACGGTTGGTGCGCACCGGCGTGACCTGCAGCGTGAACGCACCGGCCGTGAGCGCGCCCGCGTAGTTCACCGTCAGCGACAGCGGCTCGCCCAGCCGCTGCGGGTGGTCCATCACGGCCTTGACCAAAGTCGCGGCCGTGATGCCGCCGAACGGCCCCACCATGTTCCAGTAGTCCGGGCTGGTCTGCCCTTCGTACTGGCCCGGGGACACGAGTTGCAGCTGCAACGCCAAATCAAGAGGATGGGTCATGGTCATGGTGCCAGTGTGCGCTGAAGAAGTGAGGGCGGCCGTCGTCTGGGCGACGGCCGCCAGCCGAAGCGAAAGCCACTCCAGCATACCGCGCCAGCAGCACTGTCGGCCACTCGGGCGGAAGGCATCGGTCGATCTGGCAGAGCATCCGAAAGGGCCACACCCGCCGCCGCCGGGCCGCCCCAAGGCGGCGGACGGCCCCCCTGGGGGGCAGCGAGCCACACGCAGTGGGCGAGCGTGGGGGCCAAATTCAGACGCGCTCGAAAATACCGGCAGCGCCCTGGCCCATGCCCACGCACATCGTCACCATGCCGTATTTCAGGTTGTTGCGGCGCAGCGCGTGTACCACCGTGGCCGCGCGGATCGCGCCGGTCGCGCCCAGCGGGTGGCCGAGCGCGATCGCGCCGCCCATGGGATTGACCTTGGACGGGTCCAGCCCCAGCGTGTTGATCACGGCCAGCGACTGCGCGGCAAACGCTTCGTTGAGCTCGAACCAGTCGATGTCCTGCTGGTTTAGGCCCGCGTAGCGCAGCACCGCGGGAATCGCCTCGATCGGGCCGATTCCCATGATCGCCGGCGGCACGCCCTTGCTCGCGAAGCTCACGAAGCGCGCCAGCGGCGTCAGGCCGTAGCGCTTGATCGCCGACTCGCTGGCCAGGATCAGCGCGCCCGCGCCGTCGCTGGTCTGCGAGCTGTTGCCGGCCGTGACCGAGCCGCGCGCGGCGAACACCGTGCGCAGCTTGGCCAGGCCTTCGAGGCTGGTGTCGGGGCGCGCGCCCTCGTCCAGCGACACCGTGCGCGTATGGAGCGCGACTTCGCCCGTCGCCAGGTTCAGCGCGCGGTCGGTGACTTCGATCGGCGTGATCTCGTCGGCAAACGCTCCCGCGGCCTGGGCCGCGAGCGCCTTCTGGTGCGAAGCCAGCGCGAACGCGTCCTGCGCTTCGCGGCTGACCTTCCACTGCTGCGCGACCTTCTCGGCCGTCAGGCCCATGCCGTAGGCGATGCCCACGTCGCCGTCGCGATCGAAGATGCTGGGCGACAGACTGGGCGCATTGCCCATCATGGGCACCATGCTCATGCTTTCGACACCCGCGGCGATCATCACATCGGCTTCGCCCACGCGGATGCGGTCGGCGGCCATCTGCACCGCCGACAGGCCCGAAGCGCAGAAGCGGTTGACGGTGATGCCGCCGACGCTGGTCGGCAGGCCCGCGAGCACGGCCGCGATGCGCGCCACGTTCAGGCCCTGCTGGGCTTCGGGAATCGCGCAGCCGCAGACGATGTCCTCGATGCTCGCCGGGTCCAGCCCCGGCACCTGGGCCAGCGCACTCTTGAGCGTCGCGGCCAGCAGGTCGTCGGGCCGGTAGTTGCGGAAGAAGCCCTTGTGCGAGCGGCCGATGGGCGTGCGCGTCGCGGCGACGATGTAGGCGTCCTGGATCTGTTTCATGTTCTGTTCCTTTGCCGCGTCAATTGCGCAATGGTTTGCCGGTCGACAGCATGCCCAGGATGCGCTCCTGGCTCTTGGGGTGGGCGATCAGCCCGCAGAACGCCTTGCGCTCGAGCTGCATCAGGTATTCCTCGCTGACCAGCGTGCCCGCGTCGACATCGCCGCCGCAGACCACTTCGGCGATCAGCGTCGCGATGTACTGGTCGTGGTCGCTGATGAAGCCGCCGTCGCGCATGTTGACCAGCGAGCCGCGGATGGTCGCGATGCCGCTGCGCCCGGCGACCGGGAACAGCCGCTTGTGCGGCGCGCGCCAGCCGCCCGCGGCCAATGCCCGGGCTTCGTTCAGCGCGACGAACAGCACTTCATCCTTGTGCGCGACGATCAGATCGCTGTCGAGCAGATAGCCGAGCTGGCGCGATTCCAGCGCGCTGGTGCCGACCTTGGCCATGGCCGCGGCCGTGAAGCCTTCAGTGAGGAAGGGCAGCAGGTCCTTGCCCGTCGACGTGGCCGCATTCTCGGCCGCGCGCCGCGCGATATAGGTCAGGCCGCCCGCGCCCGGCACCAGGCCCACGCCGACTTCGACCAGGCCGATGTAGCTCTCCATATG
>NZ_QXMN01000199.1:0-1529 GCF_003581445.1 Acidovorax cavernicola | reverse complement strand
CTCATCCCGGACTACATGGTCATGGGCGAACGCGTTATGTCTGACATGGTCGAGATGGAGATGCCAATCCCTGACAACACCGTGCCCATGATGACCGGCCAGGGGCCGTTCGGATCGGTGGAGATGGGCGGGATGTTCAGCGTGCTCAAAGTGCGCAGGGAGCAGAAGCCCGGCGACTACAAAGACCCCGGCTGGTTCAAGCATCCGGCAGGCACGGTTGCGCATGAGTACACCGGCCCGATGGCCGAGCCCGCGCGATTCAGCGCAGAGGGCGGCCAGTCCATGCCGCGCGTTCGCAAGCCTGCAACGCCGCCGAAGTCAAGGTGCGCAAGCCTACATCGCATGGCGCGCATTGATTTTTTCCTTCAATTTTCAACCTGAGACCATCCATGAAATTCACGCGCTCCACTATTTCTCAACTCTTCGCCATGGCTGCACTGGCCGCATCGGGGGCAGCCTTCGCTGCCGGCAACCATGCAGGTGGCCACGGTGACGGGGGTGAGACAGCCATTGGCAAACCCGGCGTCGCCGCCAAGGCCCGTCGCACTATCACCATCGAAATGAGCGACAACATGCGCTACACGCCGTCGAACATTCAGGTCAAACAGGGCGAAACCGTGCGCTTCGTTGTCAAGAACGTCGGACAGGTCAAGCACGAACTCAGCCTGGGCACCGAGAAGGAGCTACTGGAGCACCTGGAACAGATGAAGAAGTTCCCGGACATGGAGCACGACGAACCCGGCAAGGTGACGCTGCAGCCTGGCAAGCAAGGCGAAATCGTCTGGCAGTTCACCAAGGCCGGAGGCGTGAACTTTGCCTGTCTGATGCCTGGCCACTACGAGGCCGGCATGAAGGGCACTGTCCAGGTTGGCAAGAAGTAATACGCCACCGTAGAGCCTGGAACAAGAAGTCCGCGTCATGTTCAAGAAAAAGCCCCGAGCGCTGGGACTGGCAGTGCCCGCCATGCCGATGGGCTTACCGGGCACGAATGGGCCGGCTTACAGCGGTCGGCGCACCCCCTTCAAGCGCTGCTGATTCAGAAAGATGGATCAGCAGAAATTTTCAACATGTATTCGTAAGGTCATCATGAACACCATCAAACAAATTCTTGCCATTTCCGCCGTGGCCGTGGGCATAGCGCTGCCCATGAGCAGCTTTGCCCAGGCAAGCATGGAGCCTGGCAAGACAGAAGCGGCACAGTCGGCATCCCTGACCGATGGCGAGATCAAGAAAGTTGATCTGGACAACGGCAAGGTCACCATCAAGCACGGTGAAATCAAGCACATGGACATGCCCGGTATGACCATGGTATTCACCGCGAAGGACAAGAGCCTGTTGTCCAACGTGAAGCCTGGCGACAAGGTCAAGTTCATGGTCGTCAACGAGGGCGGGAAGATGGTTGTCACAGACATTCAGCCCGCTCAGTGAGAACACGCTGCTTTAGCGTGCTGTGTCGTCGCGGATGGATTTATTGATTGCTGACTGCGACGGTTTTGTAATCTGCAGAAGGAGAGCACTATGTCAAAAAT
>NZ_QXMN01000198.1:0-1546 GCF_003581445.1 Acidovorax cavernicola | reverse complement strand
CGATGGGTATAAGAGACAGGAGCGGTGTCGGGTGGTGGTGCGGGTGTAGCTGTTTGTGCCGTCTTGCCCGCATCGCCTTCGCCGCCGGTGCGCCCCAGGAACCACCATCCGCCGCCGGCCGCAACGGCCAGCACCGCAGCGGCGACGGCGCCGAGGACGGCCTTGTTGTTGCTGCCTCCGCGCTTGTCGTTGGAGACGGGTGCCTTGGCGGCGATCGGCTTCGGTATGTGGGCCGAACCACCGATCACGGTGGGTGCATCGGCACCCGACGGACTGCTTCGCGCACCCGACGGCGGCACGGTGCGCGGCGTGGGCGCGATGCTGTGACCGACCTCCAGGCCCAGCGCCGCGCGCAGCTCCGCCATCGACTGCGGCCGCGCCTCGGGCCGCACGCCCAGGCCCGCATCGATCGCCGCGAGCAGCCGGTCGCTGTAGCGCTGGCGCAGGATGTCGTTGCCCGCGAGCGGCACATAGCTGTCGGACAGCAGCCGCGCCACCGACGGCGGCGGCGCGCGGCCGCACACGGCCACGTGCATCACGGCAGCGAGCGCGTAGACGTCGGTCCACGCGCCTTGCGACATGTCGGGCATCTCCGCGTACTGCTCGATGGGCGCGTAGCCGGGCTTGAGGATCACCGTGATCGCCTGCGTCTTGTCGGTGATCACGCGCCGCGCAGCGCCGAAGTCGAGCACCACCGGGCGGCCCGAGCCTTCGAGCAGGATGATGTTGTCGGGCGCGATGTCGCGGTGGTAGCAATTGGCGTTGTGCATCACCGCGAGCGCCTGCGTGACGCCGTCCATGATGCGCGTCAGCCATGCTTCGTCCACGCCCGCCGGGATCGCTACGAGTGCTTCTCGCAAGGTGTCGCCCTTGTAGAAGGGCATGACCATGTAGGTCGTGCCTTTTTCCTGCCAGAAGCGGTAGACCTTGAGCAATGACGGGTGGTCGAACTGGGCGAGCAAGCGGGCTTCGTTGATGAAGCTGCGCATGCCGAGGTCGAAGGTTTCTCTGTGTCTTTCTGACAAGGGGACTACGGTGCCGTCTTGCTGTCTTGTTGAGAGCGACGTTGGCAGGTATTCCTTGATGGCTACTACGCGTTCGAGCGTGTGGTCCCAGGCTTCGTAGACGACGCCGAAGCCGCCCTGGCCTACGACGCGGGTGATTTCGAATTCGGCGAGGCGGCTGCCTACGGGGAGGAGGCCGGCTTCGTGAGTTGTTCCCGTGGCGGGGCTGGTGACGGGGGTGGTCGATGCTGTGGTGAAGCCGCCGGCGGTGATGACTGTGGCGCCTGTGTCAGCTTCTGCTGTAGATGGCACGGGGCGGGAGACGACTCGGGTGCGGTCGTCTTCCGGGGGAGGGGCGTTGTCGGTCATTGACCTGCTCCTGCTGAGTGAACGCCTCTTTGGGTTTGCTTCCCGAGGCCGGGTCTCGGCCCGGCGGCCGACCTACTTTTCTTTGCTTCGCCAAAGAAACGTAGGCAAAAGAAAGGCGACCCTGCTGTCTGCGTCCCTCCGCTTCGCTGCGGGCAACCTGCGGTGCTCGCATT
>NZ_QXMN01000197.1:0-1554 GCF_003581445.1 Acidovorax cavernicola | reverse complement strand
GTCACGGGCATGTCGACCACGTCGAACTCGTAGATGGCTTCCATGCCCAGATCGGCAAAGCCCACGACCTTGGCGTTCTTGATCGCCTTGGAGACCAGGTAGGCGGCGCCGCCCACGGCCATCAGGTAGGCGCTCTTGTGCTGCTTGATCGCCTCGATGGCGACCGGGCCGCGCTCGGCCTTGCCGATCATCGCGATCAGGCCGGTCTGCTCGAGCATCATGTTGGTGAACGAGTCCATGCGCGTGGCCGTGGTCGGGCCGGCCGGGCCGACGGCTTCGTCGCCCACCGGGTCCACGGGGCCCACGTAGTAGATCACGCGGTTGGTGAAGTCCACGGGCAGCGTTTCGCCCTTGGCCAGCATGTCCTGGATGCGCTTGTGCGCGGCGTCGCGGCCGGTGAGCATCTTGCCGTTGAGCAGCAGCGTGTCGCCGGGCTTCCAGCTCGCGACTTCCTGCTTGGTCAGGTTGTTCAGGTCCACGCGCTTGCTCTTTTGCGTGTCGGGTGCCCAGTCGACCTTGGGCCACAGGTCCAGCGAAGGCGCGTCGAGGTAGACCGGGCCCGAGCCGTCCATCACGAAGTGGGCGTGGCGCGTGGCCGCGCAGTTGGGGATCATGGCCACGGGCTTGGAAGCTGCGTGCGTGGCGTACATCTTGATCTTCACGTCGAGCACGGTCGACAGGCCGCCCAGGCCCTGCGCGCCAATGCCCAGGGCATTGACCTTCTCGTACAGTTCGAGGCGCATTTCCTCGACCTGGTCGAGCTTCTCGCCGCGCTGCGACTTGGCCTGGAGCTCATACATGTCCAGGTCTTCCATCAGGCTTTCCTTGGCCAGCAGCACGGCCTTCTCGGCGGTGCCGCCGATGCCGATGCCGATCATGCCCGGCGGGCACCAGCCTGCACCCATGGTCGGAATGGTCTTGAGCACCCAGTCGACAATGCTGTCGCCGGGGTTCATCATGATCATCTTGGACTTGTTTTCCGAGCCGCCGCCCTTGGCCGCGACCGTGATGTCGACCTTGTCGCCGGGCACGATCTGCGTGAAGATCACGGCCGGTGTGTTGTCCTTGGTGTTCTTGCGCGCGAAGTGGGGGTCGGCCACCACCGAAGCACGCAGCGTGTTGTCGGGGTGGTTGTAGCCGCGCCGCACGCCTTCGTTGATCGCGTCCTCGATGCCGCCGGTGAAGCCTTCCCAGCGCACGTCCATGCCGATTTTGAGGAACACGTTGACGATGCCGGTGTCCTGGCAGATCGGGCGGTGACCGATGGCCGACATCTTGGAGTTCGTCAGGATCTGGGCCATCGCGTCCTTGGCCGCCGGGCTCTGCTCGCGCTCGTAGGCGCGCGCCAGGTGGGCAATGTAGTCGGCCGGGTGGTAATAGCTGATGTACTGCAGGGCGCCTGCGATCGAGTCGATCAGGTCCTGCTGGCGGATCGTGGTGGTCATCGTGGGTTTTCTTGAAAGGGAACAACGAACAGCGAAAGCAACCCGGGATTATCCCGCGCTTCGCCGCAAAACGTGCCAAAGCGTGCCAAAGCCCGGCAGTCTTCTATAA
>NZ_QXMN01000196.1:0-1576 GCF_003581445.1 Acidovorax cavernicola | reverse complement strand
TTCCTCGACCGTATGGCCTTCGATGCGGTGCAGCGTGCACGCTTCGCGCTGGCGCGCGGGCAGCTCCTGGATCGCCTGGTCGAGCCGGCCCAGCAACTGGTTGTGGCCCGCGTGCGCGTCGGTGTGGCCGGCTTCGGTATGCAGGTCAGGCTCGTCTGAGTCTTCCTCGAGCGCCACGCGCTGCAGGCCTTCGCGCTGCGCGCTCTTGCGCCAGCCGTCGATGGCGACATTGCGCGCGGCGCGGCGAAGATAGGGCTGCTCGTCGCCGGGCGCGATCGCCTTGCCGGTCGCGGCCAGGCGTGCGAACACTTCCTGCGTCGCGTCCTCGACTTCGGCGGCCGAGCCGAAATAGCGGCGCATCATGCGCGCCAGCGGCGCGCTCCAGCGCGCATACAGCTGGCTCAACTGGTCGCCTGCCGCGGCCGGGGCCTGCGGCCCGCCTTCGCCCGGCATGAAGTCGCGTTTCATGCCCGGCCTCCGTTGCGGCGCGGCCCGGCGCCGACAGGTCTTGAACCCGTCATGGCATGCAGTCGCGCAGCAGAAGAAGTCGTTGGAACGGGCAAGAGAATCCGGCACGGGTAAGACGCAGGGCCACCACGAGGGTGAGGCCGGGAGCGGCGAAAAAACGCCGGTCCGGGCAAAGGTGGTCGCCATTCTACTGAGAATCGTTCGCATGCAGCACGCGCATCGCCCTGAGCGCCTGTCGCCATGCCCGCCTCATTGTCCCGGCCATGAAGTGCGCCGGCGCAGTACCGGTTCGCGCCAGCAGCGCTTACTTTTTCGCGCTGCGCTGCAACTGCTGCACGGCCGCCTTGGTCTGCTCCACATGCGCGGTCGGGTCGGAGCCGACATGGGCGAACTTGATCCTGCCGTCCTGGCCGATCACATACGAGATGCGGTCGGCGCGCCGCGGATCCGCTGCCGCCGACGCCTCGTAGGCGCGTATGGTCCGGGCCTGGGGATCGGACGCCACGGCGAACTGGTCGCGGCAGGCTTCGGTGGAAAAACGCTGCAAGGTGGCGATGTCGTCATGCGACATGCCCACGACCTGCGCGCCCATCGCATTGAACTGCGGCGTGGCCTCGGCAAAGGCGTGGGCCTCCATGGTGCAGCCCTGGGTAAACGCCTTGGGGAAGAAGTACAGCACCACCGGGCCCTTGGCGAGCGCGGCTTTCATGTCGAACTCGAAAGGCTTGCCCGCGACGGCTGCCGGCGTGGTGAAGGCCGGCGCCGCATCGCCGACCTTGAGCACCGCGTGCGCGGCCGGGGAGAACAGGGCCGCCAGCACAACGGCTGCGGAAAATGCGAAGGGAATGCCAAAGCCGGTAGTGCGCATGGGAGCTTTCTGCCAATGGTGGATGAATGGCATTGTCCAGGCTTTCGGTTTTTCCCTGGCTGCGCATGCCCTGTGCATCGGCACGCTGCCTACGACTAAAGACCGATGCGCGCGCAAAAGGCCGCTGCTACTGTCGGCCATGAGCCGGTCAGCGCTCAGCCGACGCTGGCGCGGTTCTTCCGTCAGCACGCAACAGGAAATCGACATGAAAACCATGGAACAACCGGTGCAGCAGGACGC
>NZ_QXMN01000083.1:0-6394 GCF_003581445.1 Acidovorax cavernicola | reverse complement strand
CTGCACCCCGGCGCCCGCGCGCCCCGCACCGCCGATGCGCCGGCCCCGCCGCGCGTCCATGCGCAGCTGCTGCCCACGTTGTTCGACCGCCTGCGCGACGAAGCCCCCAGCCGCACCGCCGAGCTGCCCTCGGAGTACACCGCCACGCCGGCCCGGATGCGCGAGATCATCCAGCGCGACCTGGCCCTGCTGTTCAACACCACCAACGCCGAAGACCTGATCGACCGCGCGCGCTACGCCGATGCGGCGTCTTCCACCGTGAACTACGGCGTGCCGCCGCTGGCCGGCGGCTATCTGTCGGAGCGCAAGTGGGCGGACATCGAACGCATCATCCGTCGCGCCATCCGCGACTACGAGCCGCGCCTGATTCCCGACAGCGTGCAGGTGGTGCCGCTCATGAAGGAAGACGGCGCAGCCGAGGCCTACAACGTGCTGCTGTTCGAGATCCGCGCGCTCATCTACCTGAAGCCGTATCCGCTCGCGTTCACCGTGCAGAGCGCGGTCGACCTGGAGACCAACCGCATGCGCATCGTCGGCGCGGCGGATTGAGGGTGTTGTCGCCCGTCTCTCATCTCTTTCTCTTTTCACTTCACACCACGCCAGGGAAGGCTCACCGTCATGGATCCGCAACTCCTCGAGTACTACAACCGGGAACTGGTCTACATGCGCGAGGCAGCGAGCGAGTTCGCCGCCTCGCACCCCAAGATCGCCCGGCGCCTGGGCATGCACGGCATCGAGGTGGCCGATCCGTACGTGGAGCGGCTCATCGAATCGTTCAGCTTCATGTCGGCGCGCATGCAGATCAAGCTCGACGCCGAATTCCCGCGCTTCACGCAGCGCCTGCTCGAGGTGCTGTATCCCAACTACCTGAGCCCCACGCCGTCGATGGCCGTGGCGCAGCTGCATCCCAGCGTGAAGGAGGGCGACTTCACCCGCGGCTTCGTGGTGCCGCGCGGCACGGCCTTCCATGCGCGCGTGCCGGCGAGCGAGCAGACACCGTGCGAGTTCCGCTCCAGCCAGGACGTGACGCTGTGGCCCTTGGAGATCGCCGAAGCCCGGCTCACCGGCGCACCGCCCGACATTCCGGCGCTGGAGCGCTACGTGCCGCCGCATGTGCAGGTGACGGGCGCGCTGCGCCTGCGGCTGCGCATCGTGGGCGAGATGGGTTTTTCGACGCTGTCCGGGCTCGATCGGTTGCCGATCTACCTGCGCGGGAACGAGCAGGTGGCGTCGCACCTGTTCGAGTTGCTTCACACCTCGGCGGTCGCGACCTTCGTCGGCGAGCCGGGCCAGTTGATGGAGCGGCCGCATGTGGTGACCGAGGGCGCGCTGGTGCATGAGGGGCTGGCGCCGGGCGAAGGTCTGCTGCCGCTGGCGTGGAACACCTTCCATGGCCACAACCTGCTGCACGAATACTTCGCGTGCCCCGAGCGCTTCTACTTCTTCACGCTCACGCAACTTGCGCCGGGGCTGGCCCGCATTCCCGGCAAGGAGGTCGAGATCGTCGTGCTGCTGAGCAAGCCGCCCGGCGCGTTGAGTGCACTGGTCGATGCGGCGCAGTTCGCGCTGTTCAGCACGCCGGTGGTCAACCTGTTCGAGCGGCGCACCGACCGCATCGAACTCGACACGGCGCAGACCGAGTTTCACCTCGTGCCCGACCGTTCGCGGCCGATGGACTTCGAGGTGTATTCGGTGCAGCGCATCGCCGGCCAGCAGGCGCGCACCACGGCCGAGATCGACTTTCGCCCGCTCTACCAGACGCTCAACGAAGACGAGGGCAACCACGGTCGCTACTTCTCGGTGCGGCGCGAGCCGCGCTTGGTGTCCGACACGGCGCGCAAGTACGGCACGCGCACGCCGTACATCGGCACCGAGGTGTTCCTGTCGCTGGTCGACCAGCAGGAGGCGCCGTACCCCGAGAGCCTGCGCTACCTGTCGGTGAAGGCCATGCTCACCAACCGCGACCTGCCGTGCCTCGTGCCGCGCAACGGGCAGGCCGACCTCGCGGTGGCCGATTCGATCCCGGTGTCGGCGGTGGGCCTGATCCGCCCGCCGAGCACGCCCAAGTCGCCGTTCGCGCAGCGCGAGATCGCGTGGCGGCTGATCCGGCAGCTGGGCTTCAACCACCTGCCGCTGGCCGACATGCCGCACCGCGAGGGCGCGCAGGCGCTGCGCGACATGCTGCGGCTGTTTGTCACGGCCGACAACGACGTGCTGCGCCGGCAGATCGACAGCCTCGTCGGCTCGCGCATCGAGCCCGTGACGCGACGCCTGCCGGGCGCGGGGCCGCTGATCTACGGGCGCGGCGTGCAATGCACGCTGAGCGTCGACGAGGAGGGGTTCTCGGGCACCAGTCCTTACCTGCTGGGGCTGGTACTGGAGCACTACCTCGCGCGGCACGTGAGCATCAACGTGTTCACGCAGACCACGCTCGAATCGATGCAGCGCGGCACCGTCGCGAAGTGGCCCGTGCGCATGGGCGGGCGCGGCGCGGTCTAACCTTTCCTAGCTCTTCTTCGGCGGGAGCGCCTGCTCCAGCAGCCACAGCATGGCGGCCCGCACCTTGGCGGCATCGGCGCCGGCATCGATCTCCAGCGCCGCGCGGTCGAAGGCGGCCGACAGCAGGCGGGCGAGGGCGTCGAGCGACACCTCGCCGCGGCCCATGCCGGCGCGCGCCAGCCCCTGGCGCAACGAGCTCGCCGAGGTGGCGTCGTCCATCGACATCATTTCCGTCAGGCCCAGCACGGCGGGTCCGTCGATCAGCAGCAGCCGGGTGCGGCCCGGCACCGTCATCGCTTTCAGGTAGGCCTCGCTGCCCACGAGCAGGGCTTCGCGTGGATCGAGGTCGTCGGGCGTGGCCGCATCGATGTCGGCAGCGACCGCTTGAGCCTCGCGCAGCAGCACCTGCCGGAACAGGTCGCGCTTGTCGTTGAAGTGGTGGTACAGCGCGCCGCGCGTGATGCCGGCGGTCATGGCGATCTCGGGCGTCGAGGTGTCGCCGTAGCCCTTGCCGACGAAGAGCGTGCGGGCCGCTTCAGTCAGGGCGAGGCGGGTGGTTTCGGTGCGTTCGCGGTTGGTGCGTGCCGGGTTTTTGGCCATGACCCTAATTTACATGCAGTCTGTTTGTGGATTAATATTTAACTTACATGCAGTTTGTATGTTTAATCCACGAAGGAGCACCCCATGAAAGTGACGAGCTATTACCCGGTGATCATGACCAACGACGTGGCCGGCACCGCGGCCTTCTACCAGGCGCATTTCGGGTTTGTGTCGCTGTTCACGACCGACTGGTACGTGCACCTGCAGCTGGCGGACGATCCCTCGGTGAACCTCGCCGTGCTCGATGGCACCCACCAGACCATTCCCGCCGCCGGGCGCGGGCAGGTGGCGGGCGGGCTGCTGCTGAACTTCGAAGTGGAGGACCCCGACGCGGTCCATGAGCGCCTGAAGGCGGCCGGCCTGCCCATCCTGCTGTCGCTGTGCGACGAGGCCTTCGGCCAGCGCCACTTCATCACGAGCGACCCGAACGGCGTGCTGATCGACATCATCAAGCCGATCCCGCCGTCGGGCGAATACGTGCAGCTGTACGAAGCGGGCGCGTCGCCCGCCTGATGCGCAAGCGCCATCTCGTCGGCGCTTCGTGGCAAGAATGGCACCAAAGATGTCGTTTGCGACTGTGGCCCGGTGCGAACCCGCCACATAGACTGGGTGCATGACAAAGCTTCCCGACGCAGGCCTTCTCGACAACCTCCCTTGGTTCGCCCTCACCACGAAGCAGGCGCACCTGGGGCAGGGCGCAGAACTCGCCGCCCGCTACCACCCGGATGTCGCCGCGTTCGCCGGCATGGCGAACACGACGCCCGAGGCATTCCGACAGCTCGGCCTGCTCGTTCCGCCCGGCGATCACGTGCTGCTCACGACCCCCGAACTGCTGCCGTCGGTGGAAGGCGTGCATGCGGAGCGCCTGTTTTCCGTGTGCCAGATGGTGGACACCGGCGAGCCGCAGAGTGCCGTGCAAGACGATGTGGTCCGGCTGCGCGCCCCCGATGCTCCCGCGATGCTGGAACTGGCCCTCGAGACCAAACCCGGTCCCTTCGGCACGCGGACGCATGAGATGGGCCGCTACATCGGTATCCGCGACGGCGGACGCCTCATCGCGATGGCCGGCGAGCGGATGCGCTGCGAGGGCTACACCGAGATCAGCGCGGTCTGCGTGAACGACGCGAACCGCGGCAAGGGAATCGCGGGTCGCCTCATGAACATCCTTCGCCGCGAGATCCGCGCGCGTGGCGACACGCCTTTCCTGCATGTGCGCGACGACAACGCGACGGCCATCGGGCTCTACGAACGTCTAGGTTTTAGGGCCCGGCAGACGCTTCATCTCTACCGGGTCGGCTTTTAGGGCCTGTTCACCCTATTTCTGGCGTCGCGTTGGCCGGCAAAGGGGCGGGCCACTCGGCGTTGCGTTCCTTGCGTGTGCGCATGCACACGCGGCGTCACGCGCCTTGATTGGCCCGCCCTGGCAGGCCTTCGCGACGCCAGAAATAGGGTGAACAGGCCCTAGGCCCTGAGCGCCTCGTCTTCGTCGAGGTTGTCGCCCAGGAAGCCGCCGCTCTGGTGCGCCCACAGCCGCGCATACAGGCCGCCTTGTGCCATCAGCGTGCGGTGGTCGCCTTCTTCGACCACGCGGCCTTCGTCGAGCACGATCAGCCGGTCCATCGCGGCGATGGTCGAGAGCCGGTGCGCGATGGCGATCACGGTCTTGCCTTCCATCAGCGTGTACAGGCTTTGCTGGATGGCGGCTTCGACCTCGGAGTCGAGCGCGCTGGTGGCTTCGTCGAGCAGCAGGATCGGCGCGTCCTTCAGCATCACGCGCGCAATGGCCACGCGCTGGCGCTGGCCGCCCGACAGCTTCACGCCGCGCTCGCCCACGTGGGCTTCGTAGCCGCGCCGGCCACCCGCATCGCCCAGCGTCTGGATGAAGTCGTGTGCTTCGGCACGCCGCGATGCCGCCTCGATCTGCTCGCGCGTCGCGTCGGGCCGGCCGTAGGCGATGTTGTCGGCCACCGAGCGGTGCATCAGCGAGGTGTCCTGCGTGACCATGCCGATGTGGCTGCGCAGCGAATCCTGCGTGACGTGCGAGATGTCCTGCCCGTCGATGAGGATGCGGCCGCTTTCCAGGTCATGGAAGCGCAGCAGCAGGTTCACCAGCGTCGACTTGCCGGCGCCCGAGCGGCCCACGAGGCCGATCTTCTCGCCGGGCTTCACCGTGAGGTTGAGGTCGTCGATCACGCGCCGGCCGGCGTCGCCGTACTTGAAGCTCGCATGCTCGAAGCGCACCTCGCCGCGCGGCACGTCGAGCACCGTGGCGTCGGCCGCGTCGAGCACCGTGCGCGGGCGCGACAGCGTCTTCATACCGTCCTGCACCGTGCCGATGTTCTCGAACAGGCTGGTCATCTCCCACATGATCCAGTGCGACATGCCCTGCAGCCGCAGCGCCATCGCCGTGGCGGCGGCCACCGCGCCCACGCCCACCGTGCCGTGCGACCACAGCCACAGCGCCATGCCCGCCATGCCCGCCGTGAGGCCCATGCTCAGCGTGTGGTTGACGATCTCGAAGGCGCTCACGAGCCGCATCTGGCCGTAGCCCGTCTTCATGAACTCGCGCATCGCGTCGCGTGCAAAGCCGGCCTCGCGCTGCGTGTGCGAGAACAGCTTGACGGTCGCGATGTTGGTGTAGGCGTCGGTCACGCGGCCGGTCATGAGCGCACGCGCGTCGGCCTGTGCCTTGCCGACCTTGCCCAGGCGCGGCACGAAGTACACCAGCGACACGATGTACAGCACCAGCCAGATCACGAAGGGCCACACCAGCTGCGCGTCGAGCACGCCCACCAGGATGATCATGGTGGCCACATACACACCCATGGCCACCAGCACGTCGGCCAGCACGAACACGGTTTCGCGCACGGCCAGCGCGGTCTGCATCACCTTGGCCGTGATGCGGCCCGCGAACTCGTCCTGGTAGAAGGCCATGCTCTGGCCCAGCATCAGGCGGTGGAAGTTCCAGCGCAGGCGCATCGGCAGGTTCACCGCGAGCGTCTGGTGCTTCACGATGGTCTGCAGCGCCACCACGACGATGCTGATGACCAGGAACGCAGCCAGCCACAACAGCGTGTCGCCGCGCTCGGCCCACAGCCTGGACGGGGCTTGCGGGCCCAGCCAGTCGACGATGCGCCCGAGGATCGCGAACAGCGCGGCCTCGAAGATCGACATCACCGCGGTGAGCACCGCCATCGCGGCGATCTTGCCGCGCACGCCGTGCGTGCAGGCCCACAGGAAGGCAAAGAAGCCCTGGGGCGGCATGGAAACAAAGGCAGCACGCGCCGACGACCAC
>NZ_QXMN01000194.1:0-1588 GCF_003581445.1 Acidovorax cavernicola | reverse complement strand
CCCTATGGGCGCTGACCGCCATGCTGGCAGTCATGAGCCCGGCCGCCAACGCGCAATCTTCACTCACCGTGTTCGGTGTGATGGACGTGGCAGTGCGCCGCACCAATACCGACCATGTCGGGCATATGCTGTCTATGGCCAGCGGCTCCTACACCAGCAGCCGCTACGGCTTTCGCGGTCGCGAAGATCTGGGCGGCGGCTTGAGCGCCTCGTTCTGGCTCGAATCCTTTCTCAGCGCCGACACGGGCGCGGTGACTCCCGCCGGCTTTCAACGCCGCTCCACATTGAGCCTGGCGCATACGGAGTGGGGCGAACTGCGCATGGGGCGCGACTTCACGCCGACGCATTCGAACTGGTCGCGCTTCGATCCGTTCAACTATGTGGGGATTGGCTCGGTGCAGTTGTTCTCGCTGAGCGCCACCGGCAGCACGCCGGTCACCGCGGCCTTCGGCAGCAATGGCAACAGCATCCAGCGCTCCAGCAATGCCATCCAGTACCTGCTGCCGCGCAATAGCTGGGGTCTCGAGGGCGGCATCACCAAGTCGTTCGGTGAAGGCAATGTGTCGGCCAGCGATCAGCATTCGTCGATTGGTGCCCGCCTGGGTGTGAACCTGGGGCCGGTGTTCGTCTCGGCGGCGAGCTATACGACGCATGACGACAAAACCATTTCCGACTTCAAGGACCGCGCGCTGGCGGCGTCGTGGAACGCCGGCTTCGTCAGGCTATCGGGGGGCGTGCGCCGCTATGAGTACCTGCGGGCGACGCAGAGCAACTACCTTCTGGCCGCCGTGGTTCCGCTTGGCGCGCATGAAGTGAAGTTCTCGTTCAATCGCGCAAAGATGGGCGGCACCGCAGGCACCGCAGGCACCGCAGGCACCACGGCCATCCATGGCGACAGCGCGGATCAGCTGGCACTGGGCTATGTGTACCGCTTGTCCAAGCGCACCGTGGCCTACGCCACGGCGGCCACGATGCGCGACAAGGGCAATGCGCGCTTCGTCATTCCAGGCGCCCGTGCCGGCACGGCGGGCGCGCGCTCGCAGGGCTTCGAGTTCGGCATGAATCACGAATTCTGACGCGCGCGTCCTGCACGCCATCGACGCGCCGGGCAAGCCCCTGCCATGCGCGTTCGCCTGCCTGCCGTTTTCTACCGGCAGGAAGTCCGAAAAGTGCCAGTGAATGTTTTTTTTGTGTAGTGGCTAAACGCCACGCCTTCCCTATTCTTTAACCCATAGCGCGACATCGCTGATGTGTCGGAGCAGCGAAGAAGTCGCGCGCAGAACCAAGATCCCAAGGAGTACGAAGTTGTCCAAGAAAGTGCCTCTCAAAATTGCCATCGCGGAGCATCCGCATACCTCGGCCATCCGCAACGGTTCGATTCCGATTGAAGGCGTCGAGCCCGAGTTCGTGACCGTCAAGCCGCAGATCGGCGCTTTCCGCCGCATGGTGCGCGATGTGGAGTTCGACGTCTGCGAACTCGCTCCCACGACCTACATCATTGCGCGTGCTTACGGCGCGCCGTTCGTTGCCCTGCCGGTGTTTGTGGTGCGCCGTTTCCACCATGGCGGTCTGCTGGTGCGCCCTGATG
>NZ_QXMN01000193.1:0-1589 GCF_003581445.1 Acidovorax cavernicola | reverse complement strand
TGCTTGCGGATGCGGATCTCGATGTAGAGGTCGCCCGGAGGGCCGCCGTTGGTGCCGGGTTCGCCGTTGCCCGTGGAGCGGATGCGCATGCCGTCGTCGATGCCCGCGGGAATCTTGACTTCGAGCGTCTTCTGGTGCTTGACCTTGCCCTGGCCGTTGCAGCTGGTGCAGGGCTCGGGAATGATCTTGCCCGTGCCGCGGCAGTGCGGGCAGGTCTGCTGCACGCTGAAGAAGCCCTGGCGCATCTGCACCGAGCCCTGGCCCGCACAGGTCGTGCAGGTCTTGGCGCTGGTGCCGGGCTTGGCGCCCGAGCCGTGGCAGGTGTCGCAGCTGTCCCAGGACGGGATGCGGATCTGCGCGTCCTTGCCCTTGGCGGCTTCCTCGAGCGTGATTTCCATCGCATAGCTCAGGTCGTTGCCGCGGTACACCTGGCGTCCGCCGCCGCGTCCGCCACGTCCCTGGCCCTGGCTGAACATATCGCCGAAGATGTCGCCGAAGGCTTCGGCGAAACCGCCATAGCCTTCGCCGCCGCCCATGCCACGGTTCGGGTCCACGCCTGCATGGCCGTACTGGTCATAGGCCGCGCGCTTCTGGGCGTCCGAGAGCATCTCGTAGGCCTCCTTGGCCTCCTTGAAGTTCTCTTCGGCCTTGACGGCGGTATCGCCCTGGTTGCGGTCAGGGTGATGCTTCATCGCGAGCTTGCGATAAGCCTTCTTGATTTCCTCGTCCGAGGCGTTCTTGGCAACGCCGAGGACTTCGTAATAGTCGCGTTTGGACATGTTGATTTCTGGGGCCGGTTGGAACAGGAACGCCGCGTCCCCCTTTCGGGGCGACGCGGCGGCGGTCAGTCACAGAGGACCTGCCGCGTCAGTCCTTCTTGACTTCCTTGACTTCGGCGTCCACCACATTGTCGTCTTCGGGCGCCGAGGCACCTGCTGCCGCGCCGGCTGCACCGGCCGCAGCCGCTGCATCGGCACCGCCCGCGGCCTGCGCGTCGGCGTACATCTTCTCACCGAGCTTCTGGCTCACGGTCATCAGGGCCGTGGTCTTGGCGTCGATCGCGTCCTTGTCGTCGCCCTTGAGGACTTCTTCCAGTTCCTTGACGGCGGTCTCGATGGCCGACTTCTCGGCGGCGTCGAGCTTGTCGCCGTGCTCGGTCAGGCTCTTGGTCACGCTGTGCACCGCGGCTTCGCCCTGGTTCTTGGACTGCACGAGTTCCAGCTTCTTCTTGTCATCGGCCGCGTTGAGTTCCGCGTCCTTGACCATTTGCTGGATCTCTTCTTCCGACAGACCCGAGTTCGCCTTGATGGTGATCTTGTTTTCCTTGCCCGACGCCTTGTCCTTGGCGGACACGTTCAGGATACCGTTGGCGTCGATGTCGAAGGTCACTTCGATCTGCGGCACGCCGCGGCCTGCCGGCGGGATGCCTTCGAGGTTGAACTCGCCGAGCATCTTGTTGCCCGAAGCGATTTCACGCTCGCCCTGGAACACCTTGATGGTCACGGCCGGCTGGTTGTCGTCGGCGGTCGAGAAGGTCTGTGCGAACTTCGTCGGGATGGTCGTGTTCTTGGTTATCATCTTGGTCATCA
>NZ_QXMN01000192.1:0-1590 GCF_003581445.1 Acidovorax cavernicola | reverse complement strand
ACCATACCCTGATCGGGGTCTGTGTCGCTGCGGCCTCACTGAGCGTGATGGCGCAAGCCGCCGATGAGCACAAGGCCCATCACCCTGCAGGTAGCACGCAGCCCGCGTCCACCCAAATGAAGACTTCCGCAAAGCCAATGGGTACGGGGCCGATGGCTGGAATGGCCAAGATGGACGAGCATATGAAGTCCATGCAAGCGATGCACGAAAAGATGATGGCGGCCAAAACGCCGGAGGAGCGGCAGGCACTCATGGACGAGCACATGAAGCTCATGCAGGACGGCATGGGGATGATGCCGCAGATGGGCGCAGGCATGCAGGGCATGGGTGGCATGCAAGGTGGAAAGGGCATGTCCTCCAACATGGCCGAGCGTCATCAGATGATGGAAAAGCGCATGGAAATGATGCAGTCCATGATGCAAATGATGATGGACCGCCTGCCTGCCACGCCGACCAAGTAACGCACCCACCTGATTGCGAGTCACCATGAGCCATCAACACGACGGACACGAGTCGCCCCCCAGTTTCTGGAGTTCTCGATACGCCATCGGCTACGTGGCGATTGGTGCCGTGGCGGCGTATTTTTTGTTGACAGAACACCTCGCGCATGTCGTCGGGGCGCTACCTTTTCTCCTGCTCCTCGCCTGCCCGCTGATGCATGTTTTCATGCACGGCAGTCACGGTGGGCATGGTCACCATGGCCAGAGCAAGCCTGATGTGTCGAAGACTGCCGAATCGCGCAAAGAAGGAGATCCCCAGTGAACCACACCGAATCTGCTTATGGCCTGTGGTCGTTGGTCATCATCAATTCAGCGATCTTCATCATGTTTGCGTTCAGCTTTTTCAAGCCTGCAACGGCCCGTGACTGGAGGACGTTTGGCGCATTCGCAGCCTTCATCGTTGCCTTGTTCGTAGAGATGTATGGCTTCCCGCTGACGATTTATCTGATATCGGGCTGGCTTCAAACCAAGTTCCCTAATCTGGATCTGCTCTCCCACACCTCGGGTCACTTGTGGTCCACCCTGTTGGGCGAAAAGGGCGACCCGCATTTCGGCGTACTGCACATCGCCAGCTACGTTTTTCTGGGCTTTGGTTTCTACCTGTTGTCCACAGCGTGGAATGTGCTCTACCACGCTCAGCGTGGCCAATCGCTTGCAACAACAGGCCCCTACGCGCGCATTCGCCATCCGCAGTACGTGGCTTTTGTGATGATTCTGCTGGGCTTCCTGCTGCAGTGGCCCACCTTGCTGACCTTGGCCATGTTCCCTGTCTTGCTCCTGATGTACGGACGTCTGGCAATCACCGAAGAGAACGAAATGCACAAACAGTTCGGTGCAACGTACGACACATACGCCCAGCGCACACCCCGGTTTATCCCTCGCATGGGCAAGGCCCAGTCGACGACTGACTCGGTGTCAAAAAGATGATCTGGAATATTTCCCCGGCGGTATACGTTTCAATTTTTAGGAGTTTGATATATGAAAACGATTGATCTGCAAGTCGAGGGCATGAGCTGCGGCTCATGCGTCAAGCACGTCACGCACGCATTGCAACCGCTGCCGGGTGTCAGTGGGGTGGAGGTCGATCTCC
>NZ_QXMN01000191.1:0-1624 GCF_003581445.1 Acidovorax cavernicola | reverse complement strand
GCCGGCCTGGCCCATGCCGCCGACCGCACCATCCATATCGTCGTGCCGTTCGGCGCGGGCGCGGTGCAGGACACGGTGCTGCGCGCGTTCAGCAACGAGCTGGGCCAGGCGCTGCAGGCGAGCATCGTGATCGAGAACAAGCCCGGCGCGGGCGGCACGCTGGGCACGCAGGGCGTGGCGCGCGCCAGGCCCGACGGCAACACCCTGGTGATGGCGGCCGCCAGCCACCATTTCACGGGCCACATGTACCCCAAGCTCGGCTTCCACCCGGTCAACGACTTCGAGCCCGTGGCCCTGGTCGCTTCGTCCGGCTATGTGATTGCCGCGCCCGCGGGCCAGGCGCGCACGCTGGCGCAATGGATCGCGGCCGCCAAGGCCAGCCCCGCGCCCTGGAACTACGCTTCGGCCGGCAATGGCAGCGCGTCGCACCTGGGCATGGCCTCGTTCCTGGCCCAGGCCGGTGTCGAGCAGCAGCACATTCCCTACAAGTCCACGGGCGACGCCGTGCGTGAACTGCTCGCCGGCCGCGTGCAGGGCGTGACGGCCGCGACCACGGGACTGATCGCGTTCAAGGACGACCCGCGCGTGCAGCTGCTGGCCTATACCGGCCCCAGGCGCTCGCCTTTCCTGCCCGACCTGCCGACCGTCGCCGAATCGGGCTTTGCGGGCTTCCAGTTCGACACCTGGTACGGCCTGCTCGCGCCGGCCGGCACGCCCGCGGCCGAAGTGCGCAAGATCAACGGCGCGGTCAACAAGGTGCTGGCCGACCCCGTCGTGCAGGAGCGCGTGCGCAAGCTCGGCGCCGAAGCCGCGACCGACACGCCTGCGGGCTTCAAGCAGCTGCTGGCCAAGGACTGGCGCACCGCAGGCGATGTCGTGCGGGTCTCGGGCGCGCGCATCGAGTAATCCCGCGCAAAAAAATCCCCGCGCGTCCTGAGCCAGGAAGCGCGGGGATTTTCTCGTTGTGCGCCCGCCGCCCGCAGCGGTAGGCCGCAATCGCTTACATGCGGATCGTCTGGTGCTCGCCCATGCCCTTGGGCTCCGCGCCCGTGACCGCCGCCTTGGCGATCTTGTAGAGCTGCACCAGCTTGTTTTCCTTGACGTCCCAGTATTCGGCCGAAGTCACGGGAGCGACCAGCACCGTGAGGTCCGGGTCCTCGACGCCGCCGGGAAACCAGGCCTTGGCGGCCGTCGACCAGAGCTTTTCCTTGAGCACGCGGTCTTCGCTCAGGTGGGCAGTGCTGCTGACCGACACATAGGCATTCTCGCCCGGGTCGGCGAAGCTGATCTGGATGTTGGCGTCGCGCGCCACGCAGTGCGCGAGATCGGTCTTCTTGTTCAGCAGGAAATAGAAATTCACATGCTCGTCCATGCCTTCCTTGTTGGCCATGGTCATCGGACAGGCCTGCAATGTACCGTCCCCATGGCGGTGGGTGATCATTGCAAAATGGATCCCCTTGACCAGTTTCCAAAGGGTTTCGCGTGGATGGGTGGTGTCAGCCATGGGCATCTCCTGGTGGACGGGTAGAACTACCACTCTAGTCATCGCCCCGCGCGGGGTCTGTCGGAGAACGTCCCCTCATGCGGAGGCCTCGGCCGTGGCGGCGCCTTGCAGATAGATCGC
>NZ_QXMN01000008.1:0-153723 GCF_003581445.1 Acidovorax cavernicola | reverse complement strand
GCATTGCGCACATCGTCCAGCGTAGCCTTGGGCACGGTGGCGATCACCTCACCCGTGTACGGGTAGGCGACCTCGATGGTGCGGTCGCGGTGGACTTTCTCGCCTGCGATGCGCAGCGCTTCGCGGTACACGGTGCCGGGCTTCAGGGCGGATTGGTCGGAATTGCTCATGAAATGCTCCGTCAAAAGGGGGTCAGACCGCAGCCGCGTTCGTCAGCGGGCCTTGGGCATGGTTCAGGGCAAGGTCGAGTGCGTCGAAATTGCGCAGCCTGCGCGCGCTCGTGATGCCCGCGACCGGACGGTTGCAGATCAGAGGCACCAGCTGCTCCGACACGCCACCGTGCGAGCGCAGCGGCACTTCGAGCGCAGACAGGTCGTGGCGCGTGGCCGAGGTGCCGATGACTGTGCGCTGTTCGCTGACGACGACGATGTCGCCGATGCGGTCGGGTGGCAGCTCGAAACGCTGCGCAGCCTCCTTGCGCGAGAGCACGAGTTGCATCCCGGGGATGCGCTGGATGCGATCGATCCAGCCCGGCACCTCGTTTTCGTCGGGCACATACACGGTCGCGAAAGAGCCGAGCGCGCCGTGGTGAACGACGTAGGGATCAGTGATCGGCAGGATCACCCGTGCACGGTCCGGGCCGTACCAGCCGTCGAGCACATCCTGCAGATAGATGACGTTCGGCGAACCATTTGCACCGTGCTTGTCGTTCATGCCGTGATCGGCGGTGAGCACGATGGTGGCGCCCTGCGCATCGAGCTGCGCGAGGTAACCGTCCATCATTTGATAGAAGGCATTGGCCGCGGGGCTGCCCGGCGCGGCCTTGTGCTGCACGTAGTCGGTGGTCGACAGGTACATCAGGTCAGGACGCTGCGACTCCATCAGCTTCACGCCGGCGGCGAACACGAACTCCGAGAGTTCGGCGCTGTACACCGAAGGCACCGGCATGCCGACCATGTCGAGCACGTTGTCGATGCCGTTCTCTTCCATCGTCACCTGGTCCGACTTCTCCGACGAGAAGCAGATGCCCTTCATCTTGTGGCCCAGCAGCTTGCGCAGCTTGTCCTTGGCCGTGACCACGGCGAGCTTGGCGCCCGCATCGGCGAACGCGGCCAGCACGGTGCCGGCGCGCAGGTACTTGGGGTCGTTCATCATCACTTCCTGGCCCAGCTCGCGGTCGAAGAAGTAGTTGCCGCAGATGCCGTGCACGGCCGGCGGCGCGCCGGTCACGATCGACAGGTTGTTGGGGTTGGTGAACGAGGGCACGACGCAATCGGCCAGCAGGTCGGCGCCGTCCTTGCGCATGCGGGCGATGTACGGCGCCACGCCGGCGGCAATGGCGGCGTCCAGGTAGGCGGGCTCGCAGCCGTCCACGCACACGACGACGACGGGGCGGACCATCCAGCGGTAGCTGCGGCCATTCACTTCGAGTGGATTGGATTTCATGAGGATTGCTCCTTGGCAAGTGGAATGTGAGGGTGTCGATGCAGCGCTCTCAGCGGCGGATGAACACCGCGATGAAGGCACTGATGAGGCAACTCGCCGCGACGATGGGGAACACCACCGAGGTATTGCCCGAGTGATCCAGCATCCGACCGATCAGCGGTTCGCCCAGGCCGGCCAGCAGGTACGAGAAGAAGTTCATGACACCGGTGGCGGTGCCGGCGCGCTTGGCCCCCACCAGGTCGGGGCACAGAGCCCAGAACGACGAGGCCGGGCCATAGACGAAGAAGCCGGCCAGGAAAAGCAGACCGAGGCCAAGGATGCTGGTGGGCAGCAGATACATGCCCATCGAGGCAATGGCGCCCAACAGCATGTACAGCACGATGGCCTTGTAGCGCTTGGAGCCGAACACCTTGTCGGAGATCCAGCCGTTGGTGAGCGCACCGAAGGCCATGCCGACCGGCAGCGCCACCGAGATCCAGGCCGGGTCGATCATGCCGTCGGCGGCTTTGGCCCAGTCCTTGCCCAGAAAGTGCACGGGTACCCAGACGATGAGGCCGTAGCGCGCGGCATTCTGGAAGCCGATGGCCAGCGCGGCGATCATCAGCCTGGGGTTGCTGAGCACGGCCTTGTAGCGCGACCACGAGCTTTCCATCGGCTCGCCGTCGGCCACACCGGCCTTGGCCTCTTGCGGGTTGTTGTTGGCCACGCCGGTGTCCGGTGACTTGAATCCCAGGTCTTCTGGCCGTTCACGGGCAATCAGGTAGAAGGCGATGCCGCCCACCAGCATGAGCAACACCGGAAGCCGGAAGATCCAGCGCCAATCGAGGTGCAGCACGTTGACGACGATGATCGAGGTCACGAACGACAACACCGACGCGCAGCCCGCGGCGAACACGTAGAAGCCGTAGACCTTGCCGCGCTCGCCCGCGCCCCACCAGTTCGACAGCAGCCGACTCCCTGGGGCCCAGCCCAGGGCCTGGAAGTAGCCGTTGATGCCCCATGGGATCGCGAGACTCTTGAAGCCGACCGCGAAGCTCACGACCCAGTTGGCGGCGCACGAGAGGATGGCGCCGGCCGTCATCACGCGGCGTCCGCCGAACTTGTCGCCCAGGTTGCCGTTGATGGCCTGCCCGATGGCATAGCACCACAGCAGCGAGGTCGAGGCCCAGCCGAGCACTTCTTTCGAAAGGCCGAATTCCTTCTGGATGCCGGGAATGGCAAAGCCAAAGGTCTGCCGTCCCGTGTAGAAGAAGAAGTAGCAGAACATGGCCGCGAGCAGCATCCGCCACTGCGCTTTGCGGAACGAATTGTCGAGCGGCGATACGTAGGTGCCTGCCGTCAAGGTCTGATTGGCGATTTGCATTTTTGTCTCCGTGGATCTGGCGGGCGTGGGGCCCGTGGTCCGGTTCTTTGCCGGTGTGGTTTGCTTCGAGAATTCGCGTGGCTAGGCAGCCACCGTCGCGCCGATGAAGTTCTTTCCGCGTGCGCCTTCCATGGCGCGCGCGATCATGGCTGCCGCCTCTGCGTCGGCAACGCCGTAGTCGGCGAATTCGGTCTTGACGCCGAGCCCGTTGAGGAAATCGCGCAGGTGCTGCATTGCGGCCGAGAGGTCCGGTCCGAACACACGCTGCAGCGTGAGGTCGCGGTCCGCCGATTGGGCCCAAGCCTTCTCGAGCACGATCGGCAGCGTGAACGAGCAAGCGATGCCGTGTGGCAAGCCGTGGCGCAGCGTCATTTCGTACGAGATCGAATGAGCGAGCGCTGTCTTGGTATTGGAGAACGCCATGCCGGCCTTGAGCGCGGCCAGTGCCATGCGCTCTCGCAGATCGAGGTTGCCCAGGTCTTGCCGCAGCGCCGGGAGGCAGGCAAAGATGTCTTGCACGGCCGAGACCGCGAAAGTGTCGGAGATCGGGTTGGCGTTCACGTTCCAGATCGATTCCAACGCATGGGACAGTGCGTCGAGGCCCGTCGACACCGTGGTGCCTGCCGGGACCGAGAGCATGAGCTCGGGGTCGACGATCGCGGCCTCGGGCCAGGTGGCGTCCAGATGCAGCGAATACTTCTTCTGGTTGCGTGCGTCCCAGATCGTCGCCCAAGGCGTGACCTCGCTGCCGGTGCCGGCGGTGGTCGGTACCGCGATCAGCGGCTTGACGCTTGCGGGGGTGAAGGGCTTGCCCGTGGCGAGCAGGCTCACGAGTTCATCGAATTGGCCGCTTGCGGTACCCACCATCAACGCCTTCGCCGTGTCGATGGCGCTGCCGCCACCCACTGCGACGATCGCGTCGCACGAGGTGCCATCCTTCCAGAAACGGTTGTACAGGCCCGCGAGTTGCTCGACATCGGGGTTGGGGCGCACGTCTTCGACCACGCCGACCAGCGTGTCCTTCAGCAATCCCTCGAGCCGGGCAATCAGACCCAGGCCGCGGGCCTCGGGAAAAGTGACGACCACGACGCGGCGGCCACCGAGCATCGCAGGCAGTTGCTCAAGGCTGCCTCGGCCGCTGTGGATCGAAACAGGGTTGTGGTAGGTGTGGGGCATCGAAGCGGTCTCCATGTTGTGCGGTGTGTTCGTCGGCATCGCGCGGTGTCCGCGTTCTGCATGGGCCGCAGTGTCTGAGCGGGCCATTGCATCGTCCAATCGCATTTGCGATGTCCGCATGGTCCGAAACCGATGGATGGCCGCGTCCTCAACGGAGCCAGGCGCCAGCGCCGGGGACGCGATGTGCGTCGCATAGGGAAAGCACGGGTAAGCGCGCATGCACCGTGGGACCTCATGTGAGAGCCTTCCGGCCATTCCTTGCACTTGCTCCGCAAACGCCGCCACCCATGTTTCACCAGTACTACAAATGGATCCGCTGTTTTCACGCTGTCGCGAAGACAGGCGGCTTCACCGCGGCGGCGCAATATCTCCATATAGGACAGCCGACCGTCACGGACCAGGTCAAGGCGCTCGAGACTCGCTTCAATGTCGAACTGTTCCTGCGCGGTGGCCGAAGCGTCAGGCTCACCGCCGCCGGTGAGCGGCTTTACGCCATCACCCAGGGACTTTTCGGACAGGAGGAAGAGGCGATCCAGTTCCTTCAGAGCGTGAACAAGCTCAAGGCAGGGCTGGTTCGCGTGGGCTCGGTGTCGCCTCCCATTGCGCTCGAACTGGCGCGCAACTTCCGGCAGACACACCCATCGATCGAATTGACGGTTTCCATCGGCTCAGAGAAGTCGACGCTGCAAGGACTGCAAGACTTCGACATCGACGTGGGCATTCTTGTGGAGCCTCCGGCTGTCGATGGGTTGCACATCGCTCACTACCGCAGCGAACGCGTCGTAGCGGTGGTGCCCGAGGGGCATGCGTGGACGAAGCGTTCCAGCATTGCCACCGCTGACATCGAGGGTGAAGCGCTGATCCTGCGTGAGGCCGGCTCGAAGACAAGGCACCGCGTGGAACGCGCCTGCCAAAGGGCGAACGTGCCGATGAACTGCATCATGGAAATCAACAGCCGTGAAGCCATCCTGCACGCCGTCGCCAACAGAATGGGTATCGGCTTCGTCACGCAGGTGGAGTTCATTCCCCTGCCTGGACTGGCGGCGGTGGAGATAGACGACGAGCAGTTGACGATCAGCTACTCGCTGTGTTGCCTGTCGGTGCGCAGGGACCGGCCGTTGATCAAGGCCCTGTTCGACGTGGCTCTTGGCTGATGCGGCGCTGCCGCGTCGCATGAGAGGTACGACCGCTTCAAAGAAAATAGGCAGTCAATATGAGAAAAAACATCTTCCCTCTCTGCATCCCGGTGCTGCTGTTCGCCCTCTCGGGTCCGGCCATCGCAGGTGCAAATACGGCGCAACTCAACTGCACAGGAAGCCATGCGGGGCAGACGCTCACCTTGGTGGGCGATATTCCTGCCTCCATTGTGGAAGTCGATTTGAAGCTCTCCTACCGCGGGCAAACCATAGGCCTGGTTTCACCGCAGGCAGAAACCTCCGAGTCCACTGATTTCCGTCATGGCATCTTCAAGTTGGAGGCGGCGCTCTCTGGCTCAAACAAGCTCCAGCTTCAAGCCAAGCCCAAGAGCATCAAGTACAAGGGCAGCATGGGAAGCGGCAGGCTCAAAGCCAGCTTTGGTGCCGTCCTCAAGAGTGCGCCTGAACCCTTCAAGTCCGCCTTGAAAGGGGCTGAACTCAGTTGCGTCTATGCATATGAAGTTTGAGCAAGGGCTGACAAAGCGTTCAATCCGTCACTCGCGGACGCTCCTCAGAATGCGTGCCGGATTCCCAGGTCGTAGCCGGTGCTGCTTGAAGGCGCATAGGCGGCGCTGGTCCCTGGAATGCCAGTCGCGAACCTCACCCCGCCGCCAGGGCTGATGGCCATGGGCGCATTCAAGGCGCCATTCCACTTGAACCTAGTTCGCGCGATGGTGGCGTAGAGCGCCGTGCGCTTCGACAGGTTGTGCACGTAGCCGACGGCAAACTTCTCGATCCTGGCATCGTTGTCCTGCAGCCATGTCGCGGGATTCAAGGCATTCACCGCACGGGGCGCGGCGTAGTTCACGCGCGAATAGGACGCGCGGATCAATCCAGGTCCGACCGGGGCTGTGATGCCGATCAAGCCGCCGGTGTACTTGCCATTGCTCTCGTTCCTGAAGGGATATGGAATGCCGCCGAGATGGGCCACGTCCATCTTGCTGCGCTCATCCCTGATCTGCGACAACTGGCCAAACAATTTGACGACATTGAAATCGTAGGAGACCCCGGCGTTCAGGATCTTCAGGCGGTCCTTGTCGAATCCGCCGAGATCGTCCTTGGTGTCTTCCTGGTAGGCGATGGCCAGGTTGAGCGGGCCATGCTGATAGCCGAAGCGTCCCCCGACGTTTCGCCCTCCTTTGCTCGGACTGTGGCTCACGCCGCTCTGCTTCGGGCTCTCATGCAGGGAGTACATGACCTGGCCGTAGAACCCGCCCAGATTGCCCGGCAGGAAATAGCCGACGCTGTTGGAGGCGCGAACGTAGTTGTCAAAGGGCATCAGGTTCGCGGGCGACTTTCCGTGGCTGGTGGTGAGCCCGGTGCCGATCGGGTTCCAAAGGTTCGCGCCGACGCCTACAGTGCCGAAGGGATCGAAGACCGTCAGGTTCCAGTAGGTCGGTACGTAGTCACGGCCGAGGCGCAATTCGCCGACAGACCCGGACAGGCTCACCGTCGAGCGGCGGTCGAACGCGCCAAGCGCCTGAGCCCCGTCGTCCGGTGTGAGCGTGGATTCCAGCCAGAAGCCCGCGGCCCAGCCACCGCCCAGGTCCTCCTGCCCGCGAAAGCCCAGGAGAGAAGGCGTGTGTGCGCCCGAGGCCAGCTTGGTGGCGCTTTGCGAGATGGTGCCTGGCGCTGCAAACGGTGCGACAGGCAATGCGGAGGGCTGGCCGGCACGCAGCCGGCTCCTGGTCTGGTAGTGGCTCACCGAGACGTCGACGACGCCATAGAGCGTCACGGATGATTGCGCCCAACTCGAAGGGCCGATGAGAAGCGATGCGAGCGAGATCAGAAGAAGAAAAAGCGAATGCCAGTGGTTGTGCATGAATGTCTCTTTGGTTGTTTTGAATCGAGTCAGGGCGAAGCGGCCTGTCCCCGCTTTCGCCCCGGTCTGTCGCCTACGCCGAGGGCGCCAGGAACACCTTCGCGGCTGCCCCGTCGCGCAGCCACTCCTCCAGCACCCGGGCAAGCGGTTTTTCCGAGGCGGTCTTGGGGATCGCGTCGACGACCATGAGCGTCCCGGGCACAGCGTTCTTCGACAGGGTCTCGCGCAAGCGTGCGTGGAGCGCGGAAGGGTCCAGGTCGACGCGATGGGGAACGATGGCTGCGACAACATCGCGCTCGCCAGGCGCTCCCGATGCCGCGGCGGTGCCGAACACGAATGCATCGCGCACGAGGCCGGTGTCGGCGATCGCCTTCTCGATGAGCGCCGGATCGATGAATTCGCCGTTGCGACGAATGCCATGGCCACGGCGGTGCTCGAAGTAGAGCCATCCGTCAGCATCCGAGCGCACGATGTCGCCGGTCCACAGCCAGCCGCCCTGCCCTTTTCTTTGCGAGGCCTCCGGGTCCTGGAAATAGGCGATGTCGTAGGGCGCACCGCTGACTGGGCGAAATGCCAGTTCGCCTGGCGTGCCCGCAGGCGCATCGCTGCCGTCTTCGGCGACGACGCGGATGGAGAACGCCGGGTGCGGGCGACCGATGCTGCCGACCGGGCCTTTCCCGAAAGGATTGACCGTCAACCCACCTTCGGCGGTGCCGTAGAACTCCAGGACACGGACGCCGAAGCGCTGCTCGAAATCGCGCCAGATGGCCTGCGGCATGCCCGCGGCGACGACGAAGCGCACGGCATGGTCCCGGTCGCCGGGCGACAGCGGCTCGCAATAGACAGCAGTGGTCATGCCGCCCAGCAAGGTGAAGGCCGTGCATTGGTGCCGGCGCACGATCTCCCACAAGCGCGACTTGGTGAAGCGACGCGAGATGACACACGGAATGCCGAGCATCAACGCAGCGCCGAGCGTAACGAGCTGGGCATTGGCATGCGTCAGCGACAGGCCTGAATAAAGGCGATCGTCGCCGGCGTAGCCGAAGGCCGACGCCGCCAATGCCGCCGTATCGAGGAAGCGGCGATGCGTGATCACGATCCCCTTGGGCTCTCCGGTCGTGCCGGAAGTGAAGAGGATCTGCATCGGGCCATCGGGGTCGACCGGCGCGAAGTGGCCCGCGGGCACGTCCGTCTGCATGTGGCGGGCCACGAGCTGCGCGTAGTCCGGCGCTTCGCAAGCGCCAGGCGCACCTTCGGCCAGCTCGCCGGAGGCCACACACAGGGTCCAGCGAAGGCTGGTGCAGCGTGGTCGAATCTGCGCGACCGCTGCGGCTGCATAGTCCGCGGCGATCACGCCCACGCAGTGCGTGCGATCGATCAGCGCGGCGAGCCGATCGCCTTGCGCCCGTGCATCGATCGGCACCAGCACCGCCCCGATGCGCGCAGCGGCCACCATGGCCTCGACGAACTCGGGGTGGTTCGCCATCACCAGTGCCACGGCGTCGCCGCGCCGGACACCGAGGCCCTGCAGGGCCAGGGCCAGCGCCAGGCCGCGCTCATGCAACTGCAGGAAGCTGCGCTGCTGCTCGGGCAAGGCCGGGCCCGCCTCGAACGTGAGCGCGATCGCATGGGGACGCGCGCGCGCATGGTGGCCGACGAGGTCGGCCAGCGTCTTGGAATCTGTCATCTCAGTCCGCCTTGATGCCCGTCTTGTCGATCAGCGCCTTCCATTGCGCCGTCTCTCTTGCCGTCAGCGCAGCCAGTTCGCCCGGCGTGGAGCCTTCAGGTGCCAGGCCGAGATCCAGCAGACGGCGCCGGAATTCGTCGCTCTTCAGCACCTCCCGAACCTCGGCGTGAAGCCGTTCGACGACCGGCGTGGGGGTTCCCGCAGGGGCCCACAGGGCGTTCCAGCCGCTCAGCTCGAACCCGGGCAAGGTCTCCTGGACCGTCGGCACTTGGGGCAGAACCGACAGGCGCTGGGGCGTGGTCACCGCCAGGGCCTTGACGCGGCCACCGCGAACCAGAGCCAGCGCAGAAGACTGGGGCTCCAGCCGGACCTGCACCCGCCCGGCCATCAGTTCGGTGTTGGCATTGGCACCGCTGCGGTAAGGCACATGCAGCAGGTCGATGCCGCATCGCGCCTTGATCAACTCCATGCCCAGGTGGAATGCGCTGCCATTGCCCGTGGAGGCATAGGCCAGCTTGCCGGGCTCGCGTTTCGCCAGGGCAATCAGCGAAGGGAGATCGGAGGCCGGCAGGCCGCTGTGGGCGAGCAGCACATAACCGCCGCGCGCAACCAGGCTGATCGGTGCCATGTCCTTGGCCGGGTTGTACGGCAGCCGGGGATACAGGTGCGGGTTCATCGTCGCGACCTGGTTCATGGCGTACAGCAGCGTGTGCCCGTCAGCGGGTGCCTTGAGCGCCTTGTCGGTGCCGATGATTCCCGAGGCCCCCGGCATGCCTTCCACATAGACCGGGTTCGACAGGCGTGCAGACAATGCTTCGGCAAGCAGGCGGGCAACGATCTCGGGTGCGCTGCCGGTGGTCGCGGGCACGATGATCTGGATCGGCCTGGACGGCCAGGCCGCCGCAGCCCGGGCTGCACCGCCGGCAAGGCCGAAGAGCCCCAGCACGAGGGATCGCCCGATGAGAGCGCGTCTGGAATACATGGTGAAGTTCCTCATGCGCGTCGCGCAGCCTGTTCAAGAATCGTGAGGGTCGCGGCCGCTTCTTCGTGGCCGAGAAAGCCGCCGCCGTTCTCGGCGAGCGCCAGGCGCGCATCGGCCACCTGCCGTCCACCGGCCTCGCCGCGCAATTGCAGGACGAGTTCATGGATCTGCATCAGCCCGGTGGCGCCGATGGGGTGGCCCTTCGACTCCAGCCCCCCCGAGGGGTTGACGGGCTGACGACCGCCCAACGTGGTGTGACCGTGTTCCGCCAACCATCCGCCCTGGCCGGGTTCGCAGAAGCCCAGGTGTTCGCACTGGGCGATCTCGCCGAACGCCGTGGCGTCATGGACTTCGCTCACGTCGATGTCTTCGGGCCCGACACCGGCATCCGCGTAGGCACGCAGTGCGGCGCGGCGGCTGATGGGCGTCTCGCGTCCATCGGCGCGGTCCGATCCGCTGACGAGAACACTGGCCCGCACGCGCACTGCACGCTTCGCATCGAAGCCGAAGCGCGCCAGGGCGTCCTCGCGCACGATCAACGCCGCCGCGGCGCCGTCGCCGATCGGTGCGCACATCGGGAGCGTCAGGGGCCAGGTGATGGCGCGGGCCGCAAGCACTTCGTCGACCGACATCGCGACGCGGTGCTGCGCCAACGGATTGAGTACGGAGTGGCTGTGGTTCTTGGCGGCCACATGGGCCAGCTGCCGCTGCGTGGTGCCGTGGCGCGCCATGTGCGCGCGAGCCAGGGCGGCGTAGATGTCCATGAAGACGCTGCGTTGCTGTGCGTCGGCGGCTTGCGCGGGCGCCTCGCCGGCCTGCTGCGCAAGAAAGCGCAGCAGTGCCTCGGGCCGTTCGGCGTCATGGGCACCGTCGAAGATGGAGAAGGTGCGGGCCTTGTCCGGGTGCGACAGCTTCTCCGCCCCCACGGCCAATGCGACGTCGCACAGCCCGGCGCGCAGATGGGCGCAGGCGAGGTAGAAGGCGGTCGAGGCACTGGCACAGGCGTTCTCGACGTTGACGATCGGAATGCCATCCAATCCCGCCTCGCGCAGCGCCACCTGGCCACCGATCATGTGCTGCCCTTGCAGGAGCGACTGGCCGACGTTGGCGAAGAACGCCGCGCCGACCTGGTCGGCCGTCGCGCCGGCGTCGACCAGGGCGAGATCGATGGCCTGGCGAGCCATCGCGCGCAGCGGAACATCCGCGAAGCGTCCCGTGGGCGTGCTGCCCACGCCCACGATGTAGAGCGCATCCGTCATCTCAGCCCCTTGCGGCCGCAGCCGCGATCGGCGGTGCCGCGCGACGGATCGTGTTGCGCAGCGTGCCGATGCCCTGCGCTTCGAACTCGATGACATCGCCGTCCTGCAGCAGGCGCCCCGTTTCCACGCCACAGCCGCCTTCGAAGGTGCCGGAAGCGAAGAGTTCGCCCGGGTGCAGCGTGCACGAGCGGCTGGCATAGCTCACGAGGTCCTCGAAGCCCAACTGCATGTCGACGGTGCTGCGGGTGGTCTGCACGACACCGTTGAGCCTGGACTGCACCTGCAGCTGGTAGAGGTCGGGGATCTCGTCCAGCGTGGCGATGCAGGGGCCGATGGCGTAGGCGCCGTCGAAGTCCTTGCTCTTGCCGGCCGGACTGCCCTCGGCCACTTGCGTGTCGCGTGCAGTGAAGTCGTTGAACAGCGTGACGCCGAAGATGTGGTCTCGTGCGCGCGATGCGGCAATGTCCTTGCCACCCACACCGAGGACGACTGCGAGTTCGAGTTCGTAGTCCAGGGATTCAGCGAAGCCGGGCCAGGCGATCTCGGCATCCGGCCCCGTCACGTTGAGCGGATTGCCGGTGTAGAAGCGGGGCACGGTGAACCAGTTGGGCGGAAGCTCGAGCGAACCATCGAGCTCCGCAGCGGCCATCGCAGCCTTCGGGTCGTCCGACCTGGCGGCCAATTGCTCGGCGCGTCGCCGCAGGAAGAACTTGAGGTGCCCGATCATGGTTCCCCAGTCCCGGATCAACGGAGGGTTGAGCAGCGGGGCCAGCAGCGTTGCGCCGGCCAGCGCCTCGGCAGCGGTTCCCTGATTGGCCACCTGCGTGCGCGCACGGTCCCAGGACGCGGGTCCTGCGCGCAGGAAGGCCAACGCCGAACTGAAGGCCTCTTCGCCGGGATGGCGAGCAGAGAGGTCCAGCACGCCGTCGACACCGACGAGGGCGCCAAGATGAGGAGCACCGAAGCCCTCGCGCATGAAAGTCACGATACGCATCGAAGTCGCTCCTCAGTGGGACAGAAAGGCCACGGCACGGGCGGGAGCGGCACTGGCGCGTGCCAGCTTCAACGGGAAGAAGCCCACGTGGAAGCCGCGCAGCGGCAAGGCGCCGAGGTTGCACAGCTGCTGGACGATGAAGGCCTCCTTCTCGCGGATCGCCTTGTGGCCGTCCCAGAGTTGCTGCTTGTCGCCCGTGTCCTTGAAGGCCTGGGCCATCACCGCGAAAGGACGGTCCCAGCCGACCGCATCGGTGCCGAGCACGGTGGCGCCTTGCTCCGACAGGAACAGCGTGCCTTCGCGGCTCATCCCCGGGTACTGGAAGAAGGCCGGCTCGCCGAGGCGATATCGCTCTTGCCCGGTACGGATCAGCACGGCGTCGCCGGGACGGATGGGCTCGCCCACCGCGGCGAGCGCCTGGCGAAGCGCATCGAGCGGGATGGCCTGCCCGGGCTGGGCCCAGGGGCGCACATCGAGCACCTTGCCGGGGCAGAAGAGCTCGTTCAGCTCGACCTGGTCGATGGTGCGCGAGGTTCGCCCCTCGCAGGTCGATCCGCTGTGCAGCGGCGCGTCCACGTGCGTGCCGCAATGCGACGACATGTCGTTGAGCACCTCCGAACCCCAACCCTCGCCATCGGGCAAGTCATCGTGGGAGCAGCCGAAGAAGTGGCAGAAGCGGTCCCGGCCGTCCGGTGTCGCCGGGTGGGAGTAGTCCACCCGGGGAGCCACCACGCCCGCCGCGGCGGCCATGGCGGGAGGAAGCAGATCGCGGTCGTGCGGGTCCAGCGTCGAGGACAGGTCGATCAATCTCATGAAGTCTCCTTTTGAGTCATACGTACGTATAAATATACAACTGTATGATTCCGCGGATTGGCTGTCAACGAACTTCGATACCTCGCCACTTCCCATGCCCAAGCCCGCCGCAGCGAAAACCGCCGTCTCTTCGAAGCGGCAGGCACTTTCCGACACCACCGCCAACCAGATCCTCGACGCCGCCGAAGCGCTGTTCGCCGCGCATGGCTACGGGGGCACCAGCATGCGCGCGATCGCGGAGCGGGCCGGCGCCAACCTGGGAGCCTTCCACTACTACTGGGGATCGAAGCAGGCGCTGTGCAAGGCAGTGCTCGAGCGTCGCCTCGGGCCGGTGATGCAGGAGCGCAAGGAGCGCCTGGATGCCTTCGAGGGTCGGAAGGTCCCGTTGCGGGACATCCTGCGGGCGTCCATGGCGCCCTCGCTGCTTGTCGCGGGAGCCAGTGCCGAGGAGCGCGAGTCGTTCCGTGCGTTCTACGGCCGCATGCTGATGGACCCCGCCGATGAAGTGCATGCACTGACAGCATCCATCGTGGACGACTTCGCGCGACGCTTCGTGGACGTCGTAGGCCACGAGCTTCCCCACCTGAGCAGCGAAGAGTTCTACTGGCGCGTCATCTTCGTCTACGGTGCCTTCTTCTATGCGCACAGCACACACACGCGGGTGCAGGCCCTGTGGCCCGAGAAGTTGCAGCAGACCAGCATCGAGGCCGGCGTCGACTATCTGGTGAACTTCATTGAAGCCGGCCTGAAGGCAAAGCCGGCGCCCCGGCTGGCGAGCTGATCGCGGGCTCATATGCCCCTGTTTTTCCGAGCACAGCCCATGCACCAATCACTCGGTCTCGTCTCCCTCGTGGTCGACGACTACGACAAGGCCCTCGAATTCTTCATCGGCACCCTGGGCTTCGAACTCGTTGAAGACACCCCCGTGCCTGCGCAAGGCAAGCGATGGGTCGTGGTCAGGCCTCAGGGTGGAACGGGGGCATGCCTTCTCCTCGCGCAAGCGTCCACGCCAGAACAGCAAAACGCCATCGGCGATCAGGCCGCGGGCCGCGTGTTCCTCTTCCTGTACACGGACGACTTCTGGCGAGACTACGAAAAGTACAAGGCCGCAGGCGTGGTGTTCGTTCGCCCGCCGGATGAACAGCCGCATGGGGTCGTGGCGGTGTTCAAGGACTTGTACGGGAACCTGTGGGACCTGATCCAGCCCAATGCCAGCAACAGGAGCTGGCAGCCGTAGATCGATGCTCCCCGCGCTTCAACTGGTGCAACAGCCCCGGACGTAGCCATAGGTGCACAGTCGCATACAATGAGAATAATTCTTATTTGTATGGCCTGACCACCGCACAACGTCCGCCATGGCCGCCGATCCCGCTCTTCATCCGCACATTCACACGCTCTACAGCGACCACCACGGGTGGCTCCAGGGCTGGTTGCGCAGGAAGCTCGGCAATGCCTTCGATGCCGCGGACCTGGCGCAGGACACCTTCCTGCGCATCCTCACCGCGCCCGACCACACACCCGAAAAACAGTGCGACTGGCAATTGCGCGAGCCGCGCGCCTACCTGACGGTCGTCGCCAAGCGGCTGCTGGCCAACCTGTACCGCCGGCGCTCGCTGGAGCAGGCCTACCTGGACGCGTTGAGCGCCTTGCCCGACCCGCTGGCGCCCTCGCCCGAGCAGCAGGCGATCATTCTCGAAACCCTGCAGGAAATCGACGCCATGCTCGACGGCCTGGCGCCGCCGGTGCGGCAAGCCTTCCTGATGGCGCAGCTCGAAGGGCTGGGCTATGCCGAGATCGCGGCGAAGCTGGGCGTGAGTGAGCGCACTATCAAGCGCTACATGGCCGAAGCCATGGCCCGCTGCATCCTGCTGGTCGCGTGACCGTGCAGCGCGCGGTGATCGTGGACAAGGCCGTCGCCATGCAGGCGGCGCAATGGTTCTTCCTGCTGCAATCGGGCGAGGCCACGGCGGCCGACCACACGCGCTGGTCGCACTGGCGGGCGGCCGACCCCGCGCACGAGGCGGCCTGGCAGCGCGCCGAACAGGTGAGCGGCAAGTTCGGCATGCTCCCGGGCGCGCTGTCGATGCCGGTGCTGGGCCGCACGGTGCGCAGCGACCGCCGCGCGGCCGTCAAGGCGCTGGCCGTGCTGCTGACCGCGGCGCCCGCCGGCTGGCTGGCGTGGCGTGCGTCGCCGGCGCGCGAATGGCTGGCCGACCACCGCACCGCCACCGGCGAGCGCCGCGAGCTGCACCTGGCCGACGGCACGCGCATCCAGCTCAACACGGCAACGGCCATCGACGTGGCTTACGGAACGACGCGGCGGCTGGTACGGTTGCACGCGGGCGAAATCCTCATCGAGACGGCACCCGATGCCGTGCCCTCCTCCGACCCCGGCTATCGCCCTTTCGTGGTCGAGACCGCGCAAGGGCACTTGCGTGCGCTGGGCACGCGCTTCGTGGTACGGCAGCACGCAGACGATCGCAGCCACGTGACGGTGCTCGACGGCGCGGTCGAGATTCGGCCCGACGACGCGCGCAACCTGACGGCGGTGGTGCGTGCCGGCGAGCAGGCCATGTTTTCCGCGACGGCCATCGGCGAGATCACGGCCGCAAGCCCCGATGCCGACGATTGGTCGCGGGGTGTCCTGCGCGCAAGGAACATGCGGCTGCACGACTTTCTCGCCGAGCTGGGCCGCTACCGGCCTGGCGTGCTGCGCTGCGATCCGGCCGTGGCCGACCTGCGCGTGTCGGGCGTCTTCCAGCTGCGCGACACGGGCCCGGTGCTCGACAGCCTTCCCCAGGCCCTGCCGGTGGACGTGCTCTTTCGCACGCGCTACTGGGTCACAGTGGTCGCACCCGGCCATTGAGGCGTCGATTGCAGCGGCACGGTTTCGTGCCGCTGCACTTTTTTCTTCGCGGTCTGTCCCCTTTTCCTTCCTCGCGTGTGAAGCCTTGAGGAACAGCAACTTCACACCCTTGCAGGAGAGAGAAATTCATGGCCCGTCGCCGACCGTCCCCCCTTGATTCCGACGCGATCACCTTGCGTGCGCTGTCGCTGGCAGTGCATGGCGCGCTGCTCGCCATGGCATGCGCTGCCGGGACTGTCGCCGCGCAGACACCGGGCGCGACCAATGCCCAGGCCGCACAGGCTGAAACGCGTAGGGCCTACAACATCGCGCCCGGCCCGCTGGACGAAGCCCTGTCGAGCTTCGCCGCATCCGCCGGCGTCAGCATCACGATCCCGCCCGCGCTCGCGCAGGGCAAGCGATCGCCCGGCCTGCAAGGCCAGCACGCCGTGGGCGAAGGCTTCGCGCGGCTGCTGGCCGGCTCGGGCCTGGAGGCGGCAGGCGGCGCGGGCGGCTCCTATGCGCTGCGCCGCTCGAGCATCGGCGGCCCGCCGGACGCCGGCGCCGACGGCAGCACCACGCTCGCACCGGTCACCGTCACGGCCGAGGCCGAACGCAGCGCGACCACCGAAGGCACGCGCTCGTACACCACGCGCGCGCTGACCATCGGCAAGGGCGAGCAGGCGTTCAAGGACATTCCGCAGTCGGTCAGCGTGATCACGCGCCAGCGCATGGACGACCAGGGCCTCGTGGACCTGCGCGACGCGGTCAACAACGTCACCGGCATCGTGGGCGTCAAGGGCGTGGGGCCGGGCATGGTCCTGACCGCGCGCGGGTTCCAGATCGACAACTGGCAATACGACGGCGTGGCCGTGCCGCGCAACATGTACTCGCTGGGCAACTGGGCCACCGAAGACACCGTGTTCTACGACCGCGTGGAGGTGCTGCGCGGCGCTTCGGGCCTGCTGCAGGGCACCGGCAGCCCGGGCGGCGCGATCAACCTGGTGCGCAAGCGCGGGCAGCCCGAGAAGACGCTCACGCTCACCGGCAAGGCTGGCTCGTGGGACCACTACGGTGCGCAGCTCGATGCCGGCGGACCGCTCAATGCCGAGGGCACGCTGCGCGGCCGCGTGGTGATCGACGAGGACCGCACCCACTCGTTCACCGACTACGTGTGGCGCAACACGCGCTCGCTCTACGGCGCCATCGACTACGACATCTCGCCCGACACCACTGTCGGCTTCGGCGTGAGCAACTCGCACGGCAAGGGGCGCCCGATGCTGCGCGGTTTTCCGCGCTATCCAGATGGCGTCGACATCCGCCTGCCGCGTTCCGTGTTCACCGGCGCCCTGTGGAACCACGCCGACGTCGAACAGACCGCCGTCTACGTCGACGCTGAGCACCGCTTCAACGACAAGTGGAAGCTGAAGTTCTCCGCGCTCGGCATGAACGAGAAGAACAGCTCGCAGCACCAGCACATGCACGGCGACGTGGCGGCCGACGGCAGCGGCCTGGACTTCGCCGACTGGGACACCCTCTTCGATTCGCGCAAGCTCGGCTTCGACGTCTTCCTGCGCGGGCGCTTCGATGCGCTGTCGATGGAACACGACGTGACCATCGGCGCCAATTATTCGAAGTTCCTGTCGACCGACAGGTATGCGCGCCGGTTCAGCGGCGGCGGCAACATCTTCGCCATCGACCACAACCGGCCGGCACAGAACTACGACACCATCATGGCCGCCGGCGGCGGCAAGAGCCACACGCACTACGACGTGCGGCAAAAAGGCATCTACGGCAGCTGGCGGGCCAAGCTGGCCGAGCCGCTCACGGCCATCGTCGGTGCGCGCGTGAGCTGGTACGACTACCTCTATTCGAGCCAGTCCGCAGGCTTCACGAGCACGGTCAGTACATCGGGCGAAGTGACGCCGTATGTCGGCCTCGTGTTCGCGCTCAACAAGCAATGGTCGGCCTACGCGAGCTACACCGACGTGTTCGAACCGCAGACCGAGCGCACCGTCTCGGGCGACGGGCTCAAGCCCATCATCGGCAGCAACTACGAAGTGGGCCTGAAGGGCGAGCTGATGGACGGCCGCCTGAACACGTCGCTGGCCGTGTTCCGCTACAACCACACCAACCGCGCCGTGACCGACCGCGACGGCGGCTTTGCCTGCGACGGCTGGTACTGCTCCAAGTCGTCGGGCAAGGTGCGCAGCGAGGGCTTCGAAGCCGAGATCAGCGGCGAGGTCACGCCGCGCCTGCAACTCACCGCCGGCTACACCTACAACACCACCAAATTCCTCGAAGACCCGGACAACAAGGGCCAGATATTCAGCCAGTGGACGCCCAAGCACATGCTGCGCGTGTGGACCCACTACCAACTGCCGGGCGAATGGAGCCGGCTCAGCGTGGGCGGCGGCTTCAGCATCCAGAGCCACACGCTGGGCTACGACCGCACTTACAAGGTGCCCGGCTTCGCCGTGTGGAGCGCGCGCCTGGCCTACCAGCTGACACCGGAGGTGGCACTGGCCGTCAACATCAACAACATCTTCGACAAGCGCTACTACATCCCGGCCTACAACGAGACCAACGGGAACAACAACTACGGCGACCCGCGCAATGTGCTGTTCACGGTGAAGTACACGCCGAAGCTGTGATCAGAACCTGATCCGCACCGAAGCCGCGCTGCGATCAGCCTCGCCGTGAAACACGGCTTCGATGTTGTTGCCGTCCGGGTCCAGCACGAACGCCGCGTAGTAGCCCGGGTGGTAGGGACGTTCTCCTGGCGGGCCGTTGTCCCTTCCGCCGTGCGCCAATGCGGCCTTGTAGAAGGCATCCACCATGGCCCGGTCTCGTGCCTGGAACGCGATGTGATGACGCCCGGTCAGCTCGCCCTGCACTTCCGCGCTGCCAGGCGCCGAGACGAAGAGTTCATCGGCCCAGAAATTACGCTCGTCGGAGCCGCCCATCGGAATGTTCAGTACATCGAAGACGGCACTGTAGAAAGCCTTGCTGGCCGCCAGATCGCGAACGACCAGTCCGATGTGGTCGATCAGGCGGCCGCGATGCAGTTCTTTCGATGTACTCATGAAGCGCTCCTGGCAGTCGAATGCGAAGTGGCGGAATCTACCAAAGCCTCCAGCCGGCTGACGAGTGGTGCCGGCAAGCGCCGCGCCCGTGCGATGTCGAGGGCATTGCGCCCCTTGGGGTCCGCAATGGCTGCATCCGCGCCAGCGTCGATCAGCAATTGCAATGTCTTGAGCCGCTGGAGCCTCGCCGCATAGAAGATCGGCGTTTCGCCATGCGCGCGAGGGTTGAGTTCGGGCTTGGCCCCTAGCAGGACACGGCACATCGCCTCGTCGTCGCGCCACACCGCCGCCCAGAGCGAGTAGCTTGCGTTCGCACCGCGCGCCACAAGGAAGGTGACCAGCGGCAGGTTCTCTCCGCGTGCGACGGCGTACCACAGCGGCGTCGCGCGAAAATCGTCCTCGTCTTCGTCCATGGGCACTTCGCGCTCAAGCTCGCATCCGGCGGCCAGAAGCGCGGCCACCGTTTCGAGTCCATGCGATTCCGCGAGCTGCGCGCCGCCGGGCGCTATGCCACAGGCCAGGTGCAGCGCCGTGCGGCCCTTGGGGTCGCTCGCATTGGCCAGCTCGGGCGCCTGGGCCAGGATCGACGCGACCGTGGCGGCATCCCAGCGTTTTGCCGCGGCAAAGAGTGAAGTCTTGGAGGGCTGGCGCATTCAGGTCTTTCCTGCAGGGTGTTGCATGCTCAGGCTTCGCGGGCTTGCCGATCGATGTCCGCCACCAGGCCTTGCAACCACGCATGGTGATCGCTGAAGGTTTGCAGTCGCGCTTCGGCCTCTTCCCGCGAGGCCAGGTGTTGATCCAGATACCGGAACCCGACCAGGCGTGCGGCGTCGTGCAGAACGCTCTCGGGCACATCGTTTTCATACAGCGCATCGAACCGGGTCGCCCAGAACCCTTGCTCGGTTCCCGCGATCCGGTCGAACGCGCGAGGGTCTTCCACGCTGAATTCAATGAACTCCAGGCCATCCGGATGCGCGCGCAGGCCAGTCACTCGGCTGTCGCGATCCCACAGGGGAGCCCATGTCGGCCCCTCGGGCGCGCGGGCACCGCGATACGCATAGAGCGGCGGCCCCAGGCAAAACGTGCGGAACACCTCGTGGATGCACTCCCCCGTCGCCAAACGCACCAAGGGCTCGGACACCCCCAGCCGCTGCAGCATCGACACCCGCAAAGCCTCTGCCACCACCGTCATCCTGCGTCCCCCTTGGTTTGCCTGGGGCCGATGTTAGCCACGCCGGCCTCGGCTTGAGGCGCTGCGCCCGGTCGCCCTAGTATTCGTTCTTTCACGCGGTGCACAGCACCTGCAGGGACTGCGCCACAGCTTCAAGCAATGAAACCATCTCAAGCCGACTTCTTCATCGACACCGGCCATGTGCGTTTGGAAGGCTTTCATCCGCCAAAGCAGATCGCGGGCATCCGGCAGAAATTGCTCGATGAAATCAAGCGCCTGAAAGCCCTGCCCGGCGGGAAGAGCTTGTCGAGCGCACTGCAAAAACCCCCGTACTTCCAGCAGATCGGCAAGCTGTCTGCGCTCGTCAAGGTGTCCGGTGTGCACGAGGCGTTGGTGACGCGGGAGTTGATCGACTGCATCACTCAACTGGGCGGGCGCGCGCCGACCGCCATCCAGGAGACGCAGCTCCTGCTGTCACCGCCCCGGCAAGGCGCCTCGACGCTCACGGGATTGAACTGGCATGTCGACGTTGCAGCCAAACCGCAAGATCCGCTGCCGGGAATCCAGGCTTTCTTTCTGATCGACGATGTCGCACCCGGCGGCGGCGCGACCCTGGCATTGGCCGGATCGCATCGCGCCGGCATGCCGGGGCAAGTTTCGGCCTCCGAGCTGCGGCAGGCACTGAAGACGCCAGACGACCTGGAACGAAAGCTGCGGTCACTGGGCCTCGGCCTCGTCGAGATGTCCGGGCGCGCAGGCGACGTCTTCCTGATGGACTTGCGCCTCTTGCACACGCCATCCGTCAACTCGACAAGGAACGTGCGGATGATGGCGACGACTCGCTGCTTCCTGAACACCTGACGCCATCCCATGAAAAGGCCGCGCGCCACCACACAGGGTACCCACCACCCTCGCCCTGCACTGGCATCCCACGCGCCGCAGGCGTAAGCTGACCACCGGTCGGCCAGCCAAGGCGATGTCGCCAAACGGCACCCGCTGCGCCGAGCTTTGCGAAAGGACTGTCCATGTTGTCCGACTCGTCTGTCACGACCATGCTTCCGGTGAAGGACATGGACCGCGCGCGTGCCTTCTACGAGGGCTGTCTGGGCCTGAAGGCTGGTGGTTTGCGGCCCGACGGCAAGTTCGTCTACACGGTGGGCGGCAGCACGCTGGCGCTGTTCCCGAAACCGGAGGGGACCAAGGCCGACCACACGGCGATCAGCTTCCACGTGCCGGACATCGCCGCCAGCGTCGAGAAGCTGAAGCGCGCCGGCGTGGTGTTCGAGGACTACGACTTTCCCGACTTGAAAACCGTCGACCATGTCTGCGTGCTCGGCTCGGAAAAAGCGGCCTGGTTCAAGGACACGGAAGGCAACTTCCTGTGCATCCACGAAGATCTTGCGCCCGCGTAGCCAGGTCGCGGTGAACAGCGCGAGTGTCTCCGGTTAACCGCCCAACGACGACCTGTTTCGGTCCTGCAAAGGGGCAGCAGGGGTCGCGAAGCTAGTCCCACGCAGGAAGGTGCTGCAAGGCATCGTTGGGACGATCAACAATGTCGACGCCAGAGAACCCGGTCCCGCCCGGCAAGAGTCTGACGTCGCAAATGACTTCCCAGCCATGACTTTCAGTGCGTCGGGCAAGGCACACCTCCTCGCCGGCAGCAACGAGCTTGACGCAGTCGCCGACGCTGATTCGCTGTGCCGTGCCTAGGGCGAATTCCGTCGAACCGAACTCTTTCTCCACGACCGGGTGAATGGCGACGAGATCCACCTTTCCGTCCTTGAAGTGAACAGCGGTAATTGCATGCTGGGCCATCTTCGACCTCCATTCGTGCAGCGCCCCGACAGGGCTGCGGCGGCTGCCAGCGTCAGTCAGGCTGCCTTGTGCGGCCATTGCGTGGGCCCGCCGTTCGAACTGTACGCCCGCACCCGCAGATTCTCCTTCGTCATTCCCAAAAAGCCGACGCAGGCGAAGGGCGGCATCTGGTCAACTGCGGCTGCCCGAGCCTGCCGCTCGAAGCGCCTTCCCGCCGGTCGGCATGCCGGCGCAGGCATCTACAAGCGCTGGACGATCTGCTCCCGCAGCCACCGGTGTCCCGCATCGCGGTGCCTGCGTTCGTGCCACAGCATCGCCATCTCGTAGCCCGGCACCTCCAGCGGCGCCTCCACCACGCGCAGCCCCGGCGCGCCGCGCGCCAGGCGCTCGGGCAGCATCGCGACCATGTCGGTGCTGGCGAGCACGGACATCATGAAGAGGAAGTGCGGCACCGACAGCGCCACGTGCCGCGCCAGGCCCTGCGCCGCCAGCGCCTCGTCGGTGGGGCCGACGAAACCACCGCCGCCCGGCGACACCACCACATGCGCCAGCGCGCAGAACTGCGCGAGCGTGGGCCGGCGCTTCAGGCGCGGGTGCCCTGCCCGGCCGGCCAGCACATAACGCTCGTGGAACAGCACGCGACGGTGCAGGCCGGGCGGCGCACCGACGCTGGTGTGAAAGAACAGGTCGATCTCCGCCTGCTCGAGCTGGCGCGCCATCCGTGAAGGCACAGCCTCGACGACGGCGAGCCGGGTATTCGGCGCGGCCTCGCGCAGGCCGGCCAGCGCGGGAAGCAGGATGGCCGACTCGGCGTAGTCGGTCGCGGCCACGCGCCAGGTGGTGGTGGCCTGGACGGGATCGAAGGGCTGGCTGTGCGCCACGGCGCGACCCAGCGACGCCAGCGCTTCGCGCAGCGGCTCACGCAACTCGTCGGCGCGCGCGGTAGGCCGCATGCCGCGCTGCGCGGGCACGAGCAACGGGTCGTTGAAGAGCTCGCGCAGCTTGGCGAGTTGCACGCTCACCGAAGGCTGCGAAAGGTTCAAGCGCTCGGCCGCGCGGGTCACGTTGCGCTCGGCCAGCAAGGTGTCGAGCGTCACCAGCAGGTTGAGGTCGAGGCGACTGAAATTGTTCATGGCGATACCTGGAATTCAAACTATTCATTTCCAATATAACGCTGCGACACCTAACCTGAGGGCATCTTCACTCCAACCCCATGACACCATGAACATCCTGCTGGTCCTTGCCCACCCCGAAGCCGCCTCACTGAACGGCTCGCTGCATCGTTTCATGGTCGAACACCTCACCCGTGCAGGCCACTCCGTGCGCGTGTCCGACCTGTACGCGATGCGCTGGAAGCCCGCGCTCGACACCGACGACTTTCCGGCACGCGACACCGCAGCGCCCTTCGACCCCGTGCTCGATTCGCTGCGTGCCTTCGAGGGCGGCACGCAGACCGCCGACATCGCCGCCGAACAGGAGAAGCTGCTGTGGGCCGACGCGGTGATCCTGCAGTTCCCACTGTGGTGGTACTCGATGCCCGCCATCCTCAAGGGCTGGATCGAGCGCAACTACGCCTATGGCTTTGCCTACGGCGTGGGCGAACACTCCGACACACACTGGGGCGACCGCTTCGGCGAAGGCACCCTGGCCGGCAAGCGCGCGATGCTGGTGGTGACGACCGGCGGCTGGGCCTCGCACTACGCGCCGCGCGGCATCAACGGGCCGATGGACGAACTGCTGTTCCCCATTCACCACGGCATCCTCTACTACCCCGGCTTCGATGTGCTGCCGCCCTTCGTGGTGCATCGCACGGGCAAGGTCGATGACGCGGCCTACACGCGCATCACTGGCGAACTGGGCCAGCGGCTCGACACCCTGTGGACCACCGATCCGATTCCGTTCCGCCGGCAGAACGGGGGCGACTACGAAATTCCCGCGCTCACACTGCGCGAGCACATCGCGCCGGGCCGATCGGGCTTCGGCGTGCACCAGGAAGCACTGCCAGAGCGGTAAAGATGGAACTTTGGTTCTCGAACCCGAGAGCCTTTAACCACGCCGGGAACAGGTGGATTGACGGGCGACTTCAAATCGTCGCGACAACGCAGCAAGATGCGCATCCGCCGTTTCGTCCGAAGGAGCTTGTCCATGTTCGCCACGCCAGAACGCACCGTCAAGATTCCCGGCCCCGACCATGCGATCGCCATCACGCCGAACCCGTTGCGCGTGGTGGTGTCGGTGGGTGGTCATGTCATTGCCGACTCGCGCGATGCGCTGACATTGCGCGAATCGCATTTCGGCACGGTGCACTACCTGCCACGCAAGGACGTGCGCATGTCGCTGCTGGAGCGCACTGAGCACGCGACCTATTGCCCCTACAAGGGCGAGTGCGCCTACTACAGCATTCCGGCCGGCGGCGAACGCTCGGTGAATGCCGTGTGGACCTACGAGTCGCCCTATGAATCGGTCGCGCCGATCAAGGACTACGTGGCCTTCTATCCGGACCGCGTGGGCACGATCGAAGAACGTTGCTTCTGACGCCCCACTTCCCAAACCCTTTCACAAAAAACCGGCCCTTGCTTTCGCAAGGCCGGTTTTTCTTTCCCTGATCCGCTGGCGCCTGCCCCTTCACAGGGCAAGGTGCGCGCGCCTGTCGCCTGGGAATTACAGCGGCAGTGCGTCACCGCGTACAGCAGCGCGGGCTTCGGCACGCACGGAAGCGCGGTCCAGACCGCTGGCCAGCACCGGGGCCACACGCGAGGTCACGGCTTCGCTGTAGGGGTTCTCGCTGCGTGCAGCCACCACGGCCTGGGCACGGACTTCATCGCGGCTCACGCTCGAGACGAACACCTGTGCGGGGCCTGCGTTGGCGCCGGTGGCGTAGGGGTCGGCGCTGTGTGCAGCCACCACGGCTTGGGCAGCGACGTCGGCGCGGCTGGCGGCCGAGGTCAGGCGATGCACGCCTTCGTAGGTTTCAGCGTGGGCGGCGCCGGCAACGGCCATCAGGGCAACAGCAACGGCGGAGAGGAGCTTGGAGGCGGTCATGTCGGTTTCCTTCTTCAATTCAGTTCAGTACAAGTTCTTGCTTGGATGGTTTGAACCGGTCTTGGGTGGGTCACCGTCCCTCTTGTCTTCGGGGCGGCCAACTCGCTCGGGGCCTGTTCATCCGGGCCTGCTGGGTGCCGGTCCGTGAAATGAATTGTGCGCGTCGATCTAGGTAAAAACCCGCAGCAAAGGGAACCGCGGCGTTCCTGAAACGGAAACAATGCGGCCCGGCAGAGGCCTCAGCCCCAGGTCAATGGGTCGAGCCGGAGGTAGAAATCGAGCCGGCCATCGTCGGGCGCATCGATGCCCAGCTGCGTGAACAACAAGGCATGCGCGGTGCGCGCGTCCTGCGCGTCGCGCCAGCTGTCGCGTGCATTGCCGAGCAGCAGCGAGAGGTCTACATAGCGGTCCGCGGTGCCCAGCCGCCCCACGTCGATCAGGCCCGTGCAGCGCAGCGTCTGCGGATCGACCAGGAAGTTCGGCAGGCAGGCATCGCCGTGGCACACAACGAGATCCTGCTTCTCCTGCGCCAGCCGCCGCGGCAGGTCGGTGTGCAGCCGCTCCAGCAGCAATGGCGGCGGTACGTCCTGCTGGTCGGGGTCGAGGAATTCGGGGTTCACCGCACCACGCGCGACAACGTCAGCCGCGCGGTCGAACATCACCGACAGCGGCCGCGCAAACGGGCACTCGCCCGACGGGATCTCATGCAGCGCGCGCAGGCGCTGCGCCATCGACGGCCAGGCGCGCAGCAGTTCGGTTGCCTGCAGGTCGCTGGCCGGCACACCCGGCAACGCTGTCGTGACAAGGCAGGCACCCTCGGTCGTCACGCGCCAGTCGAGCACGCGCGCGGAGCCGATGCCGTACGGCGCAAGCCATTCGGTGCGGTGGCGCTCCTCGTCGAGGGACACCGCGCCCGCACCGAGCGACACCTTCGCAAAAGCGGCGCCGTCGCTGCGGCGAAACACCGCATCGCCCGACTCGCCCTCGCTGGCCGGTTCCCAGGTTGCGCCGGTGGGCAACCGGGGCAGCAGTTGTTCGATGGTGTTCATGTCTCAGTGCCCCACCGACTTCGAGAACACGTTGACCACCACCACGCCCGCGATGATCAACCCCAGCCCGACGATGGCCGGCGCGTCGAGCGTCTGGCCGAACCACAGCCAGCTCACGACCGAGATCAGCACGATGCCCACGCCCGACCAGATCGCATAGGCGATGCCGGTGGGCAGCACGCGCAGCGCGAGCGAGAGAAAGTAGAACGACACCGCGTAGCCCGCCACCGTGGCCACGCTGGGCCACAGCTTGGTGAAGCTGTCCGAGGCCTTCAGAAAGCTCGTCGCAAGCACTTCGACGACGATCGCGACAGCGAGGTATGCATAGGTCAGGGTCATCGCCGGACTCTAAACGCGCACGACCCCGCGGGCGCCGGAGCCCTTGCGTACGCCGGGGCCGATCAGGGCGGCAGCAGCAGCGGTCCGCAGTTCGTGTCCGTGACGAACACCGCCATCAGCTTCGCCGGCTTCACCGGGTCGGGGTTCTCCGCGAACATGTGCAGCGTGTTCGGCGGCTCGAAGAAGGTCTCGCCGCTCTTGAAGGTGCCCACGGGGCCACCGCCCAGCTGCGAGCGGATGGTGCCTTCGAGAATGATTGCGGTCACCGAGCCCGGATGCCGGTGCGCCGGCGAATAGGCCATCGGCGGAAAGTCGACGAGCACCGTCGTCACCGACTTGCCGGGCACGTGCGGGAGCGCCTCGCACGACAGCACCTTCACCTGTGTCGCAGGCCGCGCCGTGGCTTCCGAGCCCGTGGGCACCGGCGCTGATGCGAACATCGGCCGGCTCACCGAGCTGCATACATCGGCGAACCACTGCACGGCCTCCTGCTGCCCGGCGTGCGGCATCAGCGCCCAGCCGGCGGCAAGCACCAGCGACAGCCCCGCAAGGCCCGCACCGATCGACGGTGTGCGATGCCAGCGTGCGGCCCTCATGACGCCACCGCCTGCATCGCTGCCTGCGACAACCGCAGCGCCGGATGCCAGCCCAGCTCACGCCGGGCCTTCTCGCTGCTGATCTCGGGGTTGTCTTCCGCGATGTTGAAGACGCCGCCGCGCGCGTGCCGCATGGCCAGCAGCGCCGCCCAGGCCGCCGCCTCGACATGCACCGGGCTCGCGCCCTTGGGCTGCGCGTTCGAAGTGCGGGGCCCGTAGAGCTGCCCGTAGCGCAGCACCGTGCCCGTGAGGCCCGTGTCGCTGAGCACGCCGCGCACGCTGCGCTCCAGCGCCACCACACCGTCGATGCTGATGCGGCGACCGCCTTCGGCCCCGAGGTCGAGCGGGTCGTCCTCCGTGTGCGGCGTCGGACCCGGCGCATAAGCCCAGGCGATGCTCTGCGCAATCATCTGTTTCGCACCGGCCGCCTGCGCCGCCGCCACGAGATGCCGCGTGCCCTCGATGCGCACGCGCGCATTGCGGACCACAGCTTCGGCCATCAATGCCGGATCGAGCGTGGCCGGCAGATCGGTGAGCTGGTGAATGACGACCGTGGGCGCGATGCGAACCATCGCATCGCGCAAGGCCTGCGCGTCGAACACGTCGACGACGACGGGCGTCGCGCCGCTGGCCTCCAGCGCCGCCGCGCGATCGGCCCGGCGGGTGCCGCCGTACACCGTGTGACCGGCCTCGACCAACAGCGGGATCAGCGCGGTGCCCACGGCCCCTGTCGCGCCCGCCACGAATACCTTGTCGCCCATTGCGTATCCTTCTTTCCTGCTGGCTGTTGGAAGCCACGAGCTTAGGATTTCGATGCACCAGACGAAAGAACCAAGAATTGTCAAAATGACTGGGCCATGATCGCCCCACCCAGCAACGCCCTCCCCGACATCGACCGTTCGACGGCGACTCCGCTATACCGCCAGGTCTACGAACGCTTTCGCACGGCGATCGAACAGGGCGTGCTCCGGCCAGGCGACCGCGTGGCGTCCGCCCGCAGCCTGGCCGCGGAGCTGGGCGTGGCGCGCGGCACCGTCGAAGCGGCCTATGGCCAGCTGGCGGGCGAGGGTTACTTTTCCGCGCAGGGACAGGCGGGCACGGTGGTATCGCCGTCGCTCCCCGTGCAACGGCCTGTGCGCGCCGGTTCACGCGCCATCGCCGATGCACCCTCACGCGGTGCAGCCCTGGCCACGCCCGCCGGACCGCCGCCCCTGCAGCTGGGCATTCCGGCGCTCGATGCCTTTCCGCGCAAGCTTTGGGCGCGCCTGGTCGCCCGCCGCGCCCGGGCCATGGGCGCGGCCGACCTTTTCTACGGCGACCCCGCAGGCCATGCGCCGCTGCGCGAGGCCATCGCGGCCTACCTGCTGGTGTCGCGCGGTGTGGCCTGCCAGCCGGCACAGGTCTTCGTCACCGGCGGCTATCGCACGTCGCTCGCACTCGTGGCGCGCACGCTGCTCGCGAAGGACGAGCGCGTGTGGATCGAAGACCCGGGCTACGCGCCCACGCGCGACGTGCTGCGAAACGCCGGCCATCGCGTCGTGCCCGTGCCGGTGGACGACGAGGGCTTGGTCGTCGCGCGGGGCGTGCGCCAGTCGCCGAAGGCGCGCATGGCGATCGTCACGCCCTCGCACCAGGCGCCGCTGGGCGTGTCGATGTCGCTGGCGCGCCGGCTGCAGCTGCTCGCGTGGGCCTCGCGTGCCAAGGCCTGGATCGTCGAGGACGACTACGACGGCGAGTACCGCTACGCCGGCGCACCGTTGCCCGCGCTCAAGAGCCTCGACGCACACGACCGCGTGCTGTACGCCGGCAGCTTCTCGAAGGTGTTATATCCGGGACTGGCGCTGGGCTACCTGGTGGTGCCCGAATCGCTGCGCGAGCGCTTCGAAGAAGCTGCGCGCATCGGCTCCAACGGCTGCCCGCAGATCACGCAGGCCACGGTGGCCGACTTCATGCGCGATGGCCATTTCTCGCGCCACCTGAAGAAGATGCGCCTGCTCTATGCGCGCCGCCGGGCGATGCTGGTCGAAGCGCTGAAGAAAGCCTTCGGCGATAGCGTGCGCATCGACCTCCAGGCCGGCGGCATGCACCTGATCGCACGCTTCGAGACCCACCCCGACAGCGACGCGGTGCTGGCCCGACGCGCACAGGAGGCCGGGCTGAACTGCCAACCGTTGTCCGGCCGCGGCACGGCCAGCTTCGGCGAACAGGGCTTGCTGATGGGCTTCACCAACGTCGCCTCACCGACCCAGGCGCGGCAGCTGGCCACGCGGTTGCGCGCGGCGTTGGACTAGGCCTGGGCGCGCAGATCGACTTCAGGCCGCATCGACGACGCGCCGTTCCATCGCACCTCGAAGCCCGCGCTGCGGAACTGGCCGACGACGAGTTCGCCGACGCGCTGCATGTCGGCATCGCCGCCTTCCGGTGCGCCCCAGAACGCAAGCGAGAGCTGGCTGGTGCGCTTGGCGCGGTTCAGGTCCTGCCGCGTGTAGAAGCAGAAGCCGTGCACGCCGACCTTCGCGCCGCCGCGCTCGTGGAACGCTTCGGAGCAATCGGAGAAGCCATCGGACTGCGTGTCGCCCGCATCCTGCAGCGCGACCAGGCCCGCCTGCGTCAACGCGGCGAACACTTCGGCGATACGCGCCTCGGCCGCGCGCCACTGCGCGGTGCTCATCTTCACCGGGTCAGGTTCGGGCGGTGGCGGCTCCGGCAGCGCGTGGCCGGTGATGCGCGACAGCAGCTGCGCCACCTCTTCCTCCATCGCGTTCTCCGTGATGTGGTTGCCGTGGCTGTCACTCACGTCGGGGTTGGCGCCGGCATCGATGAGCAATTGCACCGGCTGTGTGGTCGGCGAGAACTCGGCCGTGAGGTACAGCGCGGTGCGGCCGTCGGGGCCGGTGTATTCGAGCGGGCTGCCGGCGTCGAGCAGCAGTTGCATCACCGCGAGGATCGGTTCGGCGCCGGCTTCGTTCGTGCCCATCGCAGCGCACTGCAGTGCGGTGAAGCCCTGTTTGTTCACGGCGGCCACGTCGGCGCCGGCCTCGATGCATGCGCGCACCGTGTCGACATCGGCCTCGCGCGCCGCGTCGAAGATCTTCTTCGGATTCATGGCATCCCCTGTTGGTTTTTGGATTCTGCCGCAGCGGCATTGCCCGCCCAGCCCCTTCCGGGCACTTCACAGACCTCGCGAACCTCGCTACATTCGACACCTCGATCAACAAACCGGACTGGAGGTGCGCGATGGAAGACACAGCTATGCATTCCCCCATCCCCGTACGGTTTGACGGGTCGCATCCGAACTGCTGCTGACGCACCTCTTGCGCATCCGGTGCCGCTGAAGGCACCCACAGCCGGTTCGACCCTCGCGGTGTTCTGCCGCGACAAGCCGTCCGATTCAAACAACGCCATGCCGGCACCCGAGTGCCGCGTGCGGTTCGTTCCCTTTTCGAATCAAGGCCCACCATGCTTGAAACCCGTGCCGCCGATGCGCGGCAGTTCGTGACTTCTCCTTTCGATCCGCAGCAGGCATCCGCTGAAGAGTGGGCGCAGGCCCTCGCCTATTGGCGCCAGCGCCACGACGAAGACTTTCCGGGCGAGCCGCAGCCCGAGGACGCCCACACCGAGCAGAACGTGCGCCAGCACACGCCGCTGCATGTGGTGCACCGCACCTTCGTGCGCAATGCGCAGGGCCGCATCGTCGGCAGCGTCAACATGGGCGTGCGCCGCGAAGGCTCGCCCGACCACGCGGCCCACGCGCCCTTCGTCGACGTGTGGGGCGGCGTGTTGCAATCCCACCGGCGCCAGGGCGCGGCCAGCATCTTGATGCAACAGCTGCTCGTGCTGATGGAGGCGCAGGGAAAGACCACCGCGACCTTCAAGGCCCACCTGCCGGAAGGGCTGGCGTTTCTCGCGGCCATTGGCGCGGCCGAGAAGCACCGCAGCATCGAGAACCGCATGGTCTTCGCCGGCCTCGACGAGGCCGCGCTCGCCCGCTGGCGCGCCGATGCCCTCGCGCCCGCACGCGGGCTGCGCCTGGAAATCCACGCAGGCCGCGTGCCCTTCGAACGGCTGGCCACGCTGATGGCCCCGCTGTCCGCGCTGCTCGAAGACGCGCCCACCACTGCGCTCGAACGCGCGCCCATGCGCTTCGAACTGGAAGACTTCCACGCCTGGTACGCCGAGATCGACCGCCGCGGCGGCGAGCACTTCCTGGTGCTGCTGCTCGACGGCGACACCGTGGCCGCCGTGTGCGACGCCAGCTGGAACGCGCTGTACCCCGACCGCATGTTCCAGCGCCTCACGGCGGTGGCGCCGCGCTGGCGCGGCAAGGGCCTGGCCAAGGGCGTGAAGGCGGTCATGCTCGACCTGGTGCGCGAGCGCCACCCCGAAGCCGTGATGGCCGTCACGCACAACGCGCAGGTCAACGCGCCCATGCTCGCCATCAACCGCCAGCTCGGCTACGCCCCGCACAAGCACGATGCGATCTACCAGATCGGCACACAGGCGCTGCGGGCGTTTCTCGCGGCGCGCGCCGGCGCAGCTTCGACGGAGGTGCGCGCATGAAGACACCGCAGAGACTGCAAGGGCTGGTCGACGAAGGCCTGGTCGACAGCGTCGTGCGCCAGCTCATGAGCGGCAAGGAAGCCATGGTCTACGTCGTGCGCTGCGGCGACGAGACGCGCTGCGCCAAGGTCTACAAGGAAGCCGACAAACGCAGCTTCCGCCAAGCGGTCGACTACACCGAGAACCGCCGCGTCAAGAACTCGCGCGAGGCGCGCGCCATGGCCAAGGGCACGCGCTTCGGCCGCCAGGTGAGCGAGGCCATCTGGCAAAGCGCCGAGGTCGATGCGCTCTACCGCTTGGCCGCGGCCGGCGTGCGGGTGCCCACGCCGCACAACTTTCTCGACGGCGTGCTGCTGATGGATCTGGTGACCGACGCCCACGGCGACGCCGCCCCGCGCCTGAACGACGTGGCCTTCTCGCCCGACGACGCGCTGCGCCACCACGCGAGCCTGCTCCAGGAAGTGAAGCGCATGCTCTGCGCGGGCGTGGTGCACGGCGACCTGTCGGAGTTCAACGTGCTGCTGGCCGAAGACGGCCCGGTCATCATCGACCTGCCGCAAGCCGTGGACGCAGCGGGCAACAACCACGCGCAGCGCATGCTGCTGCGCGACGTGGAGAACCTGCGCAACTTCTTCGGCCAGTTCGCGCCCGGGCTGCTGCGCACGCACTACGGCGACGAGATCTGGCACCTCTACGAGCGCGGCCTGCTGCGTCCCGAGACGGAACTGACCGGCCGCTTCGTGCGCGACACCGGCCCGGTCGATGTGCGCGCCGTGCTGCGCGAAGTGGACGATGCGAGGTCCGAAGAAGCGGCGCGCCGGCTGCGGATGCAGACGCCACGACAATAGCGGGCTGCCCCCGTTCCGTTCCGCGCCCCGATGACTTCCAACGCCCTGCCCCAGCGCCCGCCCTTCGCCACCGCCGCCCGCCACATTGCCCGGGCCGCGGCCTTCGTGGCGCTGGGCCTCGGTCCAGCAGCCCATGCGGGCACCATCCGCCTGGAAGACGACCGCGGCCGCGTGCTGGAACTGCCGGCACCCGCCAAACGCATCGTCTCGCTGATGCCCTCGCTCACCGAGACCGTCTGCGCGCTCGATGCCTGCGACCGGCTGGTGGGCATCGACCGCCATGCCAACTGGCCAGCGGCGGTGAAAGGCCTGCCGCAGGTGGGCGGCATGGACGACGCGAACATCGAGCGCATCGTCGCGCTCAAGCCCGACCTCGTGCTGCTGCGCCCGCGCAGCCGCGCCGCCGAGGCGCTGGAGCGACTGGGCATCAAGGTGCTCGCGCTGGACGCCAAGACCCATGCCGACATGCGCCGCGTGATGGAAACCGTGGCCCGTGCCACCGGCCGACCGGGCGCGGGCGAGGCCTTCTGGCGCACGCTCGATGCCCGGCTGAACGCGGCCCGCGCCCGCGTGCCGCTGAACTGGCAGGGGCGGCGCGTGTACTTCGAGGTGCATGGCGGTGTCGCGGCCGCGAGCGAAAGCTCCTTCATCGGCGAGACCCTGGCGCGCCTGGGCCTGGCCAACGCGGTGTCGGGCTCGCTCGGCCCCTTTCCCCGGATGAACCCCGAGTTCGTGGTGCGCGCCAACCCCGACGTGCTGATGGTGTCGGCCCTCGGCGAAATCTCGGCCATGGCGACGCGGCCCGGCTGGTCGGCGATGTCGGCCATCCAGCGCGGGCGCGTCTGCAGCTTTGCCTCGGCGCGCTTCGACCTGATGATGCGCCCCGGCCCCCGGCTCGACGAGGCGGCCGATGCCATCGTGAATTGCCTCGCGTCGCTGGATGCGCCGCGCAACTGAAAGACACGGCCTCCTCATGAACTTCGACATCGTTCCCGCCGCCAGCTTCGGCACCGACGAACTCACCGCCCTCTGGAACCGCGCCTACGAAGACTATTTCGTGCCGGTCGCATTCGACCGCGCAATGTTCGAGCGGCATGTGCGACGCGCCGAGGCCGATCTTGCGCTCTCGCGCGCGATCGTCGTCAGCGGCGACGCCTGCGGGCTTTCGCTCGTCGGTCGGCGTGGGCCGCGTGCGTACCTCGCGGGCTTCGGTATTGCCAGTGCGCAACGCCGCCGGGGGCTGGCCAAACAGCTCATCGATGCACAGCTGCTCACCCTCTCCGCGGCGGGTCTCTCGCAAGTGCAGCTCGAAGTTATCGAACAGAACCCGGCGCGACAGCTCTACGCGCAGGCAGGCTTCGTCGAAGGCCGCATGCTCGAGGTGCTCGAAGGCAGCTTCGAGCCTCGCGCCGATGCAACGGCTTCAATGCCTGACACCGACACGCTCGCGGCCGTCCATGCAGCCTGCTCGGCCATCTCGCGCCCCACCTGGCGCCGCGAGTGGCCAACCGTGCAAGGCGCACTGGCACACGACGGCGCCGTCGCACTCGGCGCCGCAACGAACGGCTACGCCATCCTCTTGCCCACAGCTTTGCCCCTGAACACGCTCCTCGACGCCGCCGCGCTCGATGAGCCCTCGGCCCACGCACTGCTCGACGCGCTCGCACAGGCGCGCCCCGGCGCGCGCTGGCGGCTGGTCGACGAGCCCGTGGGCAGCCCGATGCACCGCGCCCTGACCGCGCGCGGCGCCGCCGTTGTCATACGCCAGATCGAGATGACAGCGACACTCCCGTTCATCCCTCCAGCAGCATCGCCCTCCTCCCGTCCATGAAGTCCCACAAGCAGCGAACCTCGTCCACGCCTTTCATCCGCGTGGGCCCCAGCGGCGTGCACGGCCTGGGCGCCTTCGCCACGCGCGACCTGCCGTCCGAAGCCTTCCTCGGCCTGTACGAAGGCCGTCGCTACACGAAACAAGAGATCGCCACCAAGCTCTGGGACGACCAGCTCACCTACCTGTTCACGCTGACCAACGGCGAGACCATCGACGGCGCCAAGGGTGGCAACGCCACGCGCCACCTGAACCATTCCTGCGAGCCGAACTGCGAAGCGGTCGAGGAATACGACGAGGCCGGCGAGATGGTGCTGCGGTTCCAGACGATGGAAGCGGTGGAAGCCGGCGACGAACTGTTCATCGACTATTCGCTGACGGCGGACGACGGCTCGCCGCCATCGAAGTACCCCTGCCATTGCGGCTCGCCGAACTGCCGGGGGACGATGCTGGCGCCGGTGGAGCCAGTGACCGAGAAAGACGAGCCCGCCACAGCGGCCGATGCGGCGCCGGCGGCTTCAGACCCGCGCAGGCAACTCAGCGAACTGCCCTGGTGACGTAGCCGTCGCCAAGATTCAGGGCGACTCGCTCTTCACGCTGCGCAGTTGCGCTTCCGCACGTTCGAGTTCGGTGCGCAGCGTACGGATCTCCTGCTCCAGCTTTTCGATGCGCGCTTCGCGGCTCAACGGCGCCAGCGCCTGACAACGCAGCTGCAGTGCACTCAAGGTGTCGGCCAGTTCACGGCGGCGCAGCATCTGGCCGCGGGAACGGGCCAGGGCCATGTCGCGTTCCAGCACCGCTTCCTGCGCCTTGCAGCTTTCGGCGTTCAACGGCTGCGCCGACGGCTCGGTTTGGGCAAAGGCGGCAGGCATGGCCAGGGTCAACGCAAGGGCCAGGAGACGGGGTATCGGACGCATGCCGTACGGTACCCGAACTCCCCCCAGGAAAAGGCCTTCAGCCCTTCAGGCCGCAGACGTTCTAGCGATGCACTTGATCTCGATCAGCCAGTCCGGGCTGCCGAGCCGGGCCACCTGCACCAGTGTCTGCGAAACCTGCGGGTCGCCGCCGAACATTTCGGCGCGCAGGGCGAACAGCGCATCGGCCTGGCCGAGGAAGCCGTCGATGTCGGTCACGAACAGGGTTTCGTCCACGATATCGGCCATCGAGGCGCCGAAGGATGCGAGCACGCTGCGCACGTTGGCGTAGGCCTGCCGTACCTGCACCGCGATGTCGCTGGCGCCGAGGGTGCGGCCCTCGCCGTCCACGCTCACCTGGCCCGAGAGGTAGATGGTGTCGCCGACCTGCACACCGTCGGCAATGATGTTCTTGAACGCGCCTTCGCGCACCACGCGGCGGGGAGTGAGGGACATGCGGCTTCCTTTCGATGAGAGCGCGGCAGTATCGAAGGAGGCGCCTGCACGGACATGCGGCGCAGCGGATGTCCCTGCGCGCCCCGCGTCAATCGATGAACGCCGAGGCGCGCCCGACGATCCTGTGATTCAGGCTGTCAGGTAGCGCGCATCCCATCGCGCGGCCAGCTGCCGGGCCCGGTGCAGCGGTGTGCGGGCGCGCTCGAAGTCCATCACGCACACGACGTCCGCCGCGCCGGGGCGTTCGGGGCTTTCGTTGCTGCGGCCGTCCGTGAGCAGCCACAGCCAGCGCTGGCGGGTCTCGTGCTTTGCCAGCAATTGCTGCGCGCGCAGCACGCCCAGCGCCAGCGGCGTGCCGCCACCTGCGGCGATGGGTGCGACCCAGTCGTCGTTCCAGGCACTCGCGCGGCGCGGCGGCAGGCGCAGTTCGACCACGTCGCCGGCAAAGCACAGCAGCGCCACGTGGTCGCGCCGCTGGTAAGCCTCCTGCATCAGTGCGAGCAGCAGGCCCTTGGCGCGCGCGAGCTGGCCGCCTTGGCGCATCGAGGCGGAGCAGTCGAGCAGGAAGCAGTGCAGCGCCCCACTGCGCGCCTCCTGCGGGCGATGGCGCAGGTGCGCGGCGCGCAGCCGATCCGCACCTCGGGCTACGAGCGTGCGCGGCCAGTCGAAGGCTGTGCCGGCCATGCCGCCATGCCATGCGTCCCTTTGCGTGCCCTGCCTCCGGTCACCCTGGCGTGCGCCAGCGGGTGCGGCGTCCCGGAGGCTCAGGCTTTTTTTGGGGCGACCTGCTGTGCGGGAATCAGCGGGCGCAGCGGCTTCACGCGCTCGATGCCGACGGGTTCGGGCGGCATGGCGCCCCAGTCGCCGTCACCGGCCGCCCGCGCGGGCACGTCGCCGGGGTTACGGCGAGGAGCGGGCGATTCCATTGGCGGTGCGACGGCCGCTTCGGTCGCCGGATGGCGTCGATGCAGCAGCACCGCCTCGGCGACGCGCTGCACGTGGTCGTCGGTGATCGATGCCGCACCTTCCCATGCCGCGAGCGCGCGCGCCGAGCGCAGCATCACGAGGTCGGCGCGCAGCCCATCCACGCCAGCCGCGATGCACAGCGCGCCGACGGCTTCGTGCACCTCATCGCCATAGGGCAGCGCCGCGCGATCCGCCACCCGCTCTCGCGCCCACACCAGTGCGGCCGCGAGTTCGGCTTCTTCCTGCGCATGTGCCGCGCGAAAGCCCTGCGGATCGGCATCGAAGGCCAATCGCGCGCGCACGATGGCCTGGCGCTCGGCCGCGTCCTGCAGGTTGCGCAGCCGCACGCACAGGCCGAAGCGATCGAGCAGCTGCGGGCGCAGCGTGCCCTCTTCCGGGTTCATCGTGCCCACCAGCACGAAGCGCGCGGCATGCCGATGCGAGATGCCGTCGCGCTCCACCACGTTGACACCGCTGGCCGCCGCGTCAAGCAGCGAGTCGATCAGCGCGTCGGGCAAAAGGTTGATTTCGTCGACGTACAGCACACCGCCGTGCGCGCGCGCCAGCAGGCCCGGCGCAAATTGGAGTTCGTGACCGGCCAGCGCCTGTCCGAGGTCGAGCGTGCCCACGAGGCTTTCGAGGCTCGCGCCCAGCGGCAGCGTGACGAAGGGCGCGCCCGGCAGCAGCTCGGCGAGCGCGCGTGCGGCCGTGGTCTTGGCGGTGCCGCGCGGGCCTTCGATGAGCACGCCGCCCAGCGCGGGATCGACCGCCGACAGCAGCAGCGCCTGGCGCAGCTGCGGCTGGCCGGCAATCGCGGCAAAGGGGAACGGCACCGGCATCGGGGCGGCAGTGGTCATCGGGAACTTCCTTCTGTCTGCTGCTCGTGGTCGAGCAGCAGGTTTTCCAATTGGTTCTTGTAGTCGCCGGGCGACTGCCAGAGGCCGCGCTGCATGGCTTCGAGCAGGCGGTTGAGCATGTCCTGCAGCGCGCGCGGATTGTGCGCGTTCACGAACTCGCGGGTGGCGTCGTCGAGCACGTAGGCGTCGGCCACCATCGCGTACTGGTGGTCGCCCACCACGCGCGCGGTGGCGTCGAAGCCGAAGAGGTAGTCGACGGTCGCGGCCATCTCGAAGGCGCCCTTGTAGCCGTGGCGCTTCACGCCGTCGATCCACTTCGGGTTGACCACGCGCGCGCGGATCACGCGGCTGATTTCTTCCTTCAGCGTGCGCACGCGCGGTGCCTGCGGGTTGCCGTGGTCGCCGTGGTACATCGCGGGCTGCTGCCCGCTGAGGTGGCGCACGGCGGCGGCCATGCCGCCCTGGAACTGGTAGTAGTCGTTCGAGTCGAGCAGGTCGTGCTCGCGGCTGTCCTGGTTCTGCAGCACGACGTTCATCGCGCGCAACCGGCGCACCAGCGCATCGCCCGCGGGCACGCCGTCGCTGCCCTGCCCATAGGCGTGGGCGCTGCCGCCGACGTAGGCCTTCGACAGGTCGTCGTCGGTCTGCCAGTCGCCGTGGTCGAACAGCGGCTGCAGCCCCGAGCCGTAGCTGCCCGGCGCGGAACCGAACACGCGCCAGCCGGCCTGCGTGCGCGCATCGTCGGGCGACGCGCCCTGCGCTTCGAGCGCGGCGGCTTCGCGCAGGATGCGTGCGCGGATGGGGTTGCGCTCGGCGTCTTCGTCTTCCTGCGCGGCCACGGCCTGTACGGCCGCGTCGAACATCTGCACGGCATTGGGGAAGGCATCGCGGAAGAAGCCCGAGATGCGCAGCGTGACATCGATCCGCGGACGCCCGAGGCCCACCGTGGGCAGCACCTCGAAATCGACCACCCGCTGGCTGCCCGGCGCCCACCTGGGCCGCACGCCGATGAGCGCGAAAGCCTGTGCCAGGTCGTCGCCGCCCGTGCGCATGGTGGCCGTGCCCCAGACCGACAGGCCCAGCGCGACCGGGTAGTCGCCGTGCTCCTGCAGGTGGCGTTCGACCAGCTGCGCGGCAGACTTGAGGCCGAGCATCCAGGCCGTGGGCGTCGGGATGGCGCGCGTGTCGACTGCGTAGAAGTTGCGCCCGGTCGGCAGCACGTCGGGCCTGCCGCGCGAGGGTGATCCGCTCGGGCCCGGTGGCACGAAGCGGCCTTGCAGCGCGCGCGACAGCTGCCGCAGTTCCTCCCCGCCGCACGCATCGAGCGCGGGCGCGAGGCGCTGCGCGATGCGCCCCATCACGGCGGCAGTGTGCAGCAGTCCGGGCGGGCAGGCGTCCGCTTCGAGCAGCTGCTGGGCGAGCAGTTCCAGCCGCTCGCGCGTGTCGCCCTGGTGCCGCCACGCCTCGTCGCTCACAGCCGCCAGCAACGCGGGCCGCGCGCCCTGCCAGGGGCGTGCCGCGTCGATGTCGAGCGGGTCGAAGGCCTCGCCGGGCAGCAGGTCGGCCGTGAGCGCGCCGAGCAACCCGGCGTTCTCGCCCACGCCATCGCCCGCCGGGTAGCGCGCGAGCGCGAGCAGCGTGTCGCGCCGAAGCCGTTCGCGCGGCGAGTCGCCGAACACATGCAGGCCGTCGCGGATCTGGGTCTCTTTCAGCTCGCACAGGTACGCATCGACACGCGCCAGCAACGCATCGTCTTCAGCGCCCGGCAGCCCAAGTTCCTCGACCAGGTGCTGCGCGCGCACGGTCGCGAGGATCTGCGCGCGCAGCACCTTGGCGCGGCGCGCATCGACGAGCAAGGCGTCGTAATACTCGTCGACCTGCCGTTCCAGGTCCTGCAGCGGGCCATGGTTCTCCGCGCGCGTGAGCGGCGGCATCAGGTGGTCGACGATCACGGCCTGCGTGCGGCGCTTGGCCTGCGCACCCTCGCCGGGGTCGTTGACGATGAAGGGATAGACGTTGGGCAACGGCCCGAGGATGGCATCGGGCCAGCAGGTGGCCGCGAGCGCAAGGCTCTTGCCGGGCAGCCATTCGAGGTTGCCGTGCTTACCCACGTGGACGACCGCATCGATGGCGAACACATCGCGCAGCCAGAAATAGAAGGCGAGGTAGCTGTGCGGCGGCACCAGTTCGGCATCGTGGTAGCTCGCGTAGTCGGCCAGGCCCAGCGGACCTAGCGCCCGTGCAGGCTGGATGCCGACGAACACGCGGCCCAGCCGCAGGCCGGCGATCATGAAGCGACCTTGACGCAGCATCGGATCGTGCTCGGGCGGGCCCCACTGCGCATCGATGGCGGCGGCCATGCCCTCAGGCAGCGCCGCGAGACGGGTGCGGTAGTCGGCGAGCGCGTAGCTCTGCCACGCAGGGCGCGCGGCCCATTGCGCGGGATCGTTGGCGATGCCTTCCTGCAGCGTGTACATGAGCGCATCGCCGTCAGCGGGCAGCGCGTCGAGCGTGTAGCCCTCGCTCTGCATCGTGCGCAGGATGGCCAGCACCGAGGCCGGCGTGTCCAACCCCACGCCGCTGCCGATGCGGCCTTCGCTGCCGGGATAGTTCGCGAGGATCAGCGCGATGCGCTTGTCTTCGGCGCGCAGGCGGCGCAGCCGGCACCAGCGGCGCGCGAGTTCGGCCACGAAGGCGATGCGGTCGGGCTCGGGCCGGTAGCCGACCACCTCGGTCTGCGTGAGTTCGCAGCGGTGCGACAGTCCCTTGAAGCTCACGGCGCGCGTGACGATGCGCCCGTCCATCTCGGGCAGCGCGATCTGCATGGCGATGTCGCGCGGGCGCAGGCCCTGGCTGTCGGCCAGCCAGTCCTCGCGGTTGCCGCCGCTCACGATCACCTGCAGCACCGGTGCGTCGCCGGCCAGCGCCTTGGGCTCGCCATCCTCATGGGATGCGCCTTGCCCCAATGCGGCGAAAGCGGTGGTGTTGAGCACGAGCTGAACGTCGTGCTCGCTGCACAGCGCGCACAATGCGGACAGGCACAGCGGGTCTTTCAGCGAATCGAGCGCCACGGGCAACGGGTTCAGGCCTTGCGCATGCAGCGCGGCGGCCAACGCGTCGAAGGCCTCTGTGTTGCCCGACAGCAGGTGCGAGCGGTAGAACACCAGCGCCACCACGGGCGCGTCCGCGTGCCAGCCGGCGCGCAGGTCGTCGATGCCGGCGACCGTGTGCGTGGCGTGCATGCCCCCCAGGGTCGAGGGCACATGCAGCGCCACCTGGGGCAGGCTGCGCGGCGGCAACGGCGCCTCGCCATGGCCCAGCCCGTGGAAGGCCACCGCGCGCAGGAACTGCGCCGCGTTGCCCGCACCACCCGAGCGAAGGTACTGCCACAGCTGCCGGCTCACGCCGCGCGGCACGGTGCCGCGTGCGAGCAAGTCTTCGTCCTCCTGCAGGTCGCCCGAGAACATCGCGAGCTGCTGGCCCTGGCGCTTCGCGAGCTTCTCGAGCTGCTGCAGCCCGTAGGCCCAGGCCGATTCGGCCCCCAGGTGATCGACCACCACCACGCGCGCATGCCGCAGCACCTCGTCGACGTACAGGTCGAGCGAGGCCGGCTGGCGCAGGTGCATGAGGTTGGCCAGCCGCAGCGAGGGGTAGCCGGGATCGGTGGCCGCCAGCGCCGTGCGCGCGGCGGCGAGCAGCGCGAGCGTGGTGTCGGCCGAGCTGAGCACCACGATGTCGCCCGGCGTCTGGTCGAGCCGGGTGACGACGCTCGGATCGTCTTCGACGAAGCGTCCGGGCTGGGTGCTCAGCAGGTGCATGCGGTCAGACGCTCAACGGTCAGGCGGCGACCGTGTTCACCTCGTCGAGCGCCTTGCGCAGCGCGGCCTCGTCGAGGTCCTCGCCGATGAACACCAGGCGCGTACGCTGCGCCTCGCCGTCGCGCCAGCGGCGATCGAAGTGATGGTCGAAGCGGCGGCCCACGCCCTGCACCAGCAGACGCATCGGCTTGTGCGGCACGGCGACGAAGCCCTTCACGCGGTAGATGGTGTGCTGCTCGACCAGCCCGCTCAGCACGGCGATGAGACTGTCCCGGTCCACAGGCGGCAGCTCGATCACGAGCGAATCGAACTCGTCGTGGTCGTGGTCTTCCTCGTGGTCGTGGTGGCTCTCGCGCAAGTGGATGGTGCTTTCGGCAGCGCGGCCCTGGCCCAGCAGCAGCGCGAGCGGCAGCTTGCCTTCGGTGGCGCCGACGATCTTCACCTCGGGTGGCAGCTCTTCGCGCACCAGCGCCTCGACCTGTGCGCGCGCAGCGGCGTCCATGAGGTCGGTCTTGTTGAGCACCACGAGGTCGGCGGCCGAGAGCTGGTCTTCGAACAACTCATGCAGCGGCGATTCATGGTCGAGGTTGGGATCGGCGCGGCGCTGCACGTCGACCTGCGCGGGGTTCGCCGCGAACTGGCCCGACGCGGCGGCGGGGCCGTCGACCACCGTGACAACCGAATCGACGGTGAAGATGTTCGCGATGTCCGGCCACTGAAAGGCCTGCACCAGCGGCTTGGGCAATGCGAGGCCCGAGGTCTCGATGAGCACGGCGTCGAGCTGGTCGCGCCGCTCGGCCAGTTGCAGCATCACGGGCAGGAACTCTTCCTGCACCGTGCAGCAGACGCAGCCGTTTGCGAGTTCGTAGAGCGCGCCTTCGCGCTCGTTGCCCTCGTCGTCGCAGCCGATGCCGCAACCGCGCAGGATGTCGCCGTCGATGCCGAGTTCGCCGAACTCGTTGACCACCACCGCGATGCGGCGGCCCTCGGCATTGCCGAGGATGTGGCGCAGCAGCGTGGTCTTGCCGCTGCCGAGGAAGCCCGTGACGATGGTGACGGGAATCTTGGCGTTGCTTTGTGTCATGGAATGGATGCTTTCAGGCGCCGACGGCGCTCAGGGAATCAAGCGTCCGGCGCGTGCGTTGCGCACGCGCCGGCGAGAGGCTCGCCCTCTTCAACAGGACAGGAAGGGGGCGGCTGGCGCGAATCAGGTCGCGCTGTACAGGCGGCGCTCGACCAGGGCCGTGCCCTGCAGGCGGCGCCATGCCTTGGCGGCAGCCAGCACGCCCAGGTCGACCAGCGGCTCGACCAGCACGACGGTCATGTAGGCGGCGCCGAAGCTGGCGATCTGGCCCAGGTTTTCGAGCCCCGTACCGCGGCCGTAGAGCGCCCAGAAGCCGACCCAGACCACGATGCCGCCCTGGTAGGCCACGGACAGCTTGAAGGCCTGCTGGTAGCTGATGTCCACATAGGCCATGTTCGCGGGAATGATGCGGCGTGCCAGCGCGGCCGTGGCGAACAGCGGCACGAGCAAGGTCGTGACGTTCATGCCGTACTGCGGCAGGTCGGGCGGTGCGAAGAACAGGCTCTGAATGAGCAGGCCGCCGGCCAGGCCGATGGCCGCGGGCGCGAGCCCGAAGAGGAGCATCAGCGTGGTGCCCAGGATCAGGTGCACCTCGGACACGCCCACGGGATGGTGCGGGAACACCTCGAAGAAGCAGAACACGAGCATCACGGTGAAGACCGAACGCAGCAGGAGGCCGACGGGGCCGTCCTTCAGCAAGGTGTCGAAGGCGAGCTTGCCCGTGTAGGCCAGCGCGGCTGCCCCCGTGGCATAGCTGAGGAAGATCTTGGATCCGTCGACGAGACCGGGTTCGATGTGCATCGCGCACCTCCTGAATTGCACCGAAGTGCGAAAGTTGATTGTTGGGGGATGGACCGGCTTGCGCAAGTCCCCGTCATGAAACCCGGGAGCCTTGCAGCCCCCGCTGAACAGGCGACGGCTTCGGCTTGCGCCGCAACCGCCGCCAGCCGATCACCACGCCGCTCGCCGAAGCGACGGCGCCGATGATCGACAGGCACCACACCACGAGATCCCAGGCCGGTCGGTACTGGATGAGCCAGGGAAAGTCGAGGCTGTGCGCCGCATTGAAGAGCCAGCGTCGCAGCCGCGCATTGCGGTCGTTGCCGCCGGCCACCTGGCCGCTGGCCGGATCGATGTAGAGCCAGCTGCGCGCGGCATCGTCGAATTCGAGCCGCCACACGGGCAGCACGCGCGTGCGGTGGTGGCCGTACCAGTGGAAGTCCTCGCGCGTCTGCAGCGTAGCCTGCATGATGGCGGCGCCGGGGCGCAACCGCGCGGCGGCGTGCACGATGTCGTCGCGAGAGATCGATGCGGGCGCGCCGGTGGCCGCATCGATCACACGCCCGCGAGCCTGCGCGTCGCGCAGTTGCAGCAAGGGTTTGCCGTCGAACCATATCAGCAGTGCCTCGCGCGGCGCGGCGGTGTCCTCGCCTGCCGGCAATACAGTCGGCGGCCAAGGGAACGGCGACGCGCCAGCACCGGTGTAGCGCGCCATCGCGGCCGCATCGGCCGGTGCGCGCTGGAACCAGCCGTTGGGGTTCATCGAGAGCCAGCCGCTCACGATCCAGGTCAGCACGAAGAAGCCGCCGATCAGCCCCGCGATGTGGTGCCAGGCCATCCAGCCCGTGTACGGCGTGACCGCGCCGTTGCGAAAGCGCCGCCGCAGCCGGATGCGCAGGATGCCGATGACGATGCCCGTCACGGCCGAGACGATGCAGGCGGCCGACAACCACACGACCACGTCGTGCCACAGCGGCGGATCGGCGCGCAGCGGCGTGAAGTAGATCCAGTGCGGCACCGCGCCCAGCCAGTTCCAGAAGCGCTCGCTGCGCGTGGTGTCGCGCACCACCTCGCCGGTGCGCGAGGACACGTACAGCTCGGTGCCCGCCGCGTCGCCGACTTCGATGCGGTGCAACGGTCGCAGCGGGTTCAGCCCTTGCGGCACGGTCCACTGGTCGCGTTCCAGCGTTTCCACCCAACGCGCGCCGGGCTGTGCGGAGAAGCCGCGGGCGATGGCCTCGGCCTGCGACGCATCGACCGGCCCGAGCACACGGCCGTCACGCGCGGACACGGCATGCCGCCCACCACGCGCATCGACGATGCGCCACACGGGCAGCGGATCGGCGCCGCCCTGCATCTCCAGCGCCATGCGCCTGGGCTGCTGCGCGCGCACGGCCTGCGGCAGCGCATCGAGCGCGGCCGACGGCGTGACCGTCGCTTGCTCGAAACGCACCGGGCCGAGCCCCGCGAGCCGCTCCTCGTCCGTGAGGTTCGGATACCCCACGTACATCATGACCACGCCCGAGACGAACCACATGACGAATAGCAGGCAGCCGCCGATGCCCAGCCACCGGTGCGTCCAGTAGAGGGCGTGTCGGATGCGCGGCCAGGCGCGGCGCCATGCGAAGGTCATGACGTCCTCAGAAGGTCACGAATGCCGACAGCTCGAACGAGCGTGGCCGGCCCAGCAGCCACTGGTTGCCGCCGTTCGAGAACGAGACCGGGTACTTGCGGTCCGCGAGGTTGAAGGCGCGCAGCGCGAGCTTGAGCGACGGGTTCGCCTGCCAGCTCACGCCTGCATCGGCCACGGTGTAGGAACCGATCTGCCGCGTGTTGGCCGCATCGACCTGCCGCGCACCGACGTGGCGCACGCCGAACTCGGCCTCCCACTGCGGCTGGAAGCGCCAGTGCAGCCACAGGTTGGCCGCCACCTCGGGCACGCCGGCCGGCGTGTTGCCCGCGCGCGAGATCAGCGACTTGCCGACCGCTTCGTTGAAGTCGTCATAGCGCGCGCGCAGCCGCGCGGCGTTGGCTTCGAGGCGCAGCGTGGAAGTCAGCGCGAGGTCGAGCGTGGCCTCGATGCCTTCGGACGACTGCTTGCCGATCTGCTGCGTGATGGTCGGGTCGTTCGCGTCGCGCGAGAGCAGCTTGGTCTTCTCGATGCGGTAGGCGGCCACGCTCCAGGCACCCCGGCCTTCGGCCAGCTGGCGCTTGTAGCCCACCTCGACCTGCTTGCCGACGCTGAGCTCGAACGGCACCTGCGCGGTCGACGTGCTGATGAGCCCGGTGAGCGGATCGGCCGCGCGCGCCACCTGCGCATAGAACGACTGCGCGGCATCGGGCGCATAGACCACGCCGAGGCGGCCGGTGGCGTACTCGAAGGTCTTGTCCAGGCGCGGGGCGCGGTTCTGCGGATCGGTGCGCACGATCTTCGCGCGGTCCCAGCGCAGGCTGCCGACCACCGACCATTGCTCGTTGAAGGCCAGCTTGTCTTCCGCGAAGAACGAGTAGGCGCTGGTCTTCGTCTTGTAGCGCGGCAGGTAGGCCGAGGGCGAGGCGTAGTAGCCCGGGTTGAAGACGAAAGCATCGACCACCGAACGCCCGCCGTAGGGCGTGTCGCTCGAATGGAGGAAGTCGATGCGGTTGACGTCGAAGCCCACCAGCACCTGGTTCTTCAGGCCGAACAGCGCGTGCTTGAAGGTCGCGTCGGTGCGGTTGCCGATCTGCTCCTGGTCGTGGCCGATCTCCAGGTAGTCGCCGCGCGTCACGCGGTTCGTGGTGGCGCTGTAGGTGTAGCTTTCGCTGTTGCGCCAGTGGCGCTTGCTGTCCAGGCGGTAGAGCTGGTTGCGCACGGTGACGGCGCTGTTGGGCGTCCATTGCGCATCGAGGCGGGTCCAGCGGTCACGGTACTTGTCTTCGGCGTCGTCGAGGTTGTAGTTCTGCTCGCGGTTGAGGCTGCTCACGCGGCCGTTGATGAGCGGCACGCCGAAGTAGCGCTGCGGCGTCTGTCGGCCCTCGTCGTGCGAGAGCGTGAACTGCAGCTGCGGCGACACGTCGAGCCGCACCGCGGCGCCCACCGCCAGGCTCTCGGCTTCGCCGCGCAGCATGAAGCCGTCGGTCTTGCGGTGGCTGATGTCGAAACGGTACGAGAGCATGTCGTTGATTGCGCCGCCGCTGCCGAAGGCGACCTGGCGTGTGGCGTCGGAGCCCACGCGCACGAGCGCTTCGTTCTGGATCGGGCCGCGCGTGGGCTTCTTGGGCACCACGTTGATCGCGCCGCCGATGGCGCCTTCGCCGAACATCACCGAAGCGGCGCCGCGCAGCACTTCGATGCGGTCCGTCGACCAGGTATCGAACGGGAAGGTCACGGTGCCTGCGCCCACGTACAGGCGCGTGCCGTCGTACAGCTGCATCACCGAGCCGTGGCCGTTGAAACCACGCGCCGACAGCGACGAGCCGCCGTTGCCCGGCGCGGGCGAGCCGGTGATGCCGGTGGCGCGACTCGCGGCCTCGACCACCGACACATCGCCGCGCGCGCGGATGGTGTCGCCGGTGAGCACTTCGATGCTGGCCGGCGTTTCGAGCGGCGTGAGGCCGAGGCGGCTGCCGGTCTGCGTGGGCTCGTCCATGGCCAGCGGCGTGTGGCGGCTGGCCTCGACCTGCACGGGGGCGAGGCTGGGGCGGCCGGCGGCCGCATCGCCGGACTGGGCCAGGGCCAGTGTCGGCCCGCATGCGAGGCCGAGCCCCAACGAAATACCTGAAAGACCCGAAAGACTCGAAAGTCGTGCCCGTTGCGGGGGCTGGTCCGCGCGATCGCGCAGCGGCGATGCCTGATTCATCTGGTTTCTCCTCCGGCCTGCGTCCCCGCAGGCTCCTGACCGATCGAGGACGCCGAAGGAGAAGAGAACCGGGGCGGTGCCGTTTCGCGCCAGGAACGCGTGGGGAAAACGGCAGGCCCGGACACGCACTCCCGCAACGTCCGAAGGCGGTTGCGAAGGCCGGTATCCGGGCTCGCGGAGTGCGTCGGGGTGCAGACCAAGTGAATGCATCCCGGCGCCGAAACCCTCGCCTTCCCACGCCGAAGCGCAGTGGCTGCCCTGCAAGAAAAACGCAGGGGCGTGAGGGTGTCGAAATCCGCTGACCGTTGCGGGGGCAGCGCAGGAATGGAGGCGTCGATCAAGAGACGACGCCTCGCACCTGCTTCCCGTTTAACCCCGCAGCCAGTCCAGCGACTGGTCGTGCAGGGCACCTTCGAACCGTGGGGTGTTGGATGGCATCGGTGTGAACCAATGTTTCCAACCGGCGGGATTATAGGGAGCGCCTTGCCGCGACGCCCCTGCAGGCGGTGTCAGACGGGCTTGCCGTCGGGTCCGAAGAGCCGCCGCAGCACCGCCACGCCCGCCACCAGCGCGTTCGAATAGGTGGCGTAGGGCTCGTGCGCAGCCTCGAGCGGCGCGTACACATGGGTGATGTCGCCGGGCGCGCCGTCCACGGCCTCCATGAGCACCCAATAGAACTCCCCCTCCTCCAGTTCATGGACGGTGAGTGCGATGTCTCTGGGTAAAGGCATGACGGTAAGAGGTGAAACAGGGAATGAACCCGCCTTTGAACGGGCAAGGAGCCAGCGCGGTGGGCTGTCAGTACTAGGGGTTTTCCTACAGAGCATGTACGCCGCACGGCCTAATGTTAGGGGCGGGGAGCTGCATCAGAACAAGGAGTCAGCATGAAACATTTCACGCTTGAACCCAACATGCGCGCCAGCTTCGGTGGCGCGTTCTACCCGACCGGCTACTCCCTGGTGATGTTTCCGAGCATCGAAGACGCCAGCCGCATCGGCCACGGGCTGATCGAGAAAGGCATCGTGAGCGGCGACGAGGTCTACCTGATACCGGCCGAAACCGTCCTGGCGGAAATCGCACCGACCGTGCATGCCTCGCACAGTCCCCTGCCCTCCGCCGGCACCGACGGCGCCACGGTGCGCGCCTTCATCGAGCTGGCCCAGGAAGGCCACACGGGCCTCCTGATCCGCACCAAGGACGGCGCCATCACCGAGCGCGTGATGGAACTGGTACGTACCGTGCCGTACTCGATCGCCGAGCGCTACCGCACGCTGGTGATCGAGGACCTTTAGCCACCGGGTTGGGCGCCGGCCTGGGCACCAGCCAGGGCGTCGGCACCGACCCGACGCTCTGCTTCCACACCTCGGCAGCCGAGGTGGCAGGCGCCTGCGCCCAGCAAGGCCGGCAACAGCAGATTCACCACAGGCACCAGCGCCAGCAGCAGGATCAGTACGCCGAACGCCACCATCGCACCGCGCTGGCGGCGCACAACCCGCATGCGCTCCTCGCCATTCGCGATGCCGGCGAGCGCGGGCCCCACCAGAAAGCGGACGTTGAGGTAAGCCAGCAGCAGGAACAGCAACACGCCATTGATGACCGGCACCAGCAGGCACAGCAGCATTCCGAGGCTCGCGCCCAGCCAGGGGCCCAGTTGCTCGCGCACGCCGATCAGCCAGCCCGAGGACTCGACCTGCGACGGCTCGAGCGTCGGGTAGCGCGCCTGCACACGCTCGCGCACCTTGCCAAAGAGCACCCAGCGCAACGCCAGCCGGATGGTGGCGACGATGACGCCCGCATACCCCACCACCAACACCGCGCCCGTGAGCACCACCACATAGACCACCAGCATCGCCAATGCGGGCGCGATGCCCGCCATGCCCGTGATGCTCGCTGCACCGCCTCCTGCCATGCCGGGTATCAGACCGAGCGCCGCGCCGCCCAGAACGACGAAAGCCGACAGGATGCCGGCTGTCGTGCCAATCGGTTGGAAGTAGCGGTAGAACACCCAGCTCCACACAGCGAAGACCAGCAGGCACAGGCCTGCGGAACGCATGGCGATGCCGGGACGCAAACTGGAGCGGAAGGCCAGCGCAAGACAGACCAGGGACTCGCGCAACGCGCCGAGCAACGAATGCCATCGGGCTTTCAGAGACATGGGATGAGAAAAAAAGAAATCAGTGAAGGGTGCAGGCGAACGCCGCCCCCCCGGAAGATGGGCCTTTGGCCTGCGCAAACAGTGACAGGGGTGGTCGGCCAGCCAGTCGCTGGCGCCACCCCTCAGGCGGGCACGGCCATGGCGGCGGCGCGCTGCACCACATCCCGGGCCATGGCCTGGGCGAGTTCCTGTTCGCCCAGGAACACCTTCACATCCGTTTCGTCCGACAGCAGGCGGGCTTCCTGCTCGTTGTGGCTGCGCACCACGGTCTGGATCGTGGGGTTCAGCGTGCGGGCGGTCTCGATCATCTGGCGCACGTTCATGGCGTCAGGCGTGGCCACCACGAGCACGCGGGCGCGCGCGACGTGCGCCTGGATCAGCACCGCCGGGTCGGCCGCGTCGCCCCACACGGCCGGAATGCCCGCCTCGCGCAGCTTCTCGACCAGCTCCCGGTTCTGCTCGGCCACCACGTAGGGAATGTCGTGGGTCTCGAGTTCGGCCGCGATGCGGCGGCCCACCCGGCCGTAGCCGACCAGCACCACCTGCCGCGACAGGTACTTGGCCTCGGTGGTCATCGGCAGCTCGGCGAGCGGGTCGCTGCGCATGTCGAGCTCGCGCGCGAATTTCGAATGCGCGAGCAGCCATTTCTGCATCGGCGCAATGAGGCTGAACCACAGCGGGTTGGTGGCGATGGAGATCAGCGCGCCGGCCAGCACCAGGCTCTGCCCTTCCACCGGCAGCAGGCCGAGCGACACGCCCAGCCCGGCCAGGATGAACGAGAACTCGCCGATCTGCGCCAGGCTCGCACTCACCGTGAGCGCGGTGGCCAGCGGGTAACGGAACACCAGCACCAGCGCGCAGGCCGCAAGCGACTTGCCCAGCACGATCACGAGCACCACGGCCAGCACCTGCAACGGGCGATCCAGCAGCACCGACGGGTCGAACAGCATGCCGACCGACACGAAGAACAGCACGGCGAACGCATCGCGCAGCGGCAGCGACTCCTGCGCCGCTCGATGGCTGAACTGCGATTCGCGCATCACCATGCCGGCAAAGAAAGCGCCGAGCGCGAACGACACGCCGAACAACGCCGCCGAGGCAAAGGCGATGCTCACGGCCGCCGCCACCACGCACAGCGTGAACAGCTCGCGCGAGCCGGTGCGCGTGACCTGCCAGAGGATCCACGGGAACACGCGCCGCCCCACCACCAGCATCAGCAGCACGAAGCCGCCGACCTGCAGCAGCGTGAGGCCCAGCGTCTGCCAGACCGGCGCGCCGGTGGTGTCGGCGTTGGTGCCGCCCAACGCGCCGGCCAGCGGCGGCAGCAGCACGAGCACCAGCACCATCGCGAGGTCTTCGACCACCAGCCAGCCGACGGCGATGCGGCCGGTGAAGGAATCGAGGATGCCCAGGCTCTCGAGCGCGCGCAGCAGCACCACCGTGCTCGCCACCGACAGCGCCAGCCCGAACACCAGCGCCGCGCCCCAGCTCCAGCCCCACCACATCGCCAGGCCACCGCCGAGCAGCGTGGCGACCGCGATCTGTGCAATGGCGCCGGGCAGCGCGATCTTGCGCACCGCGAGCAAGTCGGCCAACGAAAAATGCAGGCCCACGCCGAACATCAGGAGCATCACGCCGATCTCGGCCAGCTGGGCGGCAATGCCCGCATCGGCCACGAAGCCCGGTGTGAACGGGCCGATGATCACGCCCGCCAGCAGGTAACCGACCAGCGCCGGCAATCGCAGCCGCGCCGCCAGGAAACCGAACACCAACGCCAACCCCAGGCCGGCGGCAATCGTATTGATGAGTGAGACGCTGTGGGGCATCGGTCCATTTTGCAGGAACGGGCGCCAACCTTTGAAGCCCACAGGCTTCTGCGGGCCCTCGAAACCTGTCGCGCGCCCTCGCATCTACACCCCTTCAGGCGCCACGCGAACTATCGTAGGCATAAAGCACTTCTATTCGCATCGACACCTTTCTCACTGAGAATTTGAGCGGTCCCCCCGTCCCTCACAACAGGAGCCTCCCCATGAGCAATGAGAAGACAGAAGCGAAGTGTCCGTTCAGCCAGGCCACCGGCGCCGGCACCACGAGCCGCGATTGGTGGCCCCAGCAGCTGCGCCTGGACCTGCTGCACCAGCACTCCTCCAAATCCGATCCCCTGGGCATCGGTTTCGACTACGCCAAGGCCTTCCAGAGCCTCGACCTGGCCGCGGTGAAGAAAGACCTCGCCGCACTCATGACCGATTCGCAGGACTGGTGGCCGGCCGACTTCGGCCACTACGGTCCGCTCTTCATCCGCATGGCCTGGCACAGCGCCGGCACCTACCGCATCGGCGACGGCCGAGGCGGCGCCGGTCGCGGCCAGCAGCGCTTTGCGCCGCTCAACAGCTGGCCCGACAACGTGAGCCTGGACAAGGCCCGCCGCCTGCTCTGGCCGATCAAGCAGAAGTACGGCCAGAAGATCTCCTGGGCCGACCTGCTCATCCTTACCGGCAACGTCGCGCTCGAAACCATGGGCTTCAAGACCTTCGGCTTCGCCGGCGGCCGCGCCGACGTGTGGGAACCCGACCAGGACGTGTACTGGGGCCGCGAGAAAACCTGGCTCGGCGGCGACGTGCGCTATGCACAGGGCTCGCCCGGCGTCGAGAAAGACCGCGGCGTGCTCGTGAAGGACGACGACAGCAAGGTGCCGCACACCCGCAACCTCGAGAACCCGCTGGGCGCCGTGCAGATGGGCCTGATCTACGTGAATCCCGAAGGCCCGGACGGCAACCCCGACCCGATCGCCGCAGCGCACGACATCCGCGACACCTTCGGCCGCATGGCCATGGACGACGAGGAAACCGTGGCGCTCATCGCCGGCGGCCACACCTTCGGCAAGACCCACGGCGCCGCACCGGCCTCGCACGTCGGGCCCGAAGCGGAAGCTGCGGGCCTCGAAGACCAGGGCTTCGGCTGGAAGAACAGCTTCGGCACCGGCAAGGGCGGCGACACCATCACCAGCGGCCTCGAAGTGACCTGGACCACCACACCGACGAAGTGGAGCAACAACTTCTTCGAGAACCTGTTCGGCTACGAATGGGAGCTGACCAAGAGCCCCGCCGGCGCGCACCAGTGGGTGGCCAAGGGCGGCGCCGGTGCCGGCACCATCCCCGACGCGCACGACAGTAGCAAGCGCCACGCGCCGACCATGCTCACCACCGACCTGTCGCTGCGACTGGACCCGGCCTACGAAAAGATCTCGCGCCGCTTCCTGGCCCACCCCGACCAGTTCGCCGACGCCTTCGCCCGCGCCTGGTTCAAGCTCACGCACCGCGACATGGGCCCGCGCGCCCGCTACCTCGGGCCCGAGGTGCCGGCCGAAGAGCTGGTCTGGCAAGACCCGATCCCGGCCGTCGACCACCCGCTGGTCGATGCAGCGGATGTCGCGGCGCTCACGAAGAAGGTGCTGGCCTCGGGTCTCACGCCCGCGCAGCTGGTGTCGACGGCGTGGGCCTCCGCTTCCACCTTCCGCGGCTCCGACATGCGCGGCGGTGCGAACGGCGCCCGCGTGCGGCTCGCGCCCCAGAAGGACTGGGCCGTCAACCAGCCCGCGCAACTGGCCCAGGTGCTGAAGGTGCTCGAAGGCATTCGCGGCGAGTTCAACGCGGCGCAGACCGGCGGCAAGCAGATTTCACTGGCCGACCTGATCGTGCTGGCCGGCGGCGCAGGCGTGGAACAGGCTGCGCGCAACGGCGGCCGCGAAGTGAAGGTGCCCTTCTCGCCAGGCCGCGCCGACGCCTCGCAAGAACAGACCGATGTGCCGTCGTTCGAACCGCTGGAGCCCGTGGCGGACGGCTTCCGCAACTACCTGAAGGGCCGCTACAGCGTAGCCGGCGAAGCGCTGTTGATCGACAAGGCCCAGTTGCTCACGCTCACCGCGCCCGAGATGACCGTGCTGGTCGGCGGCCTGCGCGTGCTCGACACCAACGTCGGCCAGACGCGCCACGGCGTCTTCACGAAGACGCCCGGCACGCTGAGCAACGACTACTTCGTCAACCTGCTCGACATGGGCACGGAATGGAAGGCCGTCTCGGACACCAAGGAGCAGTACGAAGGGCGCGACCGCAAGACCGGCGAACTCAAGTGGACCGGCACGCGCGTCGACCTGGTGTTCGGCTCCAACGCGCAGCTGCGCGCCATCGCCGAGGTCTACGGCAGCGCCGACAGCCAGCAGAAGTTCATCGACGATTTCGTGGCCGCCTGGACCAAGGTGATGAACCTGGACAGGTTCGATCTGGCCTGAGAAGGGGCGAACGAACCCGCCATGCCCGCTCATCCCACCCAGGCACGCCCCCTCGGCGTTGCAAATGCTCGCCATAGCCCGAGCTATGGCTGCGCTTTGCGCCTTGAGGGGACGCGCCTGCGCGGGCTGCTCGGCCACGCCGGATTCATTCACCCCTTCTGAGGCCGGCGCCTTCGGGCGCTTTCCTGCGCTTCACGGCGGTCGGGGACGTTGGCTCCCGACCGCCGTTTCGCTTGCTGCGCCAGCTTCGACCCGCGCGCCTGCCGAAATGAAAAAACCCGCCGAAGCGGGTTTCATGTTCAGTTCGTGGTCCGCATGCTCAGTGCATGTGGAGGCCACCGTTGACCGAGAAGTCGGCGCCGGTGCTGTAGCCGCCTTCGTCGGTGGCGAGCCACGCGATGATGGAGGCGATCTCGCTCGGTTCGCCCAGACGCTTGACCGGGATCGTGGCCACGATCTTGTCGAGCACTTCCTGGCGGATGGCCTTGACCATGTCGGTGCCGATGTAGCCCGGGCTCACGGTATTGACCGTGACACCCTTGTTGGCCAGCTCCTGCGCCAGCGCCATCGTGAAGCCGTGCATGCCGGCCTTGGCCGCCGAGTAGTTGGTCTGGCCCGCCTGGCCCTTGGCGCCATTCACCGAGCTGATGTTGATGATGCGGCCCCAGCCCTTTTCGACCATGTCGCCCACCACCTGCTTGGTGACGTTGAACATGCTGTTGAGGTTGGTCTCGATCACCGCGCTCCAGTCTTCCGGCGTCATCTTGAGGAACATGCGGTCCCGCGTGATGCCGGCGTTGTTGACGAGCACGTCAATCGGCCCGTGGGCCGCCTTCGCGGCGGAAAAGGCTTCGACGGTGGATTGCCAGTCGCCGACATTGCCGACCGACGCGTGGAACTCGAAGCCTTCGGCTTTCTGTTCGGCCAGCCACTTGGCGTAGTCCCGCGTGGGGCCGCAACCTGCGACCACGGTGAACCCGTCCTTGTAGAGACGCTGGCAGATGGCTGTTCCGATGCCACCCATGCCTCCGGTGACATATGCAACTTTCTTGCTCATGAGATTTCCTTGATTGAAGCTAGCAAAAAGCCTGAACGGCCGCCTTCACTCTAGCCATTTTCAGGCCACACAACTCTGAGGGAGAACACTGAGCCAAGCTTGCAACCAGCTGTCACGGACATCGCCTCGGCGGCACTCTATATGCTTGCGGCTGCGCGCCCGTGACAGACCGCCAGGCCGCTGCCGGCATACCCACCCCGCCCCACCAGGAGTTCACGCATGAATTTCGGAATCATCGTCTTCCCCGAGGTCGAGGAACTCGATTTCGTCGGTCCGTGGGAAATGCTCACCATGTGGAGCAAGCTCGCCGGCGGCCCCGCCCACTGCATGGTCGTGGCGCAGACGCGCGAGCCGGTGGTCTGCGCCAAGGGCTTGTCGGTGAATCCGCACGTGTCGTTTGCCGACTGCCCGCCGCTCGATTTCCTGCTCGTGCCCGGCGGCATGGGCACGCGGCGCGAGGTCGACAACCCCGCGATGGTGCAGTTTCTCGCCGCCCAGGCGCCCGGCTGCAAGGCGCTGCTGTCGGTGTGCACCGGCGCCTTCGTGCTGCACGCGGCCGGCCAGCTCTCGGGCCGCACCGCGACCACGCACTGGGGATCGCTCGACCGCCTGCGCGCGCTCGGCGACGTGAAGGTGGTCGAGCAACGCTTCGTGCAGGACGGCCATGTCTGGACCTCGGCCGGCGTGTCGGCAGGCACCGATCTGATGCTCGCCTTCATCGCGCATGTCGCGGGCGAGGAAGCCGCGGCCAAGGTGCAATTGCAAGCCGAGTACTACCCGGCCGACACGGTGTACGGCCACACGTCGAGCCACGAGCGCGCGCCGTCGTATGTGCGGCGACCCGGTTCGCGTGCGGGCATGGCCTGATCGCTCACTCGTTCGATCGACCGGTCGGTCATCTCTCTTTTCTTACTTCTTTCGACCTTTCATGCTCCCGCCTGATCTCACCGACCTCACCCAACTCGAACCGCTTTCCGTGCTCGCCGCACGCGTGGGCGCGACATTGCGCGAGCGGCGCCAGACGGTGGCGGTCGCCGAGTCATCGGCCGGCGGTCTGGTCTCGGCCGCCCTGCTCGCCGTGCCGGGTGCGTCGGCCTACTTCCTGGGCGGCGCGGTCATCTACTCGCGCCGCGCCGGCAAGGCCCTGCTCGGCCTCACGCCCGAGGACATGGGCGACATGCGCGGCGAGACAGAGCCCTATGCCCGCTTCATCTCCGGCCGCATCCGCGACGCGCACCGTGCGAAGTGGGGCATCTGCGAGAGCGGCGCCGCGGGTCCTTCGGGCAGCCCGTACGGCGATGCGCCCGGTCATGTCTGCATCGCAGTGACCGGCGCGGACGGCCTCGTGGTCAGCCGCACCATCGAAACCGGCGCGACCGACCGGCCATGGAACATGGATGTGTTCGCGCGGCTGTTGCTGAAGCTGTTCGAAGAAACCTTGCAGGCGTCCGGCAACGGCGGCGAAGCATGACCGACGCTGTGATCTCGACGGCCTCCGAAGAAGAGGTCCGCTCCGGCGCCCTGGGCCGCAGGTTGCGCGAGTTCAACTACGGCTTCGTCGGCGAGTACCCGGAGATGCAACCCGTTCGGCTGAACGCCAAGGATGCGCAGGGTCGCCTGATGGGCGGGCTGCGCGGCTTCGTCTTCCTCGAGTGGCTGCGCATCGACGTGCTGTTCGTCGAAGAGGAAGCACGAGGCACCGGCCTGGGTCGTCGCCTTCTCGCGGAGGCGGAGGCACGCGGCAAGGCGCTGGGCGCCGGGAACGCCGCGCTCGAAACCTTCGAATGGCAGGCGCGGGGCTTCTACCTGAAGCAAGGCTACGAAGAGTTCGCCCGCATCGACAACTACGCCCGCGGCAACTACCTCGCCTACATGAAGAAGAAGTTGTGAGCCCGGGGCATTGCAGCCCCTGACTCAGAACCCGTCACACGGCTGCTATCAATCCGCCTGCACGCCCGCGGCCTTGATCACTTTCCCCCACTTCTCGATCTCCGCTGCCAGGTGGGTGCGCAGTGCTTCGGGCGTGACCTTCTCCATCGGCACGGCTTCGGTGCTCAGTTCGGCAAAGCGCTTCTTCACGTTCTCGTCCTGCAGCGCGACGCGCAGGGCCACGTTGAGCTTCTCGATCACGGCCGGCGGCGTGCCCTTGGGCGCGTACACGCCGTGCCACACCTTCACGTCGAAGCCCTTGAGGCCCTGCTCGTCGAGCGTGGGAATGTCGGGCATGCTCGACAGCCGCTTGGGCGTGGTCACGCCGAACACCTTCACGCGCTGACCGTCCTTGATGACCGGCGCGGTCTGCGTGGTCTGGTCGCACAGCAGGTCGACCTGCCCGCCCATGAGGTCGTTGAGCGCCGGGCCCGCGCCCTTGTAGGGCACGGTCGTGAGCTGCACACCGATCTGGTGCGCGAAGAGCATGCCGCACAGCTGCGAGACCGCGCCGACACCGGCGTTGGCGAGCGACACCTTGTCCTTGTTGGCCTTCACGTAGGCCAGCAGCTCCTTGAAGTTGTTGGCCGGGAAGTCCTTGCGCGACAGCAGGGTCATCGGCACGTCCATGACCTGGCCGATGTACTCGAAGTCCTTCAGCGGGTCGTAGTTGAGCTTCTTGTACAGCGCGGGCGCAGTGGCCATGCCCATGTGGTGGATGAGGATGGTGTAGCCGTTGGGCGCCGCCTTGGCCACGCGGGTCGGTGCGATGGTGCCGCCCGCACCCACGGTGTTCTCGACCACCACGGTCTGCCCGAGCGACTTGCCCATGGGCACGGCGAGCATGCGTGCCACCACGTCGGTCGGGCCGCCGGCCGAATACGGCACGACCATCACCACGGGCTTGTCGGGCCAAGCGGCTTGCGCGGCGGCCGGCGATGCGACGGCGAGCAGGCAGGCGCCCGCCGAGGCGGCGATGAGCGCCTTCAATTTCCAGGTCTTCGTTGTCGCTGCGTTCACTTCTTTGTCTCCTTTTGGTTTGTCTGTAAATCAGTGCGTCACGGATGAACCGCCCGAACCCTGCGGTGCCGCCAGCGCGAGCCAACGCTCGGCCAGCTTCACCACGGGCCCGTCGACCATGCGGCCGTCGAGGCTCACGACACCCCCGCCGGCCGCGCGCACGGCTTCGGTGACGCGGTGCGCCCACGCCACCTCGTCGGCCGAGGGACCGAGCGCGGCCTGCACCGGCGCGACCTGCTCGGGATGGATGCACAGCTTGGCGCCGAAGCCGCCGCGCTGGGCGCGCGCGGTGTCGGCGACGAGCCGCTGCACATTGCGCCAGTCGGGCGTGACCCCGTCGATGGGCGTGGCCAGCCCGGCGCGGCGCGAAGCCAGCACGAGCGCAAGACGCACGGGCACCAGCTCGGCCTCGTCGGCGTCGCAGGCCATGCCGAGGTCGGCCTGGAAATCGAGGTGACCGAAGGCCAGCCGCAGCACCTGCGGCGCAGCCGCGATCGCATCGACGGCAGCGAGCCCTGCGGCCGATTCGATCAACGGCAGCAGCGCCGCCTTCGGCCCGACCGTGGCAGCGAGCCGGTGCAGCTCGTCAGCGTGCTCGGCCTTGGGCAGCACGATGCCGGCGATGAGGCCATCGGCGATCCACCCCGCCGCGCGCGTGCAGTCGTCGTCATGCCACGGCGTGCCGCTGGCATTCACGCGCACCAGCAAGCGCCCTCGCCCGTCGGCGGGCAACGTGGCCAGCGAGGCGCCGAGCGCGTCGCGCGCCTCGGCCTTGCGCGCGGGCGCCACGGCATCTTCGAGATCGATGATCACGCCGCCCGCGCCCGTTGCCAGTGCGCGCGCATGGCGCTCGGGGCGGTCGGCCGGCACGAAGAGAAAGGCCCGTGCAAGCGCGAGCGCGGAATTCGCAGGCCCGCTCATACGGCCCCGGCCGCGCGCAGCGTCGCGATCGCTTCGTCGCCGCGGCCCAGGCTGCGCAGGATGGCATCGGTGTGCTGGCCTACGGCGGGCACCGGGTCCATGCGGTAGTCGAATGCGCTCTGGCGACCGGCGGGCAGCAGCGCCGGGATGTCGCCGGCTGGCGAGCCCACCTGGCGCCAGCGGTCGCGCGCCTGCAGTTGCGGGTGCGCCCACAGCCCGGCCATGTCGTTCATGCGCGCGTTGGCGATCTGCGCGGTGTCGAGCCGTTCGAGCACCTGCGCCGCACTGAGCGCGCCGAAGGTCTCGACGATGAGCGCACGCAGCGCCTCGCGGTGTTCGTTGCGGCGCGCGTTGCTGTCGAAGCGCGGATCGGTCGCGAGCGCCGGCTGCAGCAGCACCTTGTCGCAGAAGGCGCGCCACTCGCGTTCGTTCTGCAAGCCCAGCATCACGGTGCCGCCGTCGCCCGCGGGGAACGGGCCGTAGGGGTAGATGGTCGCGTGCGATGCAGCGCTGCGCGGCGGCGGCGGCGCGCCGTCGTAGGCGTAGTACATCGGGTAGCTCATCCACTCGGCGAGCGATTCGAGCATCGACACGTCGATGTGCGAGCCCTTGCCGGTCTTGCCGCGCTGGAGCAGCGCCGCGAGGATGCCGGTGTAGGCGTACATGCCCGCCGCGATGTCGGCGATGGAGTTGCCCGACTTGCACGGGTCGTCGGGCGTGCCTGTCACCGAGAGAAAACCGGCCTCGCTCTGGATCAGCAGGTCGTAAGCCTTCTTGTCGCGGTACGGCCCGTCTTCGCCGTAGCCCGAGATGTCGCAGACGATGAGCGCGGGGTGTTTCTCCTGCAGCACCTGCGCGCCCAGGCCCATGCGCGCGGCAGCGCCGGGCGCGAGGTTCTGCACCAGCACGTCGGCGCCGGCCACGAGCTCCTGCAGCACGGCGAGCGCGGCGGGCTGCTTCAGGTCGAGCGTGAGGCTTTCCTTCGAGCGGTTGACCCACACGAAGTGCGAGGCCTCGCCGTTCACGCGTTCGTCGTAGGCGCGCGCAAAGTCGCCGCCGCCGGGGCGCTCGACCTTGATGACGCGCGCGCCGAGGTCGGCGAGCTGACGGGTGCAGAACGGCGCCGCAATGGCGTGCTCGAGCGAGATGACGGTGATGCCGTCCAGGGGTCGTGTCATGTGCGTCTTTCTTCCTTGCTTCAGGCGAGCACGGCCGTGGCCTGCATCGTGAGCCAGCCGTCGGCGTCTTCGCCCCACAGGCTGAATGTCTTGCCGTCGGCGCTGCCTTCGGCGGGCTTGCCGTGCACGCGGAACGGCGCGATGTCGAAGGTCGGGCGCACGGCGCGGAACTCGAAGCGCGCGAGCTGCGCATCGGCCGGCGCGTGGCGGCGCAGCAGGTCGATCAGCAGCGTCGCGATCAGCGGCCCGTGCACGATCAGACCCGGATAGCCCTCGACCTGCGTGACGTAGCGGCGGTCGTAGTGGATGCGGTGGCCGTTGAAGGTGAGCGCCGAGTAACGGAACAGCAGCACGTCGTCGGGCACGATGTCGCGGCTGAAGGTGGCGTCCTTCGGTGCCGGCGTCGGTGCGGGGGCCTGCTCGCCGGGCGTGGCGGCAGCGCGGTAGACGATGTCGTGCAGCTCGGTCAGCGCCAGGCCGCGTTCGTTGCGCACCTCGTGGCGCACCACCACGAACACCAGCTCGCCACTGCGCCCCGCCTTGTGCGTGACCGACTCGATGGTCGAGGTGCGCTCGATGCGGTCGCCCACCCGCAGCGGATTGCCCGGCACCCAGGTCAGCCGGTCGCCGGCCCACATGCGGCGCGGCAGCGGCACGGGCGGCAGGAAGCCGCCGCGCCTGGCGTGACCGTCTTCACCGATCTCCGACTGGCGGTGATGCGGCAGGAAATAGAGCCAATGCCACAGCGCCGGCACGATCGTGCCTGCAGCGGGCAGCGGATCGTCGCGGTCGAGCGTGGCGGACATGGCGCGCACCGGTGCGGCGGTGATGTCGTCGCTCAGCGTTTCGGTGCGGCCCTGCCAGGTCTGCAGGTGTGCGAGGGCGTCGGCGTCGATCAGTGGAGAAGTCATGGTGTGCGTGGCGAGAAGAAAAAGAAAGGCGGCGTTAATCGACCGCGGCGCCCGAGGCCTTGACGATGCGCGCCCACTTGGCGAGGTCGTTGTGCAGCAGCGTCGCAAACTGCTCGGGCGAGGTGGGCGCGGCGATCTCGACGCCTTGCTGGTCGAGCTTGTCGCGCAGGTCCTTGGCGTCCAGCGCCTTGCGGGTCGCGCCTTGCAGCGTGGCGAGCACATCGGCGGGCACCCCGGCCGGTGCGAACAGGCCGATCCACAGCGTGCCGTTGTAGCCCGGCACCTGCTCGGCAATGGCGGGCACGTCGGGCAGCACGGGCGAGCGCTTCTCGCCGCTCACGGCCAGCGCGCGCAGCTTGCCGGCCTTGATGTGCGCGAGCGCCGAAGGCAGGCTCGCGAACACGATCGGCAGCTGGCTGCCCAGCACATCGTTGATCGCCGGTGCCACGCCCTTGTACGGCACGTGCTGCATCGAGATGCCGCCCATGCTGTTGAGCATTTCGCCCAGCAGGTGGTTGAGCGTGCCGTTGCCGGCCGAGGCGTACTGGTAGTTCGCGCCCTTCTCGCGCGCCAGCTTGAGGAACTCGGCAAGGTTCTTCGCGGGGAACGACGGGTTCACCAGCAGCACGTTGGGCACGGCGCCGATCAGGCCGACGGGCTTGAAGTCTTTCTCGGGATCGAAACCCGGGTTCTTGTAGAGCGTGGGGTTGATGGCCTGGCTGCTGCTGATCGTCATGAGCAGCGTGTAGCCGTCCTTCGGGCCCTTGGCGACCAGCTGCGTGCCGATGTTGCCACCCGCGCCGGGACGGTTGTCGACCACCACGCTGGCGTTGTTCATCACCTCGCCGAGCTTCTGGCCGATGAGGCGACCGACGATGTCGTTGGTGCCGCCTGCGGCTTGCGGCACGACGAGGGTGACGGGGCGCGACGGATAGGTTTGGGCGGTCGCGGGGGTGGTCAGCAGTGCAGTGGCGGCAAGGCCGAAAGCGAGCAGTGCCCTGGCGCGAAACCGCAGGACGGGGGTGATGTTGTGTGTCTCCATCGCCGCATGGTCTTCTGCCCGCCCCTTGCGCGCAATCTGCGATTTCGGAACCCAGGCTTTTGAAATTCCGAAGGCTTGACTACCATCGCCCCATGCTCTTCGACCTGACCGACCTGCGCCTGTACGTGGCCACGGCCGAGCTCGGCAACCTCACGCGGGCGGCCGAGCGCCAGCACCTGTCGCTGGCCGCGGCCAGCGCGCGCATCAAGGCGCTCGAAAACCAGGCCGGCCTGCAGCTGCTGCAGCGCGAGGCCCGCGGCGTGCGCTTGCTGCCGCCGGGGGAGGCCTTCCTGCACCACGCCCGGCTGGTGCTGCACCAGGCCGACCAGTTGCGCGCCGACCTGCTCGAGTACGGCGGCGGCCTGCGCGGCCACCTGCGCGTGTTCGCCAACACCACGGCGGTGACCGATTTCCTGCCCGAGATCCTGCCCGGCTTCCTGGCAAGCAACCCGCGCATCAACGTCGACCTTCAGGAAAAACCGAATGCTCAGATCCCGCGCGGCGTGCGCGACGGGCGCGCCGACATCGGCATCGTCGCGGGCCAGATGGACACGCTGGGCCTGGACACCATCCACTTCAGCACCGACCGGCTGGTGCTTGTCACCTCGCGCCAGCACCGCTTTGCGCGGCGCCGCCGCATCTCGTTCGCCGAGACGCTCGACGAAGACGCCATCGGCATGCAGCAAGGCAGCACGCTGCAGGCCTTCTTGGGGCAGATCACCGACCACCTGGGCAAGCGCCAGAAGCTGCGCATCCAGCTCGGCAGCTTCGACGCCATGTGCCGGATGATCGGCAGCGGCGTGGGCATCGGCGTGGTGCCGGAGTCGGCCGCGCGGCGCAACCGGGACAGCATGCGGCTGGCGCTGGTCGAGCTCAGCGACCCGTGGTGCGTGCGCGAACGCTACCTGCTCGTGCGCGACCGCGCCGCCCTGCCCGTCTACGCCCAGGCGCTGGTCGACACGCTGTGCCGGCACTACGCCGACACCCGGGTCGACGCACAGGCCGAAACCGACTGACAGCCGGATTTCCGGCCAAAAACAGGCACTTGCACGCAGCTTGTGAGAAACCCGATGTCTTCCCCATTTTCTGTGCACAACTTTGGGGGTAAGTCAGGGGCAGCGTTGTAAAGCGAACGCAAGTTGTTGTTTTACAAAGTGAATAGTTAGTCTGCTTAAAAATTTTGCAGTGCACAAGTCAGGCCGCCGATGGGCCCCAAAATCGCTCGAAAACAGGAAAGTCAAGCGAAAAAACAGGGTGCTCCCTGTGCTAGGCCTCTCTTTAAAACCAACAACTTGGCGCCGGATATGAAGAAGTCCGATGCAATCCCCACTTTCTGTGGGCAACTTTGGGGGTAACTCTGCTGGAGCTTTGGAAAACCAATTTAAGTTGTTGTTTTACAAAGGGATTCCACACTTTGCTCAATTTTTGAGCGGTGAACAAAGCGTCCGGCGGCAAAAGCTGAGCGAGGCTGCAGGCGTGAAAATGAATTCAAAGGTTCTCAGCCGCGTGAATCGGCCAGCACACGGCCCGAAAGATGGCCGCAGATGGCCACTACAGTCGGCTTGAAATGCTCGAAGCCCTTAGCTCCCCGTGGTCCGTCATCGGCGCCGTCGCCGGGTTGCTGATTGCGCTGCTGGTCCATTGGCTGGCACCGGCCGACATCGACACGATGCATGCCGGCGTGTGGCTGGTGGGCATCGGCTGGCTCGCGGGCCTCGCCTGGGACCTCGTGGACTCGGACCGCGTCAAGTGATGAGGTACGCGCCTGAACCAACGAGCCGGCAGCAAGGCGCTACCGGTCGAGTCCGGTGACCGGCACGCCGGTGGGCGTGTCGCCCACCACCGGGCCGATCCACTGTTCGAAGATGCCCTTGAGCCGCTCCACCCGGCCACGGTCACCCATGAAACCGCTGAAGCCGACGGGCGACGTGTTCGCGTATTCGAGCGGATGGCGCCAACCGGCCGTCGACTCGACATCGAGGCGCGCGGGCCACTGGGGCACCTGCCGCTGGAATTCCTCGGACAGCAGGAAGCTCACATAGAGCCTCGCGGCGGCCGGATGGGGTGCCGCCTTCAGGATGGCGCCGAGCTGGTACCAGCTTTGGAAGAAGTCGTTGCGCGGCAGCAGGAAGCGCACGCTGCTCCCGGCCTCCGGCTTCAGGTAATAGAAGGACGTGAACGTGGCAGCCTTCTTGCCCGACGCCACGATTTCCAGCGGCGCCTGCGTGCCGCGCACCCACTGCGGGTTCTGGCGCAACAGCCCTTCGAGCCACGGCCAGCCGTGCATGCGGATGATCTGCTCGAACTGGAACAGCACCGCGTCGTCGTCGTGCGGATAGGTGAAGACGAGGCGGTCCTTCAGTTCGGGCTTCAGGTAGTCCGTGGCTTCGCGCGGCGCCTGGTCCTCCGGGATCTGCGCCGTGTCGACCACGTTGCTGAACCCGTAGGCCAGGACCGGGTAGTAATGGCCGTCGGGGTCGCGCAGTTCGCCGGGCAGGTGCTCGAACCCGGGCGCCTTGAACGGCGCCAGCCAGCCTTGCGCCTTCCAATGGGGAAAGTCGTGCAGCGTCTGCAGGTGCACCACGTCGACGCGCACGTCGCCCCGCAGGTGCTGCTGGTCGATGCGGGCATCGTGGTACTTGCTCAGGTCGACGGTGACGCGCAGGTCGATGTCCGGAAAGCGGCGCGAGAACGCGGTGGCGTAAATGCCGGCCTGCGACGGCGCATCGCCGCCGGCATAGACGACGAGCTTGCCGCCTTCGGCGCGGGCGTCGCTGTAGAGCGCGTCAAGGGACGCGGAGGGGATGGTCATGACAGTTCTCCTCTTCGAAGGCAGGCAACGATCGGATGGCGCGACGCAAAGCCAGCGTAGGCGCCGCCGGAGGGAGCGTCAATGACGCACCGTCACGGCCGAAGGGAAGAACAGGTGGCAGGAGGAACAGGCCAGGAACGAAAAAGGGAGCGCATGCGCTCCCTTTTCATGCCCTCGCCGAGGATGGCGAGTTGTGGCGATCAGCGCTCGATCGTCAGCGCCACGCCCATGCCGCCGCCGATGCACAGCGAGGCGATGCCCTTCTTGGCGTTCTGGCGTTGCATTTCGTGCAGCAGCGTCACCAGGATGCGGCAGCCCGATGCACCGATGGGGTGGCCGATGGCGATGGCGCCGCCGTTCACGTTGACCTTGTTCACGTCCCAGCCCATTTCGCGGTTCACGGCGCAAGCCTGTGCGGCGAAGGCTTCGTTGATCTCGAGCAGGTCGAGGTCTGCGGCCTTCCAGCCGGCGCGCTGCAGCGCCTTCTGCGACGCGGGCACGGGGCCCATGCCCATGATCGTCGGGTCGAGGCCGGCGGTGGCGTAGCTGGCGATGCGGCCCAGCGGCTTCAGGCCCAGGGCGGCGGCCTTCTTGGCCGTCATCACCATCACAGCGGCAGCGCCGTCGTTCAGGCCCGAGGCGTTGCCCGCGGTCACGCCGCCGGCCTTGTCGAAGGCGGGCCGCAGGCCGGCCAGCACTTCGGCGTTGGTCTTGCGGTTGATGAACTCGTCCTGGTTGAAGACGATGGGGTCGCCCTTCTTCTGCGGAATGCTCACGCCGACGATCTCGTCCTTGAACTTGCCGGCGTCCTGCGCGGCGGCGGCCTTGGTCTGGCTGGCCAGGGCCAGTTCGTCCTGCGAGGCGCGGTCGATGTTGTACTTCTTGGCCACGTTCTCGGCCGTGATGCCCATGTGGTACTGGTTGTAGACGTCCCACAGGCCGTCGACGATCATGGTGTCGACCAGCTTCCAGTCGCCCATGCGCTGGCCGTTGCGCGAGTTGGGCAGCACGTGCGGCGCCATGCTCATGTTTTCCTGGCCGCCGGCGATGACGATCTCGGAGTCACCCGTGGCCACGGCCTGCGCCGCCAGCATCACGGCCTTCAGGCCCGAGCCGCACACGGCGTTGATGGTGAGCGCCGGCGTTTCCTTGGTGCCGCCGCCCTTGAGCCACGCCTGGCGAGCGGGGTTCTGGCCGGCGCCGGCCGCGAGCACCTGGCCCATGATGGCCTCGCCCACCTGGTCGGCCGTGAGGTTGGCACGTGCGATCACTTCCTTGATCACGAGGGCGCCCAGCTCGGTGGCGGGAATGCCGGCCAGCGAGCCGCCGAACTTGCCGACCGCCGTGCGCGCAGCCGAAACGATGACGATGTCTTCCATGAGGTTCTCTCCGTTGAGGTGATTTGAAATCGGTTGCGATCTTGGGGAAGCTGGCGCCCGTTCAGGCCTTGGCCTTCACGTAGCGTCCCGGCGCCGGTTCGATGGCCTTGTAGGCCTTGCCGTTGCCGTAGCCCTTGGGTGCGGGGATCTGCTTGCCCGCGTGACCCTTGAGCCATTGTGCCCAGTCGGTCCACCAGCTGCCCGGCTGTTCCTGTGCGCCGGCCAGCCAGTCGGCCTGGGTCTTGGGAAACTTGCCGTCCTCGCGCAGCCAGTGGCTGCGCTTTTTCTTGGCGGGCGGGTTGATCACGCCGGCGATGTGGCCCGAGGCGCCCATCACGAAGCGCTTCTTGCCCGTGAGCAATTGCGTGGAGGCGTAGGCGCCGCCGATCGGCACGATGTGGTCTTCGCGCGAGCCGTAGATGTAGGTCGGGATGTCGATCTTGCCCAGGTCGATCTTCTGGCCGCACACCGTGAGCGCGCCGGGCTTGGCCAGCTTGTTCTCGTGGTACGTGTTGCGCAGGTACCAGGCGTAGAACGGGCCCGGCAGGTTGGTGGCGTCACTGTTCCAGTACAGCAGGTCGAAGGCCGGCGGGGTCTCGCCCTTGAGGTAGTTGCCGACCACGTAGTTCCACACGAGGTCGTTCGGACGCAGGAAGCTGAAGGTCGAGGCCAGGTCGCCGCCGGGCAGCAGGCCGCCCTTGCCCAGCTGCATCTCGCGGTACTGCACCATCTGCTCGTCCACGAAGATGTCCAGGATGCCGGTGTCGCTGAAATCGAGGAAGGTCGTGAGCAGCGTGACCGAGGCGGCCGGCTTCTCGCCACGCGCCGCGAGCACGGCCAGCGCGGTGCTCAGGATGGTGCCGCCCACGCAGAAGCCCAGCGTGTTGATCTGCTTGCTCCCGCTGATCTCCTGCACCGTGTGGATCGCCTTGATGGCGGCGTTCTCGATGTAGTCGTCCCAGGTGGCCTGGGCCAGCGACTCGTCGGGGTTGCGCCAGCTCACCACGAACACGCGATGGCCCTGCTCGTTCGCATAGCGGATGAGCGAGTTGTCGGGCTGCAGGTCGAGGATGTAGAACTTGTTGATGCACGGCGGCACCAGCAGGAACGGCCGCTCGTACACCTTGGCGGTGAGCGGCTTGTATTCGAGCAGCTGGAAGAACTCGTTCTCGAACACCACGGCGCCTTCGGTGGTGGCCACATTGCGCCCCACTTCGAAGGCGCTTTCGTCGGTCATGCTGACGTGGCCCTGCTTCATGTCGTGCAGCAGGTTCTGGATGCCCTTGGCGATGCTCTCGCCCTGCGTGTCGATGGCTTTCTTCTGCGCCTCGGCGTTGAAGGCGAGCGAGTTGCTGGGCGAAGCCGCCGCCATCCACTGCTCGACCGCGAAGCGCAGGCGCGCCTTGGTCTTGTCGTCGGCGTCGATGGCCTCGGCCATGTGCATCATGGTGCGGCCGTTCAGCAGGTACACGGCGGCCGAGAAGCCCGCCAGCGGATTGCTGCCCCAGGCCTCGGCGGCAAAGCGCTTGTCGCCCTGCGTCTGGGAGCCGAAGCCGCGGCGCCAGAGGTCGGTGGCATCTTCCAGGTACTGCTGCTGGATGGACTTGAGCTTGTCGGGATCGATGGAGAACTTCGGCAACTCGGGCATGCGGCCCGAGCCAGGGAATTGCGACATTTGCGGCAATTGCCATAGCGGCGTGCCGCCGACGTCGAAAGCGGCGGCACCCGGACCTGCAGCTTTCTGGAAAGCCTCCATGGCCTGGGTCCAGCCCTGCGTGAGGGCTTTTTGAAAGGGCGCGAACGCATCGGCCCCCGTGTCTTGTTGCTTCATCATGTCTCCTGGCTTTCGCCTGGGTCGATACGAACGGATGGCTTGCGTCTTTTGAGTATGCTGCATTCGCAAGGCACCTACAACGCCGCGCTTTCACTAATCCCTTGAAACCAAACGTCTCTGCCCGTGTTCATTCATCTGATCGTGATCGGCTGGCTCTATGTGGCCGTGATGATGGCGGTGGCCGAAGCCACCAACACCACGGGCACGGTGCTGGGCGCCATCTTCACATTTCTTCTTTACGGCTTGGCGCCGGTGGCCCTGGTGGTCTACCTGATGGCCACGCCGGCGCGCCGGCGGGCGATCAAGGAACGCGAGGCGCAGGCCCAGGAGGCCGCACGCCGCGCTGCTGCAGAGAGTGCGAAAGCCGCAGCCTCAGACCTTCCAGACCAGCGCGGCGAAACGCCCGCTGACGCCGTCGCGCCGGTGCGAAAAGAACCGTGACGGCTGCGCGACGGTGCACCATGCATCGCCGCTGTCGTTGCCATGAAGCGACTCGACACCCACCGCGCGCAGCCGTTGCCGTGCGAGCGCGGGCAGGTCGGCCAGCCATTTGCCCTCGGACGGTGCGGGGCTGAAGCACGATGCCGCCTCGGGCGATTGCGCCTCGAAGGCGGCCTTGACCTCGGGCCCGACTTCGAACGCCTTCGGGCCGATGCAGGGCCCGAGCCAGGCCATGAGGCGCGGTGCGCCGCCGTCATCCTGCGCGAAGGCGCGCACGGTCTGCTCCAGTACGCCGCCGGCCAGCCCGCGCCAGCCCGCATGCGCGGCGGCCACGCGGTGGCCGCGTTCGTCGGTGAAGAGCACGGGCAGGCAGTCGGCCACCATGATGGTGCAGGCACGCGCTGCAGTGGTTGATGTGCAGGCATCGGCGGCGGTGCCATCGCGCACTGCGCCGTCTTCGAGCGACACGACACCCGTGCCATGCACCTGTTGCAGGAACACCGGCTGCGTACCGATCGCCTGCTGCAGCCGCCGACGGTTCTCGGCGACGTGCGCGGCATCGTCGGCGACGTGGTCGCCCAGGTTCAGGCTGTCATAACGCCCGGCCGACACCCCGCCGTCGCGCGTGGTGCACAGTGCGCGCACGTTCGGCGGCGCGGGCCACTCGGGCAGCAGCCATCGTGTGTCCATGGCGGGAGAAATGCTCAGGCTTCCGCGTCGGGCGCCTGCGAGGGCTGCGCGCGCTGGAAGGCATCGAGCTTCATGCAGGCGTCGAAGGCGGCCATGGTGCGCGGCAGGCCTGTGAAGTCGCAGTCGAAGCGGCGGCCGTTGAAGATCTGCGGCACGAGGCAGCAGTCGGCCAGCGTCGGCGTGTCGCCCCAGCAGTAGGTGCCGCCCGGGTGCTGCGCGAGCTGGCGCTCGAACGACAGCAGGCCTTCGCGCACCCAGTGGCGGTACCAGGCGTTCTTGGCGGCGTCATCGAGCTTCAGTTCCTTCACGAGGTACTTGAGCACGCGCAGGTTGTTCAGCGGATGGATCTCGCACGCGATCGACTGCGCCAGCGCGCGCACATGGGCGCGGCCCACCGGGTCGCTCGGCAGCAGCGCCGGCTCGGGGTGCGTTTCGTCCAGGTATTCGATGATGGCCATCGACTGCGAGAAGCGCTCGCCCTCGTCTTCCAGCATCGGCACGAGCATGTCGGCCGAGATCGCCGAGAACGGGCCGGTGCGGTGATCGCCGCGCGCGATGTGCACGGGGATGTAGTCGAAGTCCAGGCCCTTGAGGTTCAGGGCGATGCGCACGCGGAACGAGGCGGAGGAGCGGAAATAGTTATGCAGCTTCATGATGTTTCGAGGATAGCGCCCTCTCAGGAGCGTGGTGTGGCCGGCAGCACGCAGCGGAAGTCGCGCAGCCGGGCGTCGGGGTTCTCTTCTTGCCAGGTGTCGAGCAGACCGCGCGCGGCGGCCTCTTCGCGCGCGGCGATGCCCAGGTGCCACGGCCCTTCGGCTGCGGGCGGCTCGCCGGGGGCGTGGTTGTGCTGGTCGTCGGGGCGGCCTTCGGAGCAGGCCTTGCACAGCACCTGCATGCTGCTGGTCCAGTTCTCGGCGCTGAGGCCGGCCTCTTCGAAGCGGCGCACCAGGGCATCGATGGCATCCGCCTCCACGTCCTCGACGAAGACTTCGTAGGTGGCGTGGTCCGACGGCGCGATCAGCGCGAGCGCGTCGAACACCGGCACCTCGCGCTCGCCGCGCCAACGGTAGCCGTTGGCGGCGCCGTCGTGCAGCACCAGGTCACCGTAGCGGTGGCCGCTGGCGGGTGACGGCACATTGCGCAGGATGGCGCGCGCCGGATCGATGCGGTCGGCCCAGACCACTTCGCTGGCTTCGTCGCCGTGCACGCGGATCGGCGTCAGGCCGATGAAGAAATCGACCGGCGCGGTCTCGTCGCCGCCCTCGGGAATGCCGATGCCGTACTGGCGCCATGCGCGCCGCGCCGTGGGCCAGTCGCCCAGCGCGGTGGCTGCGATGCCCAGGTTCCACAGCGCGCCTTCGTTGCGCGGCTCGCATTGCGCCGCGCGGGCATTGGCCTCGCGCGAGGCGGCCCAGTCGCCGCGGTACTTGTGGATGAGCCCGGCGTTGTACCAGGGCGCCGACCAGTACGGGTGGATGGCGCTGGCCTGCGCATAGGCAGCCAGGGCGCCATCCTGGTCGCCGGCATCGTCGCGCTCGCGACCGAGTTCGTTGAAGGCGGTGGCCTTGCCGGCTTTGCCGAGTCGGATGGGCATGGTGAAGCGAGGGGAGAAAGGATCGGGAAAACGGATCGGGAAAACGCGCGAAGGCGCCTATTGTGGGCCGCCGCAGAATCCCGACTCCGGCGTGCCGGCAAGCGCGTGCCGCCTCTGGCACACTGCCGGTCTCCCCTCCCGTTTCGCTGAAAAAGGACACCTTCCCATGGCTTCCGAGTTTGTTTTCGCCCCGCCGGCCACCGTTTCGGTGCCTGTGGCCGGTCAGCCGGCCCGCTTTCCGGTGCATCGCATCTACTGCGTGGGCCGCAACTACGAAGATCACGCCAAGGAAATGGGTTTCACCGGCCGCGAGCCGCCCTTCTTCTTCATGAAGCCGGCCGACGCGCTGGTGACGGTCGATGCCGGCCAGACCGGCACCATGGCCTACCCCACGCTCACGAAGAACCTGCACCACGAGATCGAGCTCGTGGTGGCCATCGGCACCGGCGGCAAGAACATCAAGGCCGCCGACGCCCACAAGCACATCTACGGCTACGCCGTCGGCCTGGACATGACGCGCCGCGACCTGCAGAACGACATGAAGAAGCAGGGCCGTCCCTGGGACATCGGCAAGAGCTTCGAGCAGAGCGCACCCATCGGCCCGATCGTGCCGGTCGCCCAGGCCGGCAACGCCGAGCAGGCCGAAATCTCGCTGCAGGTGAACGGCACCGACCGCCAGCGCAGCACCGTGGGCAAGCTGATCTGGAACGTGGCCGAGACCATCGAGCACCTGTCGGCCGCGTGGGAGCTGCAGCCCGGCGACCTGATCTTCACGGGCACGCCCGAAGGCGTCGCGGCCGTGGTGGCCGGCGACACGCTGGTGGGTCAGGTGGCCGGCCTGCCCGCGCTGACCGTGAAGATCGTCTGACACCAGGCGGCCCCGCTTCATGTTTCTTCGCGTACCCATCAAGCATTGCAAGAACTGCGGCACGACCGTGGTCTACCGCGTGCCGGACGACGGCGACACCAAAGAGCGCGCCGTCTGCCCGGCCTGCCACACGATCCACTACGAGAACCCGCTGAACGTGGTCGGCACCATCCCCGTGCTGGGCGACAAGGTGCTGCTGTGCAAGCGCAACATCGAGCCGCGTTGGGGCAAGTGGACGCTGCCCGCGGGCTTCATGGAGCTCGAGGAAACCACCGCCGAAGGCGCGGCCCGCGAGACCGACGAGGAGGCCGGCGCGAACTTCGAGATCGAAGGCCTGTTCGCCGTGATCAGCGTGGTGCGCGTGGGCCAGGTCCACATGTTCTACCGCGCCCGCCTGCTCGACGACCGCTTCGACCCGGGCCACGAGACCATCGAGGCGCGCCTGTTCACCGAGGAAGAGATTCCCTGGGACGAGATCGCCTTTCGCACCGTGCGCCAGGCACTCGAGCACTACTTCGAAGATCGCCGACGCGGCAGCTTCGACCGTGTGCACGAACTCAGCATCGTCTAGATGAAACTCGCCCCCAGGCTTCGCGCACTTCGTGTCGCTCCTCCTTCCCCCTACCGGGGGCGACACCTGCAGCCCGGCAAAGCCGGTTCTGCGGTGTCTCGCGACTGAAGCGCGTCAGTCTTATGCGCCTTGGAAAAACTGATTTCTTCATGATCAAGACACTTCGCGCCGCCCTGCTGTGCGGCGCCGGCCTCGGCTTCGCCCTTGCCGCCAGCGCGGCCAAGGCCGACACGGTCGGCGAGGTCGACACGGCCTTCAAGCTCATCGGCCCTGACCACAAGATCGTGGTCGAGGCCTACGACGACCCCAAGGTCAGCGGCGTGACCTGCTATGTCTCGCGCGCCAGGACGGGCGGTATTGCGGGCGCCTTCGGCGTGGCCGAGGACAAGGCCGAGGCCTCCATCGCCTGCCGCCAGGTCGGCCCGGTCAGCATCACGCAGCCGCTGCCCAAGCGCGAAGAGGTTTACACCGAACGCCTGTCGGTGCTCTTCAAGCGCCTGCGCGTGGTGCGCATGGTCGACCCCAAGCGCAACACGCTGGTCTACCTGACCTACTCCGACCTGCTGATCGACGGCTCGCCCAAGAACAGCGTGACCGCCGTGCCGGTCGATCGCGGCACGCCGATCCCCCTCAAGTGAAGGGCTGCTGAGGGGCGCGGCGCGCGAGTTTGCTAGCATGGGCCGGCCGGTCCGCCCTCGGAATCGGCCTTCGACGGAACCCTCCGCAACGAATCCGTTCCAACAGCGTCATGCACCTTCAGACTTTTGTTTTCCGCACCGCCGCCACGCTTCTCGTGGTCGGGGGCATTGCCGCCTGCACCACGACCAGCCTGGGGCCACAGCAGCCCGTTCCAGGGCCAGGCGCCACGCCGCAACCGCCGCGCCCGGCTGCCCTGTTCATCCGCCCCGCCGCCGGCACCACCATCGGCCGTTTCGATGGCGTGCGCAACAAGGGCCTGGACATCGCCGGCAACCTGGGCGACCCCATCGTGGCCTCGGCCGACGGCCGCGTGGTGTACGTGGGCGGCGAACTGCCCGCCTACGGCAACATGGTCATCGTGAAGCACAACGAGACCTTCCTCACGGCCTACGCCCACGCCAAGACCATCCTCGTGAAGGAAGGCGCCGTGGTCCGCCAAGGCCAGAAGATCGCCGAAGTGGGCAACAGCAACAGCGAAGCCGGCCGCGTGAAGCTGCACTTCGAGATCCGCAAGAACGGCACCCCGGTCGATCCCGAGCCGTACCTCAACGGCCGTTTGCAGCAGTAGACACGGCAGCAAACGTAAGAGCCGTTACAGCAGGCTTTCGGGCACCAGCGGCGCCAGCAGCTCCAGCCGCCAGCGGGCCCAGAAATGGGTTTCGGGCTCGGTGTGCAGGATGGTGTCCGCCCCGTCGCCCGACGCCGGGCTCACCCACTCGATGCCGCCGCGCGGCCCCAGCTGCAGTTGGTAGGCGCCGTCCAGCCGCATGAAGCCGATCAGGCTGGTGAGCTGCTGCGCGATCTGCGGGCTGAAGATGAAGATGCCGATCTCGGTGTTGTGCAGCGCCGAGCGCGGGTCGAAGTTCATCGAGCCGACGAACACCACATTGCGATCGATCACGGCCGACTTGCCGTGCAGCCGCCCGCTGGCCGAACCGTAGATGCCGAAGCGCCGCGTCTGCTCCACGCGCTTGGGACTCAGCTCGTACAGCTCCACACCCAGCCGCAGCATCCGCGCGCGGTAGCGCCGGTAGCCGATGTGCACCAGCGACTCGTCGGTGGCCGCCAGCGAGTTGGTGACGATGGTGTAGCCCACGCCGTTGCCGCGCACGATCTGGATGGTCTCCATGCCGCCGCGCCCGGGGATCAGGTAGGGCGTGGTCAGCAACACCTCGTGCTGCGCGCCGCGCAGGTAGCGCTGGACGTTGTAGAGCACGCTGTCGGTCGCCTGGTCGGCCGGCAGGCCGCGCCCTTCTTCCGTGGGCGCCAGCGCCTTGGCGGGCGCATCGGCATAGGCCTCGGCGCGCGCCCAGTTGAGCGAAAGCTTGCCGGCGTTCAGGTCCTTGGCGAGCGGGTTGTTGCCCAGCAGGTCGGTGGATTCGGGCTCTTCGGGGTGCAGTGTCTCGGGGCCGGTCGTGAGCCGGTCGAAGCGCTCGCGCAGCGCCTGCGCCGACTCCCCGCCGCGCGGCACCAGCGACTCGATCGGGTACACGTACATGCTGTTCCAGTACATGTCGAACAGCGACGACAGCCGGGGCACCACGGCGCCGGCCACCAGCGTGTCGATGTCGATGAAGTTGGAGCCGCCGTCGCGCAGGAAGTACTCGTTGGCGATGTTGCGCCCGCCCATGACCGCCATCGTGTTGTCGACCACGAACAGCTTGTTGTGCATGCGCCGGTGCACGCGGTCGAAGTCCAGGATCGACCACGCCCAGCGCGTGCCGAAGCGCGAGCGTCCGGCCGGGAACGGGTTGAACAGGCGCACCTCGACATTCGGGTGGGAGGCGAAGCTGGTGAACAGCGGGTCGGCGCCCGCCGTGTACAGGTCGTCCACCAGCAGCCGCACGCGCACGCCGCGGTCGGCCGCGTCGCGCAGGGTGCGCAGCAGGTAACGCCCGGTCTCGTCGTTCTGCACGAGGTAGTACTGCACGTCGATGGAGCGCTGCGCGCGGCGCGCCAGTTCGATGCGCGCATGCAGCGAGAACTCGGCCATCGGCAGCAGGCGAAAGCCGCTGAGCGGCTCGCCCGGCGGTGCGGCGGCGCGCACCAGTTGGCCCAGCGCGGTGTCGGCGCCGTCGGTGATGGCGCTCGAGGGCTTGCGCACCACCTCGGTCGGCAGGCCGGCGCAACCGACGAGCGCCAACATCGCCAGGCTGCACAGCAGCCAGGCGAACCACCGGGCGCGCGGCACGTCAGCCCGGGGTGACAGGTTCTGCATGAACGACAGGAAATGGGGAGAGCAAGGGCACGGGAGCGAAGGTGAAAAAACGCCGCTGCCGCGCGACGCGGTGCATGACCGCGCCCACGGGTGGCGGTTTCTACCACGCGCGGTGCCGCCGCGCTTTCAATGGCCCGTCAGGGCCTCGTCAATGCCGGTCAGTGCTCGCGCTCGGACGACCACTGCCGCACGAAATGCTCAGCGCGCACGTTCGCGCGCGCCACGGCAGAGTCCCACGACAGCTGCTGCGTGATGACCAGCGCGCAGCGCGGAACACCGTCCAGGCTCAGCGCCGCAATGCCGGCATAAGTGCCCTTGGGCGTGCGCGTGAGCTCGAACCATCCCGTCCAGCCCCCTGGAATGTGGAGATCGAGGCGGGCGGTGTCCATGATGAATTCATCATAGGCCTTTAGTTTTCAATTGCAAACATTGAATACAAAAGTGACGTACAAGAGCGGCCTGTTCAGCACTTCGGCGACCCGGCCTGCGCGCAGATCGGCACGAAGATCCGCGCCCCTGCCCGCTGCACCAGCAGCGCCGCCGAACCGTCGGCTCCATCGAGCGCCTGGGCCAGGGCCTCGGCGCTGTCGATGGGCTGGCCGTTGAGCGCCAGGATCAGGTCGCCCGGCTGCACGCCCGCGCGCGACGCCGCCGCGTTCACCCGCTGCACCAGCAGCCCGCCCTCCACGCGCAGGTACTGCCGCTCGGCCGGCGCCAGCGGACGCACCGCGAAGCCCAGGCGCGAGGGCACCGAGGCGGCGCCGGCATCGCCCGGCAGGCGCGGCGTGTCGTAGCCCTGCACCTTCACCTCGACCACGTGCTCGGCGCGGTCGCGCCACACCATCAGGCGCGCGGTCTGCGCCGGCGCCAGCTCGGCGATGAAGCCGAGCGCATCGGCCGCCTGCACCACCTCGCGGCCCTGCACCGACAGGATCACGTCGCCGGTCCGCAGCCCGCCGCGGGCGGCCGCGCCGCGCGGCTCCACGTCGGTGACCAGCGCGCCGGCCGGGCGCGGCAGGCGGAAGGTGTCGGCCAGCGCCTGCCCCACCTCCTGCACGGCCACGCCGATGCGCCCGCGCGTGACGGTGCCGGTGGCCAGCAACTGCTCCTTGATGCGCATCGCCGCGTCGATGGGAATGGCGAACGACAGCCCCTGGTAGCCGCCGCTGCGGCTGTAGATGCGCGAGTTGATGCCGATCACCTCGCCGTTCAGGTTGAACAGCGGCCCTCCCGAATTGCCGGGGTTGATCGGCACGTCGGTCTGCAGGAACTGCATCGACTCGGCGCCCGGCAGCAGCCGGCCCTTGGCGCTGACGATGCCGGCCGTCACCGAGTTGCCGAAGCCGTAGGGTGAACCGATGGCTGCGACGCCGTCGCCGGGCTCCACGGTCGCCGGATCGCCGATGCGCACGGTGGGCAGGCCCGTGGCGTCGATCTTCAGCAGCGCCACGTCGGCCAGCGCGTCCAGGCCGATCAGCCGCGCCCGGAACTCGCGCCGGTCGGGCAGCTTCACGCGGATCTGCGTGCCGTGCGCGACCACGTGCGCGTTGGTCAGGATGAGCCCGTCGGCGCTCACCAGGAAGCCGCTGCCCAGGCTGCTCTCGTCGGCTTCGGCCGGCGATGCGCGCAGCAGCCAGCGGTCGCTGAAGCGGCGCGCGGGCACCGACGGCCGCTCCACGCCGATGTGGACCACGGCCGGTCCGCTGGCCTTGACCATCGCCGCGAGCCCCGGCGCCGGCCACGGCATGGCGGCGTGCAGCGGTACCACGGCCGCAAGGCCGATCAGCGCCGCGCAGATCAGACGACGGCAGCGCGATCGATCAGCTGCGGGTGACAAAGCTCAGCGTGAGTTGCAGCACCATCGGCTGGCGCATGTCGCGCGGCGGCGGCTCGGCCAAAGGCTGCGCGGTGAGCAGCGCGCGCAGGTCGGTGTCGGCCTGCGCGTCGCCCAGCGAATCGAAGGCCACGCGCTCGACCTGGCCGCCGGCCGCGACCCACACGCGCACCACCACCGGCGCGGGCGGCACGGGCTGGCCTTCCTTCAGCATGCGGTCCTGCATCCAGGTGTGCAGGCGCACCACGGTCTCGCTGGCCGGGTCGCTGAGCGACGACTGCAGCTGGTTGCTGGCAAGGTTGGCGTAACTGATCCAGTGCTGCGGCACCTGCGGCTGAGTTTGTGCCGAGGCGGCCAGCGGCGCGGCGGCGGCCGACAGCCCGAGGCCCAGCCCGCCGAGCGCCAGGCGCAGGCGGCGCCAGCCGAAGGCCTTGGCAGAAGAAAAGGTCATGTGGATTCCAGGGAAAGTCGAAGAAGGACGCTCAACCGCACAGCACGCCGACCGACAAGGTCGAGGCACGCGCGGCGGGCGACTGCATGGGGCCGAGCTGTGGCTCACGGCTCTGCGTGAACTCGATGCCGTGGGCGGCCAGAAAGTCACTCAGGCGCGCCGCCGGCACAGCGCGCACCCGCGTCACGCCAGCCGCCACGCCCGCAGCCGAGGCCGCGCGGCTGAGCACCATGCCCGACGCATGCGGCGCGGCGGCGACCCGCTCGACCACCACGCCGAGCAGCAAGCCGTCGGCGCCCAACACCGCGCCGCCGCTGGCGCCCGGCTTCACACCCGACAGCAGTTGCAGGCCTTCCGCGCCGGGCACGGTCATGGCGTTGCTCAGCAACGAGGCGCGATCAGGCATGCGCTGCAGCACCGCGTAGGCCTCGGTGAACACACCCACGCTGACCGATGGCCGCGCAGGCTCGGTCACGGCGAGCGTGGCGTGCAAGGCGGGCTTGAGGGTGGTGCGAAGCACCGCGACGTCGAGCTCGGCACTCTCGGCGATCACCCGGGCCTGCGCCACCTGCGCGTCCTTGAGGGCGAACAGCGAACGGCAATCCGCCACCGCATGGCGCGCGGTCAGCACATCGCCGGCGGCGTTGAGGAACACGCCGCTGGCATTGGCCTCGGGCGGCGCGCCATGCGCCGCGCCGGCCAGAACCAGCAGGAACAACGCCCACAGGCGCGGGCCGACAGAGGGCAACAACAGAAGGGGCATCGGGCAGTCACGAAAGCTCTGAGACAAAGACGGAACTGCGCGCCCCGGAATGTCGTTTGTCACAAAAATTTCATCAGTCGCCGTCTGCTGCCCTTCCCGTTCACTGCCCCAGCAAACGCCGCTCCTGCGCCGTGAGCTTCGTCTTCTGCGCATCGCCCAGCAGCCCGCGCCCCAGCACCTGCACCGGACTGTGCTCGTCGTAGCCCACCGGGCGCGCCGTGGCGCGGCCTGCGTCGGCCGGCGCCGCCGCACCGTCTGCGGCCTCGTTGCCGAAGCCCAGCACGCGCACGGAGAACACCGACGGCAGCGCCTGGCGCGCCGCCGCGCGTTCGCGCTGCATCGCCTCCTGCGCCGCGCCCACGGCCTGCGAGGCCGCCGCGCTGGCGTTGGTGAGCGCGCCCACGTTCACCGACGCCACCACCGGCAGCCCGGCCGACTCGCCCTTGACCTGGATGTTGGCCGCGTTCACCACCTGCAGGGCCGCGAGGTTCACGCTGCCCGACACGCGGATGCCCGCCTCGCCTGCGTCGATGGTGCCCAGCGGCGCGATCAGGTCCATGTCGCCCGCCGGCACTTCGGCGATGGGCGCCAGCGTGGCCAGGCCGGCACCCGAGCTCGGCACCTGCGACGACAGCTTCACGTTGCCCACGTTGTCGTACACGCGCTTGGGCGGCGTGTAGACCAGCGTGGTCTGGGAACCCCGGCCGGCGTTGATGTCGCCCTGCTCCGACCAGGCCAGCACGTCGCCGCCGAAGGTGGTCATCACGCGCGACAGCCCCAGCAGCAGGCTGCCTTCGCTGAACAGCTGGATGTGGCCCATGCCCTGCGTGATGACGCCCGCGCTGCCCGGCGGCACCGCGCCCTGCACGCCCACCACGATCTGTCCGCCCGGCGCGAGCATCTGGATGTCGCCGCCGAAATCGGTGTGCACGCCCGAGGGGCCGTACAGCACGATGTCGCCCTCGCGCACGATCTCGCGCCCGGCGGCGTCCAGGTCGGGGAACAGCGTGGCGATCATGCCGCGCCCGCGCAGGTAGCTGCCGTAGCGCGGGCCGTCCGCGTCGTTATATTCGCGGCCGCCGGCGCGCAGCTCGGCGAAGTACACGCTGCGCAGGAACACGCGCTGTTGCTCGGGCGCCAGCGCCTTGAAGTACGCGAGCGCGCTGCCCGGGTCCTTCGCGTCGGCGCTGGTGGCCACGAAGCCGTAGCGCGCCTGGAGCCATGCGGCGAGTTCGGTGTCGTAGGTTTTCACCACGCGGCCGGGCTGGCTGGCCAGCGACTGGCCCGGGCCGGACTCGGCGCGCTTCGCGGGATCGAGGTAGCGATCTGCAATGGCCGAGAAGTCGGGGCCACCCGCCCCCATCGGGCCCATGCCGGCCATCATCGCGATGCTCGCGCCGGGGCGGGTGTCGCCCTCGGCGAGTGCGCCGTGGCTGACCACGCTCGCGCGGTCGTCCTGCGTGATGTGGCGGCCCGCCGAAACCTCCAGCGTGCCGGGGCCCGCGACCTGCAGGTTCGCATACAGGATGTCGCGCCCGGCCTGCACCAGCGACACGTCGCGCGCATCGTTGTTCACGATCAGCGCCTCGGTGCCGACGATGTCGCGTCCGGCGCGGATGCGTGCCGGCGCGGCCGAGCGATACCAGGTCTCGGACGCGGGAAGTCCGTTGCCTTGCATCCTGCGGGCCGTGCCGCTATCCAGGCCCAGGATGTCGCCGCGCGTGGCGTAGAACAGCGCGGGCGGTGCATCGGCCGCGTGCAGCGAACGGCTGCCCAGCGTGTCCGGCCCGAAGGCGAACAGCGGATAGCTGTCGACCATCCCGTAGTTCGGCACGCCGGGCGACCCGACCAGCGAGCCCTCCGCGCCGGTGTTGTAGACCACCGGCCGCTGCAGCCCGTCGTAGCCGACGAACGCAGGCGCCCACGGCGTGGGCAGCGGCGTGATCGCGCCCGACATGCTGACCGGATAGCCGCCGCCGAACAGCGAGTTGCCCGCCAGGAACTCGAGCGCGCCCGAAGGCGACGGTGCCAGCACCAGCGCGGTGATGATCGCCTGCGCGGCCGGTGCCGCCGAGAAGCCGTAGTACAGGCTGCCCGAAGCCGCCGTCGCGCGCAGGATCGACGGATAGACCGTGACGTTGTCGCTCGCGTTGGTGCTGCCGTAGTACCTGCCGGACGGTTGCGGCGCGGCGAGGTCGGTGCCAGGCGTGAGGTTGCCGCCGGCGCTGAACAGGTTGATCGCGGTGCGGTCGGTCCACAGCGTGAACCAGCCCTGTCCGATGTTGTAGTCGGCGCCGCCGAACCTGAAGCCCTGGCTGTTCGGTACCTTCGCGCGGCCGGCGTCGACCACGCTCGTGAGCACCAGGTCGCCCGGCGTGTCCAGGTACATCGCCGAGTCGCCGGGCACGAGCACGATGCCCGCGTTGCCCACGCCGATGGTCGAGACGAACGGGTTGATCGGGCGCGTGTCCCTGGCATCGCCTTCCTGGCCCGGGATCGGACGCTCGGCCTTGCGGTATTTCAGCTCGATGCCGCCGATGGCGCTGGCGGACACGGCCGTCAGGCCGCGCAGGTTGATCAGCGCGCCGTTGAGGTCCTGCAGTTGCGCGTTGCTGCCATAAGAGCCCGCGTACTGCGCCGCGGCGAGGTTCGGGTTGACGACGCCGCCGATGCGCAGTTGCAGGTCGCCGCCGCCGGTGAGCGTCAGCTGGCCGTTCGCGTCGACGCGGCCGGTGCTGCCGACCGCCGCCACGATGGCTTCGCTGCGCGTCCAGTCCGCGCCCTTGCCCATCCGCGTGGTGAGGCCCGCGTCGCCACCCGCGCGCAGCGTCAGGTTGCCGCCGCCCAGCGTGCCCATGCCGGTGAAGCCGACGAGGTAGGGCTCCGGGCTGACGCTGGTGCTGAACTGCTGGGCGGTCGGCAGCGCGTACGTGCCGAAGTTGATCCACCACGACGTGGCGATGCGGTCGCTGCCGGCCAGGGCCGTGCCCGAGCCCTGGCGCCACAGCCAGTTGCCCACCGCGGCGCTCGGCACCTGCGCGCGCTCACCCGAGAAGTTGCCCCAGACATCGCCGACGACGCTGCCGCCCACACTGATGTCCAGGTTGCCGCCGTGCTCGGGGTACCAGGCCTGGTAGGCGGCCAGTGCGCCGTCGTAGTTCGCCGTCTGCGGGCCGATCACCGAGCCCTGGATGGTCTTGCCGCGCGCCAGGTTGAAGGGGTCCAGCCCGTTGGCGTCGAGCAGCGGCGCGGAGCGCGTGCCGGCCGTGTAGACGCCGAACGCCGACTCCATGACGAGGTTGCCCGCCGCCGCCAGGCCCAGGTCACCGGTGCCGGTGCGCAGCACGCTGAACATCGGCGACAGCGGCGTGTACTTGGTGATGTCCTTGACGGGGCTGATCACCGTCGTGCAGATGCCCGGCCCCCACTCGCAGATGGTGAGGTATTCCGGCGGGATCGGCTGCCCTTCGATGAAGCTCGGGTCCCAGTCGATGCCGTTGGGCCCCCAGAAATACGACAGGCGCACCGGATCGACCACGCAGGTGCCCGCGCCGCCCCAGTCGCAGTAGCCCGCATCGAAATCGAGGGGGTCCACCGGCGTTCCCTCCACGAATCCGTAGATGGCCCCGTTCGGTCCCCACAGGTAGCCGGTGCCGCCCGGCGTGAGCTTGACGCTCGTCATCGCGTGGCTGTCGGCCAGGATGAGCGAGCCGTGCTTCGCGGGATCGACCGCGCGGCGGTCGGCCGAGTCCAGGTCGGCGCCGGCCGTGAGCTGCAGGCTCCAGCTCGTCGCGCCCTGCCCCAGCATCGGCGCCACGGCCCAGTTGCGGCCCTGCACGCCATCGACCTCGGGCCGCAGGTTCACGGCCGCATCGTTCGGCAGCTGCACGTCGGTCATCGACGGAATCAGCGCGCCGCGCGCCAGCGCGATGGTGCCGTCCGTCTTCATCGCGACCGGCATGCGCACGCCCTTGGGCCACACCAGCGCCTGCACGCTGGCTTCGCCGCGCAGCGAAGTGCCGGCCCCCAGCTTCATGCCGATGTCCAACGCCACGGCCTCGGCCAGCACCGTGCCCGCTTTCAGGCGGATGCTGCCGTCGGCGTTGTAGACGTTGGCGCGCAGCACCGTGCCGGCCGGCAGCGTGTAGGCCGCGCCCAGGGTCACGGTCACCGGCAGCACCGTGCCGGCGGGCAGCACCATGGCTTCGGCGGGCACGTCGTAGTTCAGCAGCGCGTCCTTGGGGAACACGGTGCCCTTGTCGAGCACCACGCCGTCGATCGGTACGACGATGTCGGCGGCATCGGGCGTGAACGGCGTGCCGAATTTCGTGCGCTGCTCGGTGAGGTACCAGCCCTTGTCGTCGGGCGTGGCGGGCGGCGGCGCAAAGCCGTCGTTGATGCTGCCGTACACGTTGAGGTTGCCGCCCGCGCGGATCACCAGCACGCCGGGCTCGCCGAAGCCGCGCCGCGCCGGGTCGTTGCGGTCGGCGCCCGGGCCGTAGCGGTAGCCCGAGAGGTCGATGTCGCCGACCACGCTGAGGTCGCCGTCGGCCGTTTTGCTGACGATCTCCACGCCGGGGCGCAGGTGATAGCTGCCCAGGCCGGCCAGGCGTGCCGACAGCGATGCATTGCCCAGCGCCTTGTTCATGAAGGCGCTGTTGTCCGGGTCGACGACCTCATCGAAGAACTTCTGCGTGATGAGCTGCGGCGTGCGGCCGGTCACGTCAGGCGCAGAGGCGTACGGCAAGTCGCTGTAGGTGCGGAAAGCGTTGACCGCGATGCTTTTCGCGCCCTGGATCGCGGGCGTGCCGTTGACGTTCACCGCCACGTCGTCCTCGCCCCGTCGCGGCGCATTCAGCGCGAGCGTGCCGCGCGCTGCGCCGTCGTTGCCCTGTGCCGCACTCACGCCGGTGCCCGCGCGCAGGTCGATGACCGCGCCGCCGCCCAGCGTCAGCGTGCCCTGGATGCTGGTGAGGTCGACGAGAGCCCGGTTCGGGCTGTCGATGATCTTGCCGTAGCTGTCCACGCGCAGGCCGGTGGCGTGCGCGTCGAGCGTGCCGTTGACCGTGAGGTCGCCCTTGGCCGCCAGGCGGATCGCGCCTACCTGGAAGCCGCTCGCATCGATGCGGCCGTTCACCGTGAGGCTGCCGCCGTCCACCGTCACCTCGACCTGGCGCGCCTTCACTTCGTCGCCGATGGCCAGGTCGCCCTGCTTGATCTGGAAGCGCCGCGCGCCGGTCACGCCGCCGTCGTTCAGGCGCGTGTTCAGGCCCGCGAAGTCGGCCACGGTCTGGCCGCGCACGTTGATCTCGGCCGCGTCGTAGGGCACCACGGTGCCGCCCGCGTCGTAGGCACCGCTGGCCGTGCCGAGGATGCGCCCGCCCAGGTCGATGCGACCCGCGCCGGCGCCCAGCGCCGTCGCCTGCATCGTGCCGCCGCGATTGTGCGTGGCCGACAGGTCGATCACCGAGCCCGCGGCCTGCACGATGTTGCCCGCCGTGCTCGTCACCTCCAGGTCGCCGCCGCGGCTGTAGCGCGTCTGCTCGAAGAACTGCACCGCGCGTCCCGCCAGGTCGATGCGCGAGTTGGCGCCCAGCGTCACGTCACCGCTGGCCGTGAGTTGCAGCTTGCCCGAGGGCAGGCCGACGGTGCCGTCGATGGTGATGTTGCGGCCCGTGAGCGCCAGTTGCGCGCCCAGTGCCGCGTCGCCCGCTGGCGTTGCGCCACCGGCGGGTGCGCTGACGACGAGGTCACCGCCCGCCGCGATGCGGTGGTTCGAGCCGGCCTCGCCGGTGAGCAGCGGCGTGCGCAGGTTCAGCTGACCGCCGCTGAAGTCGTAGCCCTTGCCGCTCACGTACTCGCCCTGCCGGTGGTACACGTCCAGCGTGCCCTTCGCGTTCGAGGTGATGCGCTCGCTCGCGTTCAGGTTGACGGTGGCGAAGCCCAGCGCGAGGCGGTCCGCCGAGAAGCCCGCGTTGGGCTGCGTGTTGGGTGCATGGCCGAGCACGATGCGCGCGGCCGACACGTCGAGCGTGCCGTCGCCCAGCAGGCTGCCGATGGCACCGCCCGGTGCATTCGGGCCGGGGAAGCTCTCTCCGGCTGCGGGCGGGCGCGGCGTCAGCCCGGTCCAGATGAATTCGCCAGTCGTGATCTTCGCGGTGTCGCCCGCGCCGCCGTAGCCGTAGATGGCCGGCGTGCCCAGCACCAGCCGCTCGATGGACGACTGTCCGGTGGCCGGATCGAGCGTGTCCAGCGCGACCGCACCGAAGATGTTCACCGACTCGCGCGCGTTCAGCACCAGCGTCTCGACCGCCGGCACACCTTCGCCCTTGTTGCCGGCCAGCAGGTTCGACAGGATGCCCTGGTTCATCGACAGGCCCGAGGGCAACTGGCCGTTGGCGGCTGCCTGCTGCAGCGCCGCGTCGCTGCCCAGGTTGACCGACGACACCGCCAGCACCAGGTTCTTCGCGCCGTAGCGCACGTTGTCGGCGAGCGTGAACGAGCGGGTCGTGGCCACGGCCAGCGTGCCTTCGCCGTACAGCGTGGTGTGTCCGCTGCACGCGCCGCCCGCGCACCCGCCGACCTCGATCGCGGCGGGCGCGGCCTCGGCGATGGGCGGCAGCAGGTTGATCCAGCCGTTGGACAGCCCCAGCACCGAGCCCCGGCCGGCCGAGAACACCACGCCGTCGGTGGAGTCGTAGGCCGGCGCACCGGCGCCGAGCGTGTTCAGCGACGCGCCCTGCTCCACCTGGATACCCTCGCCGTAGCCGCCGGCCACGAGGAAGATTTCCGCGCCGCGCAGCGTGGCGCCGCTGCGCACCACGACGTGGCCGGCGTCCGACTTGAAGGTCGCGAAGTTGTCGGCGTAGCCCAGGTCGATCCGGCCGCCCACAATCATCCGTGGCGCGCCGAAGGCATTGAGTTGGTCGGCCGGCAGCGACGCGTTCTCGAACCCGGCGGTGCGCCCGGCGCCCGGTGCCGTGACCTCGATGGCGATGGCCTTCGTCGAGAGCGTGCCGCCGAAGCCCGTGCTGCCGGCGGCGGGGTTGAACAGCGCCTTGCCGTCGAACTGCAGCATCGACACGCCGTCCTGCGGCTTCGAATAGAAATAGTCGAGCAGCAGGTTGCGGGCGTCGGCCGCGATCTCGCCGCGCACGCCGCCGCGGCGCGCCGCATCGGCCGCCACGAAGGCGTCGTAGCCCATCTCGTTGTAGGTGGCGTGCTGCTTCACCACTGCCGCTGGCGTGACGACCAGCTGGCTCGCCAGCGACGACTTCACCGCCGTGTTCGCCACGCCCAGGTAGCCGCTCGCCACGTACGAGCCATAGCCTGCCGGCAGCGGCGCCGCGGACAGCGCACTCGATGCGCCCACTTCCACGCGGAAGGCACCGGGCAGCAGCGCATAGGTGGACGGCAGCAGCGTGTAGGTGCCCGCCTTGAGCCCGGCCACGTCGTGGTCGAGCGTGATCTGCCGGCCGGCGGCCGGCTCCCCCGCGCCCGCGTCCGGCGACACCGGGGCGTAACCGCCCTGGAAGCCCGGCACGATGGCGTACACGCCGTTGCCGGCGTTGCTGAAGGTGTTGGCCGGGTTGGCATTGGCCAGCGGCGTGCGCAGCACGTCCACCGAACCGCCGCGGCCCGAGACGAAGCCCGCGCCCGTGAGTTCGCCGCCGCCCGACAGGTCGAGCAGCGCGCCCGCGCGCCCGACCACGCTGTCGCCCGTGAGCAGGATGCCGCTGGTGCCGACGGCGCGCTTGTCGACGGCCTTCCCCGCGACGCTGTAGCTGATGCCGTCGGTCGTGCCGCCGTAGGGCATGCGCAGGCCGGCGCCGCTGACCGAGGTGATGCTGCCCGGCAGTAGCTCGACCAGGCTGGCGCGCGCCTCGAAGGTGCTGCGCCCGTCCTGCCCCACGATCAGGTTGCCCAGTGGAGCGCGCACGATGCCGCCCTGGCGCACCGTGCCGCCGCCGAGCGACAGGATGCCGAAAGCCGACTGCGGCATGGCCACGTCGCCCTCGACCTGGCGGCGGATGTCCAGCACGCGGTCCTTGTCGTAGCCCGCGAGGATCTGCGCGTAGGCACCGGTGGCGGGGTAGATCTGCGCGGCGGTAAGCGTCAGGTCGCCCTTCGTGGCCAGTTCGGTCGTGGTGGCGCCGAGCAGCCCGAGCGCGGGCGAGCCGCCGAGCAGCCGCAGGTCGCCACGGCTGGTCATGTTCACCGCGTCGAAGCCGCGACGGTCCACCACCAGCGCGGGGCCGGTCTTCATGGCGATCTCGCCGTGCGCGCCGAAGCCCACGCGGTCACGGATGTCGATCTGGTCGGCTTCGGCCTTGAACACCGCGTCGCTCGTGCGGGTCGATGCGCCGTGGCGCCAGGTCGTGGTGTAGATCACCTCGCTGTCCTGCCTGGGCGCACCGGTCACGCCGGCCAGCCGCAGGTAGGACGAGGCGATCCGCACATTGGCGTCGGGCGCCGCACTGTCGGCCAGCGCGAAGCTGCCGGCGTACAGACGCATGCTCTGCGCGGTCGTGAGGTCGACGTTGCCCTCGAAGCTCAGCAGGCCGTTGACCAGCAGCGACAGGTTGCCGAAGCCGCCGCCCTGCACCTGGTCCACGCTCAACCGCCCCTTGCCGTAGGCCAGCGCCGCATCGGCATGGCCCGGCTTGAGCGTCGCGGGCAGTCCGCTGGGCTGCTGCGTCTGCGACAGCACCAGCTCGCGCGGCCGCCGCACGGCGTCGTCGACGACGTAGAACTTCGAGAACACCGGCGCTTCGAGCGCCACCGCGAGCGTGCCGCCCGCCGCATTCACGCCGCCCGCGTGGGCGCGCAGGGTGCCGTCGAGGTAGAGGCTGTGTGCCGACTTGAGCACGATGCTGCCGCCGTCGCTGGCCACGTCGAGTTCGCGCCACAGGTTGCCGACCGCCGGCACGTCGATGCGCGCATGGCTGCCCGAGGCATCGAGCACCGCGCCGGGGCGGATCACGATCGCCACGTCGGGCGCGCTGGCCGCGCCCTTGGCTTCCCAGTCGAGCCCGCCGCCGATGGAGATGGTGCCGCCGTTGCGCACCGTGCCGTAGCGGCGGCCGTCGTCGTCGATGCCGGTCTGCGCGCGCGCCGCCACGTCGAGCACCGCGCCCTCACCGATCCACACCGAGCGGTTGTGCGGCTGCAGCGAGGTGCTCAGCGGCGAATTGAAAGGCGGTGCCTCGATGCCGATGGCGATGCGCCCGCCCCAGGCGTTGAGCCGGCCGTCGACCACGACGCTGCTCTGTCCGCCGCCGAGCAGCTGGATCGAGCGGCTCGGATCGACCGTCACCACCGCGCCCGCACCGATGGCGAGGTTGCCGCCTTCGTTGATGCGGCGCTGCGCGCGCAGCACGAGGTCGGCGCCCTGTCGCTGCACGCCCTGGCGGTGGGGCACATCCTGCTGCAGCAGCGGCGGCGTCCACAGCTGCAATGCGATGCCGCCCTCGTGGTCCGCGCCGGCCTCGGGCGCGATGCGGTAGACCGGCATCGCCACCTCGAGTTGCGCGCCCGGCGCGACCGTCAGCCCCGCGTGACCGTTGAGGTCGTACACCGAGAAGCCCGATTGCAGGCGCGACGCATCGAGCACGAGCTGCGAGGCATCCGACAGCGCGGGGTCCGGGCCGACGAGCAGTGCGTGGCCCGTTTCGATCTTCAGCGTACCGCCACCGTTCACGCCGTGGCCGCGGATTTCGCCGCCCAGCGCCAAGCGGCCCTTCGCATCGGTGCCCGTGGCGGCCGAGTCGGCCATCAGCGCCACGTTGCCGCCCTTGCCGCCCTTCTGCTTGCCCTTGGCCAGCAGCGCCGCGCCGGACGACACATCGATCAGGCTGCCCTGCCCGATCGTCACGCCGTGCGTCGATTCGATGCGCACCGTGCCGCCGTCGATGGCGGCCAGCGTGGCCGTTTCGTCGGGCGCGGTGCCGACATCGACGCGGCGCCCGCGCAGGTCGAGCGTGACGCCGTCGCGCACCGTGATCGACGAGGCGGCCTCCTTCACCAGCGCGCGCGGCTGGGCGCCGTCCACCGGCGACTGGAAGACATTGCCGGCCTCCAGCGTGCCGCCGCGCACGGTGACGTTCGCGCCGATGTCGATGAACGCGCCCAGCAGGTTCAGGCGGCCGCCGTCGGCGAGCGCGAGCGCCTTCTCGACGGTCGCGCTGCCGAGCGTGCCGATGTCCAGCACGGACAGGTTCTGTGCGTTCAGGTGCGCGCTGTCGAGCCACAGCGTGCCGATGCGGTCGGCGGCCAGCGCATCGGCCGCGGCCATCTGCTGCGTGACCGGTGCCACGTCGCCGAAGCGCACGTCGGTGTCGAACAGGTCGATGCGACCCAGCGCGCCGTAGCGCCCCACCGCCAGCGCACCGCCGCGCGCCACCGCGTTCTGCGATTGCCGGTAGCCGTCGTCCAGTGCGGCGTCGCGAGCCCGCGTCTGCTGCGCGCCGTTGAACACCTCGGCCACGATGTCGCCTTCGAGCACCGCCGTGGGCGCGCTCACCACCAGCCGGCCCGCATCACGCCCCACCGTGTAGCCGTTCTCCAGCAGGCGCTGCGGCGCGATCAGCGGGTTGTAGAAGTAGTCGGTGTTCTTCTTGCCCCAGCGCACGTGCTCGGCCTCGAAGCCCTTGTAGACGCCGTCGAACAGCATGTCCGAGGGGGCCTTGTCCAGGCTGTACAGACGCCCGTCGCTGCCCTTGAGCCAGGTCTGGTGGATGAAGCCGGTCTGCACGTTCAGCGAACCGCCCGACAGGTTGACGCTGGAGCCCGCCTGCGTGACCACCTGTGCGCCGCCGAGCACCACCGTGCCGCCCTGCGCCGCCCACTCGCCGATGCCGTGGCCCTGGTTGCCCAGGTAGCCGCCGACTTCCAGCAGACCGCCCGCCGCATACCAGCGCTCGCCCTCGTAGCCGCCCACGCCGGGCGCCACGCGCACGAGCTTGCGACGGTCGATCCACACGTCGCTGTTGAAAAGCTTGCCGCTCTCGCGGTTGCGCGGCGCGTCGCGTGTCTCGTTGCCCTGCACGCTGACCTTGACGTTGTTCGACTCCATCGCCACGTTCACGCCGACCGCGCCCGACACGTCGAGGCGTGCCTTGTCGGCCACGAAGCTGCGGCGCGCGGCGCTGGCCGCGATCTGCCCGCCGGTGGCGAGCGTGAGGGACTCGCCCTCGAAATGGATGTCGCCGCCCGAGACGATCTCGATGCGCGACTGGTCGCGGCGGTCCGACAGCCGCGAGAGGTTGTCGAACAGGCCCTGCGGCACGAGGGCGCGCGCGGCGTCCTGCGCGGCCGATTCCTTGATGAGCGCGTCGCGTTGGCTGTCGAGCGCGCTGGCCTTGCCGTCGTCCTCGACGAGCACCGCCGTGACCGCGCCCGTGCCCAGCGCCACGTGGCCGCGCGTGTCGGCGGCCGAGTTCAGCAGGTGCACCGTGCCGCGCGCGGCCACGGTGGACGTGGCGAGCGCCACGCCGTCCTGACGCACGTCGCGGCCGGCCAGCGTGATGTCGCCTTCGCGCGCGACGATGAGGCCTGTGTTGCTCACCTTGCCCGACGTGCTGTCGGGTACGAACTGCGGCGCGACCTCGTTGCCGCGCGTGGTCGAGAAGGCGTTGGCGTCGGTACCCACGCCCTTGCGGATCACGAAGCTGTCGCCCGCCGCGAGTTGCGCCTGGCCCTTGCGCGCGGCGATCTCGCCGGCGTTCGCGACTTCCTTGCCGAGCAGCAGCACGTAGCCCCCGCCCTGCGTGACGGAGCCGGGTTCCTTCGTCGCCAGCCGCGCACCGGCCTGCACCGAGACCTTGCCCGCGTCTTCCTTCGCCGTGGTGAAGCTCGGTGCGGTGTCGTTCGAATAGATGCCGCGTGCCTTGAACTGCTCGTCGCCGATGTGCGCGGCGGCCGCCACCAGGTTGCGCGTGTCGGTCTGGCTGGTGCCGCTGAACACCACGCCGTTGCGGTTGGCGATGAGCACCGTGCCGTCGGCCTTGATCTGCCCCTGGATCTGCGAAGGCCGCGCCTTCGGGTCGTTCACGCGATTGAGCACGGCCCAGTCGGCCTGCTGCTTGAAATCGACCGTGGTGTTGCGCCCGACGTTGAAGGTCTCCCAGTTCAGGATGGCCTTGTCGGCCGTCTGCTCCACGGTGACGACCGTGCGGCCGTCGACCTGCTTCTGCGAGTCGCGGTTCAGCGCGCGGGCGTTGAGCCAGCCGGCGCTGAGCGAGTTCGTGTCGACCTTCAGGCCGCCGTCGGCCAGGCCGTCGGGCACCGAGGGATCGTTCCGCGCGGCGGCGCGCGCCGCGGCTTGTGCGGCCTGCTGCGCGGCAATCGCCTGCGCTGCCAGGCCCAGGTTGCCGAGCGACTGGCGCAGCTGCTCGTTCGCCTTCTGCTGCTGCGCCAGAGGGTTCGTCAGCATCGAGGCCGGCGTGCCGTTCGGCAGGTAGCCCGTGGCGGCTGCGGTGCCCTGCGTCACGTTCTTCTGCGCCATCCATGCGGCGCTGAAGGCGCGCTGCGCCTGTGCATTGCCCGCCAGGCCCGCCATGGCCAGCGCGAGGGCGGCGGCGTGCGCGACGGGCGCGCGGCGGAATGTCTTGTTGCTCATGTCATACCCCAGAGAAAAACCGTTCTGGAGAAGAGACCGGGCTCATCGGATGCGACCGACACGTGCGCTGCAAAAGTTCGGGAATATTTGCGGGCGCGAAGGGACGGGCTTCTTTTTCACAGCCGCGTCACACGACGCAGCTACCCGAGCAGCACGATGCCCGCGGGCAACGACGTGAGCTTCGCGCCGTAGCTCACGGCGATCAGCGTCTCGACGTGCGGCAGCTCGTCCAGCCGCAGCCGTGCCTGCACCTTGCGGCGGCCGAGTTCGGCACGCGTGACGATGAGGCGGCCCGGGCGATAGCGGTTGATCTCGTCGACCACGGCCGCGAGCGGCGTGTCGTCGAACACCAGCACGCGCTCGCGCCACGCGCTCACCGCCGCGAGATCGGGCGCACGCGCCACCTCGGCCTCGCCCGACCCCCGGCTGCCGTAGCGGATCTGCTGCGCCTGGCCGGCCACCAGCACGCGCTCGCCGTCGCGCAACTCCACCGAGCCCGCGAAACAGGTCACGCACACCTCGCCGCCGGTCGCGCGCACGTTGAAGCGGCTGGCCGCCGCGGCCACGAGGCGCGCGCCGCCCACCGTCATGGTGAAGGGCGTGCGCCGCGCCGCATCGAGCAGCACCTGCGCCTCGCCGCCGAGCATGTCGAGCGCGGGCGGCTCGCCCTCGGCGCCGCGTGCGAGGTTGAGGCTGGTCTGCGTGTTCATCTCGACCACCGCCGCGTCGGCCAGCACCACGCGGCGCTGTTCGCCGGTGCCGGTACGGTAGTCGGCCGTCATGTCGGACAGCGCGGGCCACAGGCCGGCGGGCGGTCGCACCACCACGAAGGCGGCGGCGCCGGCCGCGAGCGCGGCACCGAGGAAATGGCGGCGGCCGAATGCAGGTGGGCGCGACGCGGCGATGGCCGTTGCCGCGCGCGGCGCAGCGTCCGCGACGGGCACGCGTCGCGCGACAGCTTCGGCAGCAGGCCGGGTCAGGTCCCACAGTCGCGTCGCCTCGGTCATGGCTTGCGCGTGCTCCGGGCTGCGGGCGCACCAGCGGCGGAAGTCCTGCGCGTCGCCCGTGGTGGCGCGGCCGGAGGTCAGGCGCACGAGCCAGTCGTGGGCCTGGGCGTCCAGCGCCGCGCGGTCGGTCGGGGTGTGAGCAGCCTTCATGTCTTCTCAGACTGTTTTCCGGCCCCGGGACCGAACCTCTGGATCACATCGCGCCCCAAACGACCCGCGCAATGCACCAGCGCGGCCTTCACTTCGCGCTCGACGATGCGCACCGACACGCCGTAGCGCCGGGCAAGGTCGGCATGCGGCGTCTCGTCCACGCGCGAGGCGATGAAGATGTCGCGGCGGCGGCGCGGCAGCTCCTCCAGCGCACGCTCCAGCGCCTGCACCTCGCTGCGCGCCTCCGAGACACGGGCCGGATCGTGGCTGTCGTCGGAAAAGTGCAGCAGTTCCTCGACCTCCACGAAGTCGAGCAGGCGCCCGTGCGAGATGCGCCGGTCTTCCGCCACATTGGACGCGATGCGCAGCAGGTAGGCCACGGGGCTTTGCACCGGGCCGGGGTCGCTCATGCGCTGCACGCGCAGCCAGGTTTCGTGCAGCACGTCGTCGGCCTGCTCCTCGGAGCCCAGGCGGCGACGCAGCCGGTTGCGGAAGTCGATGTAGCGGCTGGTCAGCAGGCTGCGCAGAAAGCCGGGGGTGTCCTGTTCCACGGCGTGCTCAGGAAACGGGAGACGCCACCGCGTCGCAGACGTCGGGGCGGTTGCCCGTGCGCGGCAGCAGCAGCACGGCCAGGGGTTGGTCGGCCTCGCCTTCGGGCGGGCGATCGAGCACCAGCGTGTTCATTGCGGCCTCGAGCGCGGCGTCGCGTTGCGCCAGGCCGGTGGAACTGAGCAGCCGCGTGCGCCGCACATGGCCATCCCGTCCGACCCACAGCTGCACGAGCGCGCGGTAGGTACCGGGGCGCGCATGCGGCCAGCGGCACAGCGTGCGTTCCAGCGCCTGCTGCACCACACGCGCGTCGCGTGGAGACATCGCAGGAGCGGCGGGCGCGGTCGGTGCTGAGGCGATCTCAGACGTGGATGTCTCGGCCTCGACCAGCGTGAAGGTGCGCGCATCGGTGTGGCGCGCGGCCAGCCGTGTGCCGGCCAGCAGGCGCTGCAATGCGTCGCGCGGCGTGAACGCGCCGTGCAGCGGCGCGGACTCCAGGCCGGCGGTGAGCTGCCCGTCGAAGAACACGGACTGCCCCGTCGCCTGCGCATAGACCTGCAGGGCCGTGGCCAGCGGCTGGGCCGGCAGGTCGAACACCACGCGCCCCGCCGCATCGGGCGATGGCACGGGTTCGCCGGCATGCGACACGGCCGCGAGGGACAGAATTCCGAGGATCAGGGTCAAGACACACACCCACCGTGACCGAGCAACGCGAGACATGCCGGGTCCTGTGACGAAGGAGGAATCGCAGATGCGGGCGGTGCCGGGTACTGCTTTGGTGCTCGGAATGCTAGTGACGCTTTGTGACAGCTTGAATGCATTGCAGGCGCGGACAACACGCCAGACCGCCCCCGTCGCTGGCGACAATGCCCCCATGACGTTCGACCTCTTCGACGCCCCGCCACGCGCCGCGCGCGAGCCGATCGGCCCGGCCGCCTTCGTGCTGCCGGGCTTCGCGCTGCCGCGCGTCGATGCGCTGCTCGATGCCATCGGCGACGTGGCCGCGCGTGCGCCGTTCCGTCACCTGGTCACGCCGGGCGGCTTCACCATGTCGGTCGCGCTCACCAACTGCGGCGCGCTCGGCTGGACCAGCGACCGGCGCGGCTACCGCTACAGCGCGGTCGATCCCGACAGCGGCGCGCCCTGGCCCGCGATGCCCGAGGCCTTCGCGCTGCTCGCGCGCGACGCGGCGGCACTGGCAGGCTTCGACGGCTTTGCACCCGACGCCTGCCTGGTCAACCGCTACCAGCCGGGCAGCCGGCTCTCGCTGCACCAGGACCGCGACGAGCGCGACCATGGCGCGCCGATCGTGTCGGTGTCGCTGGGCATGCCGGCGACGTTCCAGTTCGGCGGGCTCGCACGCAGCGACAAGACCGTGCGCATTCCGCTGGTGCACGGCGACGTGGTGGTGTGGGGCGGCGTGGACCGGCTGCGCTTTCACGGCGTGCTGCCGCTCAAGGACGCGCCGCACCTGCTGGATGCACGATGGGGTGCTCAGCGCATCAACCTCACCTTCCGCAAGGCCGGCTGAAGCGCACGCATGACAGATACGACAACGATCTCGACCACCGAATCCCCCGGCCGCGCGATCCGCGCACTCTATGCCGCGCTGTGGCATTTCGCGGCCGGCGCACGTGCCCAGTTGCTCGGCGCCACCGCGCTGCTCGCGAGTTCGCAGCTGATCCGCCTCACGCTGCCTTACCTCGCCGGCCAGGCCATCAACGCCTTGCAGCGCGGCGACCTGCCAGCGGCCGGCCGCTGGATCGCCACGCTCGCCGGCGTGTACGTCGGCGCATGGGCACTGCACGGGCCGGGGCGCATCCTGGAACGCAACGTGGGCCTGAAGGTGCGCGAGACGCTCGCCGACCAGCTCTACGCACGCATCGCCGCCGCGCCCCTCGCATGGCACGACAGCCACCACTCGGGCGAGCTGCAGCACCGCGTGCACCAGGCCAGCCGCGCGCTGGCGGACTTCGCGCAGAACCAGTTCATCTGGCTCACCAACGCGGTCAACTTCGTCGGGCCGCTGGTGGCGCTGGCGCTGCTGTCGCGCACCAGCGGCGCGACGGCGCTCGCGGGCTACGTGCTGATCGGCGTGGTGATCGTGCGCATCGACCGCGCGCTCATGAAGCTGGCGCGCGCCGAGAACGACACCGACCGGCGCTACGTGGCCGCGCTGCTCGACTTCCTGGGCAACGCCTCGACCGTGATCGGCCTGCGGCTGCAGGGCGCCTCGCGCCTGCTGCTGCGCCGGCGCATGGCGGCGATCTCGCTGCCGCTGAAGCGCACCGTGGTGCTCAACGAAGGCAAGTGGTTCGCGGTCGACCTGATGGGGTTGGCGCTGACCTGGGGCCTGGTGGTGATCTACGTGTGGCAAGCCCGCGCGCCGGGCCAGGCCGTGATGCTGGGCGCGGTGTTCATGATCTACCAGTACGCCCAGCAGGCGGCCGGCGTCGTGACGTCGGTGGCGGCGAACTTCAGCTTCTTCGCGCGCATGCACACCGACTACAGCAGCGCCGAACCGATCTGGCACGCGCCCACGAGTGCCACGCTCCAAGCACCGCCCGAGGAAGTGCCCGCGCATGAACGCATCGACGCCGAGGCGCCGTGGACGCAACTTCAGGTCGGGCAGCTGCAATGGCGCTACGCCCCGCGCGGCGCTGTTGCAGACGACCCCGCCGCACCCGCGCGCAGCGGCCTGCACGACGTGGCGCTCGCGCTGCGCCGGGGCCAGCGTGTCGCACTGGTCGGCCCCAGCGGCGGCGGCAAGAGCACGCTGCTGCGCGTGCTGGCCGGCCTGTATGCACCGCACGGCGGCACGCTCACGCTCGACGGCGTGCGAACCGACTGGCCCCGGCTGCGCCAGCTCGCCACGCTGATCCCGCAGGAGACCGAGCTGTTCGAAGCCAGCGTGCGCGAGAACCTGGCCTTCGGGCGCCCTTGCCACGACGAACGCCTGCGCGCCGCCTTGCATGTGAGCACCTTCGACGAGGTGCTGCAGGCCACGCGCGGCGACCTCGACAGCGCGATCTCGGAACGCGGTTTCAACCTGTCGGGCGGACAGCGCCAGCGGCTGTGCCTGGCGCGCGGCGTGCTCGCGGCCGAAGGCAGTTCGCTGCTGCTGCTCGACGAGCCCACCAGCGCGCTGGACGCCGCCACCGAGGCGCGCGTGCTGGGGCGCATCGCGGCGGCGTTTCCGCAGGCCTGCGTGATCGCCTCGGTGCACCGGCTGAGCCTGCTCGACCGCTTCGACACCGTGATCCTCATGGAAGCCGGCCACGTGCGCGACCACGGCCCGCGCGACGAGGTGCTGGCGCGCCAGCCCCAGCTTCGGGACACGCCGCCCCGGTCGTGACCAGTAGGATCCCTCCTGCGCCAGAAGGCGGCTTTCGCACCCGCCGCGCTGGCACGTCTTCTGCAAGAGTATCGACACCCATTTGTTCACGTTGGCCGGAGCGAGTCGCCGTTTTGCGCTCAGGCTGCGTTCCAATCACATGGTTCTTCATTCCGCGAGCGTTTCCCGCCCCATGCGCCCTTCTTGCGTCCGTCGCGCCATTCTTCCGCTCGCCCTGCTCGGCACCCTGATGGGCCTGTCGGCCTGCACACCCGGCACCACCGCCGCCCAGCGCCAGGCCGCTGCCAGCAAGCCGCCGCCGACCGACTGCGTCGCCTGGGTCGGCGCCGACCGCAACGCGATGGTGGGCGGGTACCTGCTGCCGCAAGCCGGCACCGCCGTGAACGCAGGCGGCCCGCGCGTGTGCGTGCCGGTGCTCATGAGCGCCTACCCCGCGCCCGCCGGCTACGCGGGCGGCGACTACCACGTGGGCGAGTTCACCGACGACCGGCTCAAGGCGCGCTGGCGCACCTGCAAGGCCGAGCCGGCCTGCTTCGCGCGTGTGAACGCACAGATGCAGCGCTGGCTGCCACCCAACAAGGCACGCGCCACGCGCGTGACCGGCGCGGTCGATCCGGCCGGACGCATCGATGCCGACAGCCCGACGGTCGACCTGAAGCAGATCCGCCGCCCCGCCTTCTTCGCGAAGGCGCCCTACCGTGAAGGCATTGCCGAGGCCGACGCACGCACGTCCATCGTCGAGTTCACCGTGCCGCGCGACGCCTTCGAGCGCTTCGACCTGAAGCTCGCCGATCCGATCAAGCTGCGCGGCTGGTACATCGAAGGCGCGGGCGTGGACGACGGGCGTGGCCGCAAGGTGCGCGCCCTCGCCGTCATGGCAGCGGGCGGTGGCGGCCAGCTCACGGCCATCCAGCACCCGGACGAGGTGGCCTACCGCGTCGACGCAGCCAGTGGCAAGGCCGTGCCGGTGTCGTTCCCCAACGGCACCACCGAGGCCATGGGCCAGCGCTGGTGGCGCGAGAACCTGCACGCGCTGAACCAGGCCGGCTTCGACGTGCTGGCCTACGACCGGCGCGGCGAAGGCTTGTCGGGCGGCGTGAGCGACACCAACACCCTCGAACAGGGCGAAGACGTGTTCCGCGCGCTCGCCCAACTCGAGAACGGCCAGGGCCTGCGACTGCTCACACCCTCGGGCCAACTGCTCGAAGGCCAGGCCGCGCGCGGGCGCCTGCTCGCGGGCCAGAAGGCCAGCGAGATCCCGCTGCTGCTGGGCGGCTACTCGCGCGGCTCGATGTCGACCGCCTGGGCCATGACGCGCAACTACGTCGCCGCCTGCAGCTTCGACATGCCCGTGCCCAACTGCACGCCGGCGCGCGGCTGGCGCAACATCCGCGGCGCGATCCTGCTGTCGTCGTTCGCCAGCGGCGCGGGCTACCTGCCCGATGCGCCCGACCTGGCCGACCGCAACCTGTTCCTGGGCGGCATGGCGGCGGACCACCACATCCTTTTCTATCCGAACTCGGCCACGCTCGCGGGCATGGACCGCTGGCCCGCCGCCTTCTTCGGCAAGGGCCTGTGGGACCGCGCCGAATCGCTCGAAGGCACCGTGGCCGCCTACAACCGCATCCGCGGCGTGAAGGAGATCGTGCTGTCGCGCGGCCCGCACGCCATCGAGACCTGGCCCGAATCCGAGCGCCGCTACCTGCGCGAGCGCATGGTGGCCTACGCCAAGGGGGTGATCGTCGGCGGGCGCGCGGTGCCCGGCGCGCGGCCGTGGAAAGACTTCAAGTCGCTCGTCGCGACCACGCCCGATGTGTGGGAGCCGTCGTCGCGCCCGGGCACGGGCCCCGGCCGACCACAACCCTGACCTTCGCAGCCGGCCGCCACAATGGCGGCCATGGACCTGCTCAAGACCCTGGGACTCTTCATCGCGACCGCACTCGCGGAAATCGTCGGCTGCTACCTGCCCTACCTGTGGCTCAAGCAGGACCGCTCGGCGTGGTTGCTCGTGCCCGCCGCGCTGAGCCTGGCGCTCTTCGCATGGCTGCTCTCGCTGCACCCGACCGCTGCAGGCCGCGTGTATGCGGCTTACGGCGGCGTCTACATCGGCGTGGCCGTGCTGTGGCTCTGGGCCGTGGACAAGGTGACGCCCTCGACCAGCGACTGGGTCGGCGTGGCCGTGTGCTTCGTCGGCATGGGCATCATCATGTTCGGGCCGCGCAGTGCCGGCTGAAGCTTTCGATAGAAGCTTTCGGTGGAGGCTTTCTTGCGCGCGATGAACCTCCGGGATTGGGCACGCCGCATCAAGCGCGACGCCGTCACCCTCTGGTTCGCCTGCCGCGACCCCGCAACGCCGTGGCTGCCGAAGGCACTGTGCTGGTTCACCGTGGCCTATGCACTGAGCCCGATCGACCTGATCCCCGACTTCATTCCCGTGCTCGGCTACCTCGACGACGTGCTGCTGCTGCCCGCGCTGCTCTGGCTCACGGTGCATCTGCTGCCACCCGAGGTCATCGCCCGCAGCCGCGAGCGCGCCGAGGACTGGATGGCCCGCACCGGCAGCCGGCCTGCGAGCAGAGCCGGCATGGCCCTGGTCATCGGCATCTGGCTGGCGGTGGCGGCCGGGCTGGCCTGGTGGCTCTGGCCGCGCTGAGCCTTGCTCAGCTGGCGCGGCTGCGCGAACCCTTGCGCGGGCTCTCGGTGCGCGCCACGCGCGCGGCCTCGGCGGCGGCATTCGCCTGCTCGATCCACAGCAGCGCATCGACGTGCACCATGAAGCGCTGCAGGTACTGCGGCGACAGGTCGCGCATCAGCGTGAGCGCGCGCTGCACGAGGTGCTGCGTGTTGAGCGGGCCGGCGTTCTTCGGCACCTGGGCGAGCGATTGCGTCACGCGCTGGTCGGCGGCGAGCTTCGACCAGGTGCCGCGGAAATAGCTCAGGGTCTTGAGCTCGGGCGCGGTGGACAGGCTGGGCACGGTGTCGCCATCCGTTGCCGCCGCGTCGGACGGGGGCGGCAGCGGGGCGAGCCGGGCGATGTGCGCCACCAGTTCCGCGAGTGCGTTGTCCGGCTGCGCGGTTTCCGGTGCCTGCGTCTCGGACGCAGCCTTGTCGAGGTCGGCGCGGTAGGACGCCATCAGGCTTGCCAGCCGCGCATCCAGCAGGCGCCGCGCCTCGCCCTCGTGCGCCGCGGCGCGCTGCACCATCGCCTCGATGAAGCGAAAGCGCACCGGGTCGAAGCGGTCGTCACCGTGCGCGCGCCAGGCGTCGAGCGCGGCCATCGCGTCGATCACGTCGACGGCGTGGGCCTGTTCGTCGGGCGCTGCGTCGTTACTCACGGGGCTTCGCAGGTGCGGGCGCGTTCGAAGGCCGGGGCGTCGGCGCCATCTCCACGCGCCGGTTCTTCGCGCGGCCTTCGGCATCGCCGTTCGAGGCCACGGCCTGCTCGGCGCCGAATGCGGCGGCGAACACCGACGACGAGGGCACGCCCTCTTCGATCAGCGCGCGCGTCACGGTGAGCGCGCGCTGGGCGGACAGTTCCCAGTTGTCGGCGAACAGGCGCGCGCCGTCGCGCATCTGGCGGTCGTCGGTGAAGCCGCTCACCATCAGGATCTCGTCGCGTGCCTTCAGGTAGGCACCCAGCGGGCCGGCCAGGCTCTTGAGCAACTGCCGGCCGCCCGGTTGCAGATCGGCGGAGTTGAAGGCGAACAGCACGCTGCCGCTGATGCCGATGCGGCCGTTGTTGAGCGTCACGCGGCCCGCGGCGAGCGGGCCGGCCAGTGCCTGTTCGAGCGCTTCGCGGCGCTGCGACTCGGCGCGGCGCTGCTGCACCTCGGTTTCCAGGCGGCTCGCCAGGTCCAGCTGCATGCCGAGCACGCACACCAGGATCAGCACGAACGCGCCCAGCATGCCCGACATCAGGTCGCCGAACACCGCCCACACCGGGACGGTCGGCTCCAGGCCGGCGTCGAGGTCGATTTCGTCGCGCACCATCTCAGGCCTCGGCGCTCACAGCGGCCTGGCGGCTCGCGAACTGCTGCAGGTCTTCGACGATCTGCTTCTGCGACATGATGCTCAGGTCGATCACCTCGCGCGCCTGCGCCACGTAGTAGGCCAGCTGCTCGTCGCTGCGCGCCAGCGACTTGCCAAGCGCGCCTTCGATGCGCTGCAGGTGGGCCACCAGCTTGTCGTTCGATTCGCCGAAGCGCTGCACGGCGAAACCGAAGGCCTCGCCCAGGCTCGCCACCTCGACCGCGCCGCCGGTGATCTGCGCGGCGATGCCGGCCATCTTCTCGGTCTCGCTCTCGACCTTCTCGGTAAAGCTGCTGCCGACGCGCTCCATCATCTCCGCCGAGGCCGTGACCAGCGCATCGATCGCGGTGCGCTGTTCGGTCGACGCGTGGTTCACCGCGCCGAGCAGGGTTTCGAGTGTGCCGAGGATGCGGTTGCGCTCTTCCAGCATGTCGTTGTCGCGCGCCATGCCGTCGGACAATTTCTGGCGCAGTTCGGCGATCACGTCGGCCGCGGCCTTCGGCGCTTCGGCCGCCACCTGCAGCAGCTGCGCGACTTCGGCAACGGTCTGCTTGGCGTTCGCCTCGGCCTGCGCCGACATGTCGCGCACGGTCTGCGCGAGCGTCTCGCTCATCTGCTGTTGCTGGCTCAGGCTGTGCGCGCCGGCCTGCTGCCATTCCTTCTGCAGCGAGGCTGCCACGGTCTCGAGCGATTCGCTCCAGGCCGCGAGGCGCTGCGCGTCGCGCGTGGCGAGTTCGGTCTGCAGGCTCGCATGCGCCTCGCGCACGCCCTCCAGCAGCGAGGCCGCGGCCTTGGGCGCTTCCGACGCCGCCTGCAGCAGCTGGGAGACTTCGGCCACGGTCTGCTTCGCATGCGCTTCCGACTGGGCGGTCATGCCGCGCACGGTCTGCGCCAGCGTGTCGCTCAGTTGCTGCTGCTGGCTCAGCGACTGCGCTCCGGCCTGCTGCCATTCCTGGCGCAGCGTCGCGGCCATGCCTTCGAGCGACTCGGTCCAGCTCGACAGGCGCTGCGCGTCTCGCACCGCCAGCTCGGTCTGCAGGTTCGCGTGCGCCTCGCGCACGCCTTCCAGCAGCGAAGCCGCCGCCTTGGGCGCTTCCGAAGCGGCCTGCAGCAGTTGCGTGACCTCGGCCACGGTCTGCTTGGCATGGACGTCGGACCGGTCGGTCATCTCGCGCACGGTCTGCGCCAGCGTGTCGCTCAGTTGCAGCTGCTGGTCCAGCGTGTGTGCACCGGCCTCCTGCCATTCCTTGCGCAGCGAGACCGCCATGGTCTCGAGCGAGCCGGTCCAGGCCGCGAGGCGCTGCGCGTCGCGTGCCGCCAGCTCGGTCTGCAGGCCGGCATGCGCCTGGCCGACCGTCTGCAACAGCGAGGCCGAGTGCTGCTCGAACGCGGCCGCCGCCGCGACGAGCGCGCGGTGTGCCTCGCCCGAGTACTGCTCGCTCACACGCTGATGCTGCGCCAGCGCGCTGCCCCAGGTCTCGGAGACGCCACCCACGGTGCTTTGCAGCCGTTCGGACACGCCCGCAACCAGTGCGTCCGAGCGCTGCGCGAAGGTCTCGGCGAAACGCTCCAGCGTGCCACGCAGGTCCTCGGACAGCGCGCCGCTCGCGCGCTGGTGCTCGGCCAGCGCGGCCTTCCAGGTGTCGGCAACGCCGGCGGTCGAGGCATCGAAGCGGCTCGACAGGCCTTCGAGCTGCAGCTGCACCGCTTGCGCCACGCCGCCGTGCAGCGAAGCCGCCTCGCGCGCGATGCCGGCCATGGCGGCCTCCACCACGGGCTGGATCGTCGCGCCCGCGAGGCGGGCGCTGTCGGTCACGCTGTCTTTCAGTGCGCGATCGACCGAGGCCGCGAGGCCGCTGTACGCGGCTTCGGCCTTCTGATGGAAGCTGTCCTGGCTGGCGACGAGGCGCTCGGCCTGCGCCTGGCCCTGGCGCTCCATCGTCGCCATCAACGCCTGGAGCTGGCCGATCATCTCGGGCATGGCCTGGGCCACCGGCTGGATCGACGCGCCGGCGATGCGGGCGCTTTCGGCCAGGCTGTCCTTGAGCGAGCGATCGACCGACGAGGCCAGCCCGCTGTAGATCGCCTCGGTCTTCTGATGGAAGCTGTCCTGGCTCGCGAGCAGGCGTTGGCCCTGCGCCTGGTTCTGCTGTTCCATGGCGGCGACCACGGCCTGCAGCTGGCCGACCAGCGCGGGAATCGCCTCGGCCTGCTGCTGCATCAGGCGGAACGACTCATCACGGCGGTGCGCCAGCGAATGGCCGCGCAAGGTGGTCGCGATCTGCGTGTCGAGCGCCTGCCCGGCCAGCAGCCGTTCGCGCCGGCACAGCGCCGAGGCCAGGCCCAGCATGGCCGATGCCGCCACGCCCGCCACCGAGGTGCCGAAGGCCAGGCCCAGGCCGCGCACGGGCGCCGACAGCGAGTTGCGGATGGCCTGCACGTCGGTCGCGCTTTCGAGCGCCAATCCGGTGCCGTTGAGCGTGACCACCATGCCCAGGAAGGTGCCCAGCATGCCCAGCAACACCAGCAGCCCCGCGAGGTACGGCGTGAGGGCCGGGCCCGGCAGGCCGACGCGCTCGCCCTCGACGCGCAGGCGCACCGCGTTGCGCAGCGAGGGATGCAGTGCACCGAGCCAATCGCCGAGGCTGGCCGGTGGCGCCGACAGGTCGCTCACGGCGTGCGACAGCGTGCCGGTGGCCTGGTGGAAGCGGTGCAGTTCCAGCGCGCCCATCAGGTAGAACGCGCCGATCAGCACCGTGATCACCAGGGCCAGCGGGTTGGAGCCGACGTAGCTGGCACCGACCCAGCACACGACGGCCAGGCCCGCGATGAAGACGGCGTATTGGAAAAATCTGTTCATGAAGGCTTGTTGTCTCTTGAGGGCTGCTGGCTAGCGATCGCGAAGGGCTTCGAGCAGGCCTTCGACCGGTTGCATGCGAATGTCCAGTTCGGCCCGCAGCACGCTTTGCATGTCGCGGCCGAACACGTCCAGCCAGCCGCCGGCGGCGGTCGGTGCTGGCGGGGGGTTGTCGGGGTGTGCGTCCTGCGCGGCCTGGTCTGCCCGGTGGGCCAGATCGGTGTCACGCAGGCGCTTGAAGTGTTTCTCCAGCAGCGCGGGCACGGTCGCCAGCAGGCTGCGCTCGCGGGCGCCCACCACCTGTTCCAGGATGGCGTCCACCGCGGCCAGCCGGGCCAGTTCGGGTGAGCGCGTCGCCAGCCGGGCCCGCAGGCGGGCACGCAGCGGCTCGATGCCTGTTTCCATGGCCTGCTGGCGTGCGAAGTAGCGGCGGCGGTACGGCGGAAAGTCGTCGTTCGCGCCCGGCAGCACGGAGGCCACGCCGCCTTCGGCATTGGCCTTGGCCAGCGCGGCCTTCAGGCGCGCGCATTCCAGCGCCTCCTCGGTGGCGTCGGACGCCCGGGCGCCGGGCAGGGCTACGCCCAGATCGGAATCCAGAGCTGCAGACAGGGAGATGGCATCGGTCCAACTGAACCACTGACCCAAACGATCCGCGAGGGCTTGCCTGGATTCGGGAACGTCGGTGTCGCTCAATTGAGCGAGCAAGCGAGTGAGCGCCGAGCCGGTGAAGCCTGTGCGCCGTGACACTTGCACCATACCGCGAGAGAGGGAGAAAACCGGGCAGTTTACACCGGTCAACTGGGCGCTTCTCCTCTGTGAACTGGTGCACGGAAGGCATCGGAGAAGTGAAACAGTCTGCGACAGAAACCGAAGAAACCGGGCCCCGGAAGGACGGCCGTTTCCGCGTCAAGACACACCGAATACCCAGAACAGGTGAGTGTGCTTGTTTACATTTGTCGCAAGAATGAATACTTTCATTTCCCAGGAAACCGAAGAGCCGCAGAGCTCGGTCAGGGTGGGTTCTGGACTGCATGGTCGATTGGACAAATGTCGTCATCTCATTCGGTTTCCGCCTGCCCCTGCCACCTCGCGGACATGGATCGCCAGCCGCGCAGCGGGTGGATGCGCCTGCTGCCCTGGCTGCGCCTGTACCGCTGCTCGCGCTGCAACAAGCCCCAGCTTCTGTCCAAGCAGAAGGTGGACAACGCCCGCATCGTGCACGCCGCCCAGGTGCGCGCACGCGGCGGCTGAGGTCGCTGCCCGAGATTTCCCTGCTATCATTTTTGCGTTCGTGCGCCCTGCGCGAACCGGGCCGAGGACGACCTCGGCCTTGCACCTCCACCTTGCAAGGGACGGCCCTTTCCTGACTTCTCACGAAGTTTCGACATGGCCACACTGCTCTCTTCCTGGCGCCTCGCGGCGCAACGTTTCCTCCTTCTTTTTCGCCTTCCTCATGCCTGCGAGCCGGATGCCTTCCGGCTGACGCTCGGTGCCGTGCGCCTGCACGTGCGCACGGGCGCGACGCGGCTGTCCTACCGCGCTGAATTTCCACGTGAGTTCACACGATCGGGAGCCGCGCGATGAACGGTCTTGATCTGCACTGGCCCGCGTTGACCATGGCGGTGGCCCTCGCCTACGCCGCCTGGCATGCGCGCCGCGAACAATGCGAGCCCCGCGACGTGAAGGCCCTGTGGGTCGCGAGCGCGCTCAGCCTGGCGGGCAGCGGCATGCTGGCCCTGGCTTCCCTTCTGATGTCGGAGTGACAACGCACATGACAACAAGCCCAACAAGCCCTCCGTCCCGCCTGGTGCCGCCCGCCACCTGGGCCCTGATCGCCGCCGCCTGGCTGGTGGTCGGGCTCTTCGTCGCCTTTGGCGACCGCTGGCTGGCCGCGCCGATCAGCCCCGTGGTGGCCGTCTGCGTCTTCCTCGCGTTGTTCGTCACCATCCTGGCCGCCTCGTTCGGCGTGGTGCGCGAGGCGGACCACCTGGCGCACCAGCTGGGCGAGCCCTACGGCACGCTGATCCTGACGCTCTCGATCGTGTCGATCGAGGTGATCCTGATCGCGTCGGTGCTGCTCGGCCCCGGCGAGTTCCCGACCATCGGTCGCGACTCGATCTTCGCCGTGATGATGATCATCCTGAACCTGGTCATCGGCATCTGCCTCATCGCCGGTTCGGCCCGCCACGGCGACCAGGAATACAACGCCCAGGGCACCACCGCCTACCTGTCGATGATCGTGCTGCTCACCGGCACGGCGCTGGTACTGCCCAACCACACTTCGGGCGCGGGCGAGTTCACGCCCGTGCAGGCCATCGGCATGTCGGTGCTCACCGCCGTGCTGTACGGCGCCTTTCTCTGGATGCAGATGCGCAGCCACCAGCGCTTCTTCATCCAGCCGGAGACGGGGCGGTTGTCGGTTCGGGCGACCATGCCCTCACCCACGCCCTCACCCGCCACGCAGACCGATCACGGCGGCCTGGACAAACGCGCCGTGGTCGTTCGCTCGCTGCTGTTGCTCGCGATGATCCTGCCCATCGTGCTGCTGGCGCACTACCTCGCGGTGGTCGCCGACTACGGCATCGCCGCAGCCGGCGCACCAGCGGCCGTGGGCGGTGTGCTCATCGCCATCATCGTGTTCACGCCCGAGTCGATCACCGCCGTGCGCGCCGCGATGAACAACGAGATGCAGCGCGCCGTCAACCTGTGCCTGGGGGCCTTCGTCTCCACCGTCGGACTCACGGTGCCAGCGGTGCTGGTGATCGGGCTGGTCACGGGCAAGCAGGTGGTCATGGGCATCTCCGGCGCTGAAACGCTGCTGTTCGCGGTGACTGCCGTGCTGACGATGCTGAGCTTCAACGGGCAGCGCACGTCGCCGATCCAGGGGCTCATGCACCTCCTGCTGTTCGCGGTGTACGGAATGCTGCTGTTCCTGCCCTGAGGCTGTACAGGGCTCACGGCCGGGAAACAGGCACGGGGGTACCCCCCAATCGGTACACCTTCGCAGGCAGAAGCGGGCGAACGGCGAGATACCGCGCCATCGCCGGTGCCTCGAAGGCCCGGCCATCGGCCCTTTCGCGGCTCAGCGCCGATTTCCATTCATTCGAATGAAATCAAATGAAAATATAGTTACTAATTGTTGATGGAACGAGATTTCAATTGATTGTGCACACCAAAGTAGTAATGTGAACTCGTCACACATTGTGGTCTCTGGTAATAAAAATGTATTCCAAGCCATCACTGCCAAGCAGCCCCGCCGACGCCGCGATTTCTCGCGGTGCGTGACATGGTCCATCCACAGGATGCATCCCCATGCCAGTCCAGGGCCCCGCTCCCAGCATCGACGCCAGCTTGGCGACGGATGCGCTCATGGTGGGACGCATGCGACTCGTGCTGTCGATCTCGGCGCTGCTGGCGATCACGGTCGACGCCGCCGATAGCCGGCAGCAGATCCCCGCGGCGGTCTGGCTGGCCTTCGTCGGCTACCTCCTTCACAGCCTGCTGATCCACGTCTGCACGACGGTGGGGCGGCCCTACTTCCAGGGCAGGGCCATCCACTGGTCCGATGTGCTGTGGTTCACGCTGATCCTCGCGGTGACCGACGGCACCCGCAGCCTGTTCTTCCTTTTCTACTTCTTCGCCATCCTCACCTCGTCGTTCCGCTGGGGCTTCGAGGAAGGCGCCCGCGTGACGATCGCGTCGGTCGCCTCGTTCGCCGCCTGCGGGCTGGCCACGGGCACGGAAGACACCCCGCAACTGCTGATGCGCACCGCCTTCCTGCTGGCGCTGGGGCACATGATCGTGTATTGGGGTGGCTCCAAGCTGGCGCTGCAGCGGCGCCTGGCGCTCCTGGGCGACGTGAGCCAGCTCTCGAACCCGCGTTTCGGCGCCGCGCGCACCATCGCCCGCACGATGGAACGCACCCTGGCCTTCTTCAAGGCCAGCCATTGCATCCTGCTGACGCGCGACCGGTCCACCGGCATGTGGCTGCTGCGAACGCTGCGCGAAGACGACGCCTGCGAGCAGGTGAGCATCCAGACCATCGGCCGCCTCGCGGAATCGCCGCTCATGGCCCTTGCACCCGACAGCATCGTATTGAGCAGCCGCCTGCCCTGGCCCCTGAGCCACCTTCGCGCGCAGAACCAGGTCTTCGATGCGGGCGCGACCGCCTGGCGCAGCGCCGACGAAGAAGGCGCGCAGCTCTTCACCGCCATCGCGGCCCTGCTGGAAGCGCACGCCTTCATCAGCGCGCCGCTGCCGATGCGCCTGGGCGAGGGCCGGGTGTTCGTGTCGTCGCGCCACGGCCAGCTCGGCAAGTCCGACGCGCTGTTCCTCGCCCACCTCATGGCGCAGATCTTCCCGGTCATCGAGACCATCGAGGTGCTCGACCGGATGGCCTCGGAAGCCGCGTCGACGGAGCGCCTGAAGATCGCGCTCGACCTGCACGACACGGCCATCCAGCCCTACATCGGCCTGCGCATGGGCCTGTGCGCGCTGCGCAAGCGGGCCGCTGCCGACAACCCGCTGCGCGAAGACCTCGACAAACTCGCGGACGTGGCCGACGGCGTGATCGCCGACCTGCGCCGCTACGCCGGCGAAGTCAGGCGCGGAGCCGACGATTCCGGCGGGCTCGTACGGCCCCACCTGGAACGCCAGGCCGCGCGGATCAAGGGCCTGTACGGCATCGACATCGACATCGTGATGACCATCGACGCCCCGCTCCACCTGGACGACCGGGTGACCGCGGAGCTGCTGCAGATGGTGAGCGAAGGACTGAACAACATCTGCAAGCACACCCATGCGCGCCACGGCAGCGTGCGCATCGACTGCAAGAACGGCCAGCTGGCGTTGTGCATCGAGAACGACGCCTGCCAGGAAAGCTTCACCGCCTTCCAGCCCCGCTCCCTCACCGAGCGCGCCGCGGCCCTGGGCGGCCAGGCGCATGTCGACCGATGCGCGAATGGCGGCACGGCGGTGCGGATCGAAATCCCGATCTGACCGCGCCGCAACACAGGAGGAGTCCCTCATGCAAACCCTCGACCATCCCGACCACCCCATTGCCGTGTTGCTCGTGGACGACCACAAGACCATGCTGTGGGGCCTCTCGAAGCTCATCGACGGCGAACAGCCGCGCATGAAGGTGGTCGGCACGGCCAGCTGTTGCGACGAAGCGGTGGCCACGGCGCAAAGCCTCGCGCCCGATGTCATCGTGCTGGACCTCGACCTGGACGGTCACAGCGCCCTGGACATCCTGCCCCAGCTGCTGACCAACGAGGGGTCGCGCGTGATGGTGCTGACGGCGGAGAAAGAGCAGCGCACACTCGACCTGGCCGTGCTGTACGGTGCGCGCGGCGTGGTGGGCAAGGACGCCTCGGCGCAGCAGCTGCTCGACGCCATCGAGCGCGTGTTCCGCGGCGAACTCTGCGTCGACGCGCAGACCATGGGCCGCGTCTTCTGCGAACTCACGTCGGCCAGAAAGCCGCCGAAGGCCGACCCCGAAGCGGCCCGGCAGGCCACGCTGACGCACAAGGAACGCGAGATCATCCGCGTCGTCGTGACCGGCTGCGGCGCCTCCAACAAGGCGCTCGCCGAGCGCGTCTTCGTCACCGAGCACACGCTGCGCAACCACCTGTGCGCGATCTACCAGAAGCTGGGCGTCACGAACCGGCTCGAGCTGTACATCTACGCAACCAAGCACCAGCTCGACGCCCTGGCGGCCTGAGCCGTTGCGGCAACGCCTCCCGGCGCGTGCGCGCCGCTCACAACTGCTGCCCGGCCAACATCGGCATGATCATCCGGATCACGCGGATCGCCGCCGGCGTGAGGATCACGAGCGAGATGCACGGGAAGATGCACAGCACCAGCGGCAGCAGCATCTTGGTCGGCACCTTGGCGGCCAGCTCCTCGGCGCGCACCTGGCGCTTGTGGCGCAGGTCGTCCGAGAACACGCGCAACGACTCCCCGATGCTGGTGCCGAAGCGGTCCGCCTGGGTCAGCATGGTCGCGAAGGTGCCGATTTCTTCCACGCCTGTGCGCAGTGCCAGGTTGCGCAGCGATTTCTCGCGGGTGCCGCCGGCGCGCATTTCCAGGTTGGTCCAGTGCAGCTCCTGCGCGAGCGCCTGGCTCTTGATCTGGATTTCGTCGGTGACCTTGGCCAGCCCCGCGTCCAGTCCGAGCCCCGCCTCCACGCACACCAGCATGAGGTCGGCAGCGTCGGGAAAGTTCTCGAAGATCTCGCGGCGCCGCGCACGGATGCGCAGGCGTAGCACCAGGTTGGGCAGGTAGCAGCCGGCCAGCGCCGCCAACGCGAGCCACAGCAGCATCGTCACGCCACCCTCCACCCCTGCCGCGCGCATCACGAGGAACGCGAGGGCCGCGAAGCCCAGCGGCAGCAGCGTCTTCAGGCCGAAGTAGACGAGGTACGCATCCGGATGGCGGATGCCGGCGTTCAGGAAGCGCACGCGCAGCGGCGACAGGTCGGCCTCGCCAGTCGGGGACGACAGCTGCGCGAACGGGCCGACGAGCTTGACGGCCGTCTCGGTCCAGGCCGACTTGCCGGACGGCAGCGCCACCGCCTGCAGCCGCTGCGCGGTGCGCGTCGGGGACAACCACACCGCCAGGCCGATGACCGCCAGCGACACGGACAGAAAAACCAGGATGGGAAACAGCATGGCCATGACGCTTCTCCTTCAGACGTGAATCTTCACGATCTTGCGCAGGATCACGATGCCCACCAACATGAGCACCAGCATGTACTGCAGCACCGTCTGGCCGATCGGGTCGGTCCACAGCGGCGACATGAACTCGGGATTGAAGATGTTCATGAGCGCCGCCAGGGCGAACGGCATGATGCCCAGAATCCAGGCCGACAGCCGCCCTTCAGAGGACAGCACTCGCACCCGCGCGAGCAGCTTGAAGCGCTCACGAATGAGTCGGCTCAGGTTGCCCAGCACCTCGGTCAGGTTGCCGCCCGAATCGCGCTGGATCAGCACCGACACCACGAAGTAGCGCAGGTCGGTGAGCGGCACACGCTCGCTCAGGTTGGTCAGCGCCTGCTGCAGCGAGACGCCGAAGTTCACCTCGTCGGCGACCAGGCGGAACTCGCTGGCGATCGGCTCGGGCATTTCCTCGCCGATCATCTGCACGCCGCTGGCAAAGGAGTGACCCGCGCGCAAGGCGCGCGTCACGAGGTCCAGGGCGTCCGGCAGCTGCTTTTCGAGGCGGTCCAGCCGGCGGCTGCGCTGACGCTGCAGGTACAGGACGGGAAGCGCCGCCGCCACGGCCCCGGCCAGTAGCGCCAACATCGCGGGCTGGTGCGCCAGCCACACGGCGCAGAACGCGAACACGCCGAGCGCACCGCAGGCCAGCAGAAAACTGGAGACCGTCCAGTCCAGCCCCGCCTGCAGGATGAAGCGGTCCAGCCGGTGCGCCCGCGGCAGCGCCAGCAACTGGCGCTGCATCCAGGGCACGTCGCTGAGCATGCGCTCCTTGGCGAGATGGGCCTGCGGTGTGCGGTCGACCGCGGCGGACATCGCCTGCAGCCGCTTCTCGATCTTGCGCGCGTCGGGCCCCTTGTAGGACCGCCACAGCAGGTAGAGCCCCTCGATCATGAGCAGCGCGGTCACGAAGACCAGCACCGTGACCGTGATCAGCGTGTCACCACCCAGGTTGTCGAACATGGCGAGCTCCTATTCGTAGTGCTTTTCGGGATCGAAGATGCTGTCGGACAGTTCCACGCCGTACGCATGCAGCCGCTCCATGAACTTCGGCCGGACGCCTGTCGCGTGGAAATGCCCGCGCACCTGGCCGTCGGGCCCCATGCCCGTCTGGTGGAAGGTGAAGATCTCCTGCATGGTGACGATCTCGCCCTCCATGCCCGTGATCTCCTGGATGCTGGTGACCTTGCGCCGACCGTCGATGAGCCGCAAGACCTGGACGACCACCGTGATCGCCGAGGCGATCTGCTGACGCACCGTGCGGTGCGGCAGGTTCAGGTTTGCCATGCCGATCATGTTTTCCAGCCGCGCCAGCGCATCGCGCGGCGAGTTGGCATGGATGGTGGTGAGCGAGCCTTCGTGACCGGTGTTCATCGCCTGCAGCATGTCGACCGCTTCGGCGCCGCGCACTTCGCCGATCACGATGCGGTCGGGCCGCATGCGCAGCGCGTTGCGCACCAGCGCGCGCTGCGTGATCTCGCCCTTGCCCTCGATGTTCGTCGGCCGCGTCTCCATGCGCGCGACGTGCGGCTGCTGCAGCTGGAGCTCGGCCGCGTCCTCGATGGTGATGATGCGTTCGGACTCCGGAATGAAGCCGGAGAGAATGTTCAGCAGCGTGGTTTTCCCCGCCCCGGTGCCGCCCGAGATCAGCATGTTGACCTTGGCCTGGGCCAGGCCTTCGAGCATCTGCGCCATCGGCGGCGTGAGCGACTTGAGATCGTTCACCAGGTTGCCCATGCGCAGCGGGATCTTCGCGAAACGTCGGATCGACATCATCGGCCCGTCGAGCGCCACCGGCGCAATGACGGCGTTGACCCGCGAACCGTCGGGCAGCCGCGCATCGACCATGGGACTGGACTCGTCGATGCGACGCCCGACCAGAGAGACGATCTTGTCGATGATGCGCAGCAGGTGCTTCTCGTCCGTGAAGCTGACGTTGGTCAACTCCAGCCGGCCCCGGCGCTCCACGTAGATGCTGGTGGGCGAGTTCACGAGAATGTCCGACACGGTTGGGTCGGCCATCAGCAGCTCGATGGGCCCGAAGCCCAGCATCTCGTGCTGGATGTCGCGGATCAGCGTGCGCCGCTCGATGTCGTTGAGCGCCTCGGGCTCCTCCTGCAGGAGCCGACCGACCATGGTCGAGATTTCCTGGCGCAGCGCGTCGGGCTGGAGGGTTTCGAGCGCTGCCAGGTCGAAGCGCTCCAGCAGCTTCAGGTGCATGCGCTCCTTCAGCAGCTTGTAGGTGTCGGAGGCAAAGGGCGACGTGGTCAGCTCGACGACCGGCCCCGCCGGCCGCGTGCCGGCATCGCCGTCGATCGCATTGAGTTGGTCCCTGAATGACATGGTTGGCACCTCCGCCTGGGTATTGATGGGAATCCGCCCTGTCGCCTTACTTCAGGCACGGCGGAAGAGCCGCCCCATGAAGCCGGGCGTCGCCTCCGGTCGCGGACTGAGCGTGTGCGCGATCTCGTCGAGCCGCCTGGCGAGCGCGCTGCCGCGCGACATCTCCGCCAGCGGCACGCCGCGGTTGATGGACGCCTCGACGTCCTTGCCGCCGTCCGGCACCGCCGTGAACATCACGCCGGGCAACGACCGGCGCATGTCCGACAGCCCGATCTCGCCGCCGCCGGTGCTGCGGTTCACCAGCAGTTCCACCTTGCCGGGCGCGTAGCCGAGCGACTTGAACACCTGCACCAGGCGCGTCACGTTGCGGATATGCGGCAGGCTGGTCTGCAGCACGGGAAAGATGTGCTCCGCGCGGTCGAGCACGCGCAGCGTGAGCGTGTCGATGCGCGTGCCGAGGTCGAAGATCACGAAGTCGTACTGCGTGAGCGCCACCTGCAGGATGGCATCGATGTGCTCGGCCTTGACGTCCAGCGCGCGCGCCAGGTCCTCGGGCGCGGGCAGGATGCTGTAGCTGGGCGACACGCGCACCACGCTCGCCGCCAGCAGCGAGGCATCAAGGCGCCCGATGTCGCGCGCCACGTCGGCCATCGTCGAGGTCGGGCGCAGGTCGCTCACATACGACAGCGCGTCGCCGAACTGCAGGTTCAGGTCGATCAGCAGCACCGATCGCTCGCGCGACAGCTGGTGTGCGATGTTGGTTGCGAGAAAGGTCGCCCCGCTGCCGCCCTTGCAGGGCATGAACGCAACGATCCGCCCCGCACTGTGCGCCTGAGCGCCAGCCATCTTGAGGGCGATGCGGCCGACAGCGGCCTCGAGCGCGGCGGTGTCGGCGGGCGACGGCAGCACCTCGCGCACGCCCGCGCGCATCGCGTGGATCAGGAACTCGGGTGTCTGCATCGCGCACAGCAGCACCACCGCCACTGCCGGATGCCGCAGTGTCAGTGCCTCCACCAGCGAAAGCTCCTGCAGGTCGCAGCACATGCCGTCGACCAGCAGCAGGTCGGGCGCGACCTTCTCGACGACCGCCTGCATCCGGCTCTTGCCGCCTTCAAAGAGCGACACGGCATGGCCGCGCGCCTCCAGCACCTTGCGCATGTCCTGCAAGTGGTTCGGATTGGGGGAAACGATGGCGATCTTCATGGTCGTGTCCGGTGTGCTGCTAGGAACAGATGGCCGCGCTGTGCGGGTCTTGCCGCATGACCTCGCGGGGCAGGAAGGTGGAGAACCCCGGCATCGGGATGAGCGGCGCGACGGCGCCCACGATCGGGGAGATCCATTGGTAGTTGAGGCCCGTGATACTGACCGTGACACCCTGGCAGGTACTTGCCGTGCAGCCTGAGGGAATCCAGGTCACGCTCGCCGTCTGCACCTGCGGCAACAAGGCCCGCATCCTGGCGAGCACCAGGGCCTGCTGCGTGGTGTCGTCGCACACCACGGCATAGCGCGCGCCGGCGCGCGTCGCCTCGTTGGCCGCATTCCAGGTGAACAGCATGCGGGCGAAGTCCACGATGCCCAGCACCAGCATCAGGAAGACCAGAAGACCCAGTGCGAACTCGAGGGTGGTCGCGCCCTTGACGTGGTGTCTCATGATGGCGCCCTCATGGTGGCGGAGATGTCGCTGAAGACGATGTTGCCGTTGGTGCCAGTGAACTGCACGCCGAACACCGACGCGAACATCGAGTGGAAGGTGTAGCCGGTGATGCGCACCGTGACCGTGTTGATGATCGGGTCCGCTCCCGCCAGCTGCCAGGTGCAGCAGCTGCCGGCCGGCACGTTCGCCAGGCTCAGGCCGCGTGCCAACGGCGCGCCGGTGCCGGCGGTGTTGCCGTACACGACCAGATTGCGCGCCTGGGTGACGTTCGTGCCGGGCGTCTGGACCGAGAGATAGCGCACTGCGTCACGGGCCGACTTGGTGACCGTGTTGTATTCGTACATCGCGCGTCCGAACTCGGTGGTGATGAAGGTGAGCAGCAACAACAGCGGCGTGATCAGCGCCAGCTCGATCAGCGCGGCGCCGCGTTGCCGGAGGGAAGAGGTTTTCTTCGTCGTCATGGTGCTCACCTCACAAGGACCGGAACCAGCGGGCCGGCCGAACCGCCAGGGAGCCCGCTGGTGGTGCAGGGACTCGACGTCGGCGAGACCACGCCGGCGTTGCCGAGGTATTCGAGCTGCGTGTCGCTCATGGGAATCTGCAGCGGCTGGAGCATCAGGAAGCAGAGGTAGTCGATCACATGGGACGAACCATCGACCACGGGCGCCGTGACGATGCGGCGGTCCATGCCGTACTGCTTGTGCCCCCCCGCCACGTTGCCGGGCGCAGCAAGTTTCTGGAAGCTGTTGAGCGACAGGCCCGTGCGCGTTTCGCAGCCGTTCAGGCTGGCTCCGGTGTCGTCGCACGACGCATAGGCCGCGCGCTTGGTCACGAAGTTCTGCGCGCTCGCCGGTGCGCCGGTGGGCGGGCTGCCGTCGTAGGCATTGGGCACTGCGCCGGCAGCACGCGGGGGCCAGTTGGTCACGGTGTAGGCATAGCCCGTGTAGTCCGGTCGCCCCGCGCTCGGACTGCCGCTATTCTTGTAGATGCCGAAGCGCTCGTTCCAGACCTCGGCGATCGAGGCCTGCACGCCGGGGGTACCGATCGGGTCGCCAATCCGGGTTTCACAGTCGCTGCCGCTCAATTCATCTCTGGTTTCGTCGGCGCTGCTGGTGCCGTTGAGGTTGGCCCAGCCGATCTGGCCGCCGGTTGCGGCGTTCTGGGCCCTGATCAACGTCACCCACTCGCCCCGGACGAAGCCGTAGTCGGGTGCGGTACCGCCGGGCTTGGGCTTGACCAGGACCGGAATCGGGCAGGTGGTCTGGGCGCTGCCGCGGGTTGCCACGGCGTTGGCCGCAACGCTGCGCGTGGACGGATTGCCGGCGTAATCCCCGGAGAACGCGCCCATGGCCTTCATGAGCCAGATCTGGATGTTGGGCTGGGTGTGGGTGCACTGCGCATAGCGTGCACTGGCAGGCGCGGTGGTGACCGCGTAGGACGCATCGCGAAACGTGATGTCGGCCGCAATGAGCTTGCCTTGCCCGCTCCAGGTGGCCGACTGCAGGTTCACGTTGTTGGCGTTGCCAGCGGTCTGGCCCGCGCTGCGCGCCCGGTTGATGGCCGTGCTCTCCCCGTTGAGTTCATTCGCAGCGGCCAGCGCACAGCTGTCCACCGCCGTCTGCAGTTCGGTGCGAGCGACGAAGAGCCGGCCGAAATCGAGCGCTATGCCCATGAAACCGAGCAGGAACAGCAGGAACAGCGCGACCGTGATGATCATCGCGCCACGCTGGCGACGAGGGGAGCTGTGGGCTCTCATGATCGGCTCCTGTGCAGTGGTGGCAATTCGACAAGGTCAGTGCTTCAGGCGCAGTTGACGCCGCCGAGGCAAGTCAAAACGCGATCAATGAGATCGCTGAGACCGGTGCCGGTTACCAATGGGCTCAACGCGATGATCAGCAGCATCGAGATCACGGCGATGACCAGTGCGTACTCCACCACCTGAGCACCGCTCTCTTCCTTCAGAAAGGACTGGAACATGGGACTACTCCTTTTTCGTTGAGAAGAATGCGGACCTGGTAAGTGAGGCGGTGAACGTGGGGTATGCCCCGGCTCACCCGCCTAGCTGCTTACACGCAACCGCCAGTCGTCGAGGTCAGGCATGTGGTGACGCGACCGATGAAGGTCGAAAAGCTGCCACCGCTGTCGGTAAGCGCCTTCAGCGCAACGACCAGCGCGATCGAAACGACCGCGATGATCAGTGCGTACTCCACCACTTGAGCGCCGCTCTCGTCCTGCAGGAATGACTTGAACATGGAGCTACTCCTTTTCCATTGAGAAGAATGAGGATCCGGCAAGTGGGGTGGCGAGCGTGGAGCACGCCCTAGCTCGCCCACCCACTTACACGCAACCGCCCGTCGTCGAAGTCAGGCAGGTGGTGACGCGACCGATGAAGGTCGAAAAGCTGCCGCCGCTGTTGGTCAGCGCCTTCAATGCAACGACCAGCGCGATCGAGACGACGGCAATGATCAGTGCGTACTCGATGACCTGTGCACCCTCTTCGTCGCGCAGGAAACCGCGGGAGGATTGGCCGATGGCCTGGAGAAGGTTTTTCATGGTTCTTTCCTTTCAAGGTTTGAACAGTCGGAAATCAGGTTTCAGGAAATTGACGTGGTGAGGAAAAAATTTCATTGCGTTGTGGCGCTCTCCTTTCCATGTGAAGACTCTGTGAAACGAATCCGCGAAAGGCGACCTGTCACTTCGCCGTGCCACCGATCTGGCCGCCGATGTTGATGACGTTGGTCACCGGCGGCGGCTTCTTGTAAGACTCTTGGTACTGCACCATCGCCTCGCGCGACGCGCGGCCGTCCATGCCCGTGACCGGATCGCCGTTCTTGCCGGCGTTCGGGTTCAGCGTCATCTTCTTTCTGGCGTCCCGCACGGCTTCGCCGAAGCGCGCGTCGTAGTTGGGTGTGACGCTCGAGCAACCTGCTGCCAGGAGGCATGCGAGCACGAGGGGAGTCGATCGGATGAACATGGCGGGGCTCCTCACGGGGTTTCGCTGGCCGGGGCGGCCGGTGCCGGGGTGCTGCTTTCGAGGGCCCCATTGAGGTACACCTCGGCGCGGCTCGGAAGCACGTGGTTGTCGGTCGGTACGCGCGGCGACTCGGCCAGCGGGCGCACCAGGCGCGGTGTGATGACGAACATCAGCTCGGTCTGTTCGTTCTGGAACTCGGTGCTGCGAAACAGCGCGCCCATCACCGGCACTTCGCCCAGGCCCGGATAGCGCTTGATCGCCTCCGTCGCGTTGCTCTTGATGAGGCCGGCGATGACGAAGCTCTGCCCGTCGTTGAGTTGCACCGTGGTATCGGCGCGCCGTACCGTGAGCGAAGGCACGACGGACGTCACGCCCCCGACCGTGGTGAAGGGTGAACCGGTCTGCGACAGGTCCGACACCTCCGACACCATCTTGAGATTGATGCGGTCGCCGTTGAGCACTGTCGGCATGAACTTGACGCCGATGCCGAATTCTTTTTCTTCCAGCGTGATGGTGCTCCCGGTACCGGTACCACCGGTTTGCGCCACCGGAATGAAGATCTTGCCGCCCGACAGGAAGCTGGCCTGCTGGCCACTGATGGCCATGATGTTGGGCTCGGCCAGGATGCGCACCAGGCCGTCGTCCTTCTGGCCGTCGATGGTCACCACGCCGCGGCCGATGCGCAGTGCCTCGACCAGGCCACCGCCCGTGCTCAAGAAATTGGAGATCAGCGAATAGTTGTGAAGGCCGCCGCCGCTCATGCGCGAGATGCCCACGCGTGCACCCAGCCGGTCGAGCAGGGTCTTGCTGACCTCTGCGATCTTCACCTCGAGCATCACCTGCTGGGGCGTCCCGACGCGCAGCAGGTTCACCACCCTCTTTCCGTCAGCGCCGTAGGCCGAGGCCAGGCTCATCACGTCGTCAAGCTTCAGCGCGTCGCTGATCTCGCCGGTGAGCACGATGGATTTTTCCGCACTGCGCACGCGGATGCGGCGCTCCTCCGGCATCAGCTCAGCCAGCTTGGCCTGCAGCGCCCCGGGATCGACGGTCACGATCACATCCTTGATGTAGCAGGTGCCGTCGGCACTTTGCAGCACCACGTTCATCGAGCCGGCCTGGCGGCCGCGGAAGAACAGGTCGGTCGGGCTCAGCAGCGTGACCTCGATGTCGGCCACGCCGTCGCCCACGTTCGCATTGGGCGCCGGCATCGCTGCTGCGGGCTGCGCCGGCGCTGCGGGCGCGGCCGCCCGGCCCTGCGGCTGCCCGCCGACCACGATGCGCACAACGCGCGCCTTCAACGGAATGACCACCGACTTGCCGAGCATGGCGTGCGTCGGCTGGTCGTCCGGAATGATGGCGGTGCAGCGTCGGCTGGCCGGGGCTGCGGGGGCTGCGGGTGCTGCCGCCGCAAGTGCAGCAGGCGCGGGCATGGCGGCGGCCGTGACCGGGGCGGTTGCCACGACCTCCGCGGCCATGGCGGGGGTCGCCACTGTCGCGAGGGTCGCCAGCAGACGGGCGATGGTGGTTGTGAGTGGGCGCACTTGGTGTTCCTCCTGACGGACGATCAGAAACAGGTGAGCGAGTTGCCGGCGTGCTGGATCACCTCCACGCACTCAGCGGCTCGCGGCGTGGCGGGACCCGCCAGCCGTACACGCGGGCGAGCCGGTGCCGCAGCGACGGAGACCGGCACGATGTCCTTCTTCTCGCCGAACAGCTGTCCCTTGGTGATCCCGAGGGTGGCGACCGTGGTCTTGTCCATCTGGTTGCGCAGCACCAGCGACAGGGTCCCCACGCTGCGTGCCAGGTCGAGCTTTTCGGAGTCTTCGAGCGAGAGCTCCAGCGTCACCGCACTCACGACCTTCGGCTTGGTGTCGTCGCGGTTGGCCTCCTGGGCCACCGCCAGCACCAGCACTTTCTCAAGCACGGTCTTGCTGATCTGCAGCGCGTCTTCGCCGCGCCCTTTTTCCTGCTGGGCGTTGACCATCACGTCGACGTAGTTGCCCGGCAGCGCGAAGCCGGCAACGCCGACGACGTCGTTGACGCGCACCGTCATGGCCCTCTTGCCGCTGGCGATCACCGCCGACAGCCCGCCCTGCGTGCCCACCGGCGCCAGCTTGCCCTCCATGAGCGCTTCACCGCGCAGCACGCCGACCTTCACCACCCGGTCGTTCAGCGCCTTGATGTCGCTGAACGAGCCGTTCGGCACCGAGCCGCTGGGCCAGTCGACCGTGGACAACATCTGCGCGTTGACGCGGCTGCCCAGATCGATGTCGACGGCGGCCACGACCACCTTGTTGGACGCGATGCCGCTTTGCCGAGAGATCCAGCCGGTCGCGTAGACCGCGGCCGCCAGCCCGAACAGCAGGGCCAGAAAGATCAGCCCGATCGCCTTGATGTTCTTCATACGAACCTCCGCCACTTGTGAAACATGTAGGAGCTAGACAAAGCCCAGCTGGTGTGCCAGCACCTGGACCACCGAGCCCGCGGCAATGCAGACGCCGTAGGGCAACTTGCCCACGGACTGGCCCGCCTGCAGGCGCCCGTCGGGCCGCACGCCCGCGATGGTGGAAAAGACCACGCCCTGCGCCGCCGTCTTGACGTTGCCGAGCATGTGGACGAGGCGGCGGCGATGGATCGCGAAGGCCAGCGCCGCAACGCCGCCCGCGATGAAAGTGAAGAGCACAGCCATCAGCGCCTGCTGGGGCCCCAGGAAGGCCCCGGTCATGGCCATCAGCTTGACGTCACCCGCACCCATGATCCCGAGCGCATAGAACGGCAGCATCGCGCCGAAGCCCACGGCCAGGCCGCCAAAGGCGGCCAGTGCACCGGACGACGGCGTGCGTGCCGCCATCGTTCCGTAAAGGATCGCGAAGAACGCGCCGCCGAAGGTCAGCCAGTTGGGAATGCGATAGAAGCGCCAGTCGCTGACAGCCGCCACGCAGAGCAGCGCGAAGAGCGCCAGCATGCGGACGTCCGTCGCCAACATCGCGAGCAGTTCGAGAACAGCGTTGAATTCCTGCATGGTGGACTCCCCGTGTTCAGGCGCTGCGCCGCAGGGCGAGCAGCAGCAAGAGGGCCACGACCATCACCAGCGCACCGATCAGTGCGAACTCCATGAACGACATGCCGGCGTCTTCGCGCAGCAGGCTCAGGGCGGTTCTCGGCAGAACTTCGAGCGGTTCCATGCGGCTTCCCCGGTGGTCGTGACCGGCCGAAACCACTAGCCTTCCCAGCGTGGGAAGAAGCGTTCGGCATGGGGATGACTGTAGGAATCGCGCCGCTTTCGCACATGAGCGGAGCGCCCTTTCCTGGGGGAGTCAGGTGTCCCGCGACGGCGCGGGGCGGGCATGACAAAACGCCTACCCGACAAGGCGGGTCATTGCGACCCGCACCGTGCGAGGGCGGGAGAAGACGCAGGCGCGCTTCAGATCACCTGTGCTTCACGCAACGCCTCGAGCCGCGCCTCGTCGAGGCCCAGTTCGCCATACACCTCGTCGTTGTGCTGCCCCGTGCGCGGCCCCGTGGCGGCGGGCCGGACGCCCTCGCGCCCCACGAAACGCGGCACGGCCGCCGGAGCCGGCACGGTGCCGAACTGCTCGTCCGGCACGTCGATGAAGGCAGCGCGCGCCTGCATGTGCGGATCGGCCTGCAGGTCGGCGATCGAATACACCTTGCCGTAGGGCACCTCCTCGCGGTCCAGCCGGGCAGCCAGTTCGGCGAAGGGGAAGCTGCCGCACCAGTCGGCAATGATGCGGTCCAGCGCCTCGAGGTTGCGGATGCGCGCGGCGTTGTCGGCAAAGCGGGCGTCCGTGAGCAGGTCTTCGCGGCCGATGGCCCGGCAGATGCGCGCGAAGATCGGCCCGCCCGTGCCCACCAACGTGAACCACACGCCATCTGCCGCGCGGAACACGTTGGACGGCGCGGTGTAGGTGGCGCGCGAGCCGGTGCGCTCGCGCACCACGCCGCCGATGCGGTGCTCGGCCGCGAGCGGATCGAGCAGGCGCGACATCGCCTCCGTGGCCGACAGGTCGATCTCGGCGCCCCGCTGCTGCGCGGGCGGCAGCGCGTTGCGCTCGGCCAATGCGGTGCTGATGGCGAAGGCGCCGAACAGGCCCGCCACCACGTCGCCCAGCGGATAGTTCATGTGCTGCGGCGGGCCGCCGGGTTCGCCGGTCAGGTGCGTGAAGCCGCTCATCGCCTCGAAGATGCGGGCAAATCCGGGCCGGCGCGCGTAGGGGCCGGTCTGGCCGAAGCCCGTGAGGCGCAGCACGATCAGCCGCGGATTGGCCGCGTGCAGCGCGGCGATGTCCAGCCCCCATCCGTCGAGCGTGCCGGTGCGGAAGTTCTCCACCAGCACATCGAAGCCGGCGATGAGCTGCAGGAACAGCGCACGGCCCTCGGGCTTGCGCACGTCCAGCGAGATGCCCTTCTTGCCGCGATTCGCGGTCTTCCAGAACAGCGGATGGCCCTCGTGCACCGGCGTCAGGCCGCGCAGCGGATCGCCGCCGCCCGGCAGCTCGAGCTTGACGACCTCGGCCCCCATGTCGCCGCACAGCGTGGCCGAGAACGGCGCCGCCAGCACGGTCGCCATGTCCAGGATGCGCACCCCGCTCAAGGGTGCGCGGTCAGCAGGCTGGCTCATCAGTTGCCCTTCAGGTCCACGCGCTTGAGCACGGGGTCCCACACCTTGCGGTCGGCGGCGACGCGTTGGCCGAACGCGGGCAGCGACGGGTCGAGCGAGGCGGCGCCGAGCTTGCCCAGCTTGTCCTTCACCGCGGGCAATGCCATGGTCTTGGCCAGCGCCGCGCGCAGCGGGCGCATCACCGCATCGGACGTGCCCTTGGGCGCGACGATGCCCACCCACAAGCCGCTGTCCAGGCCCTGCAGGCCCAGTTCGGCGAAGGTGGGCACGCCGGGCGCCGAGGGCGAGCGGGTGCGGCCAGTCTGCGCCAGGATGCGGATCTGTCCGCTGCTCATGTAGGGCAGCGTGCCGCCGAGGTTGTTGCACATCACGGGGATGTGGCCGGCAATCAGGTCGTTCACCGCGGGCGCGTTCCCCTTGTAGGGCACGTGCTGCATCTTGATGCCGGCCTGGTGGTTGATCATTTCGCACACCAGGTGCGACGGCGTGCTCGGGCCGGCCGAGCCGAAGGCGAGCTGGCCCGGCTTGGCCTTGTCGGCGGCAATGAGTTCGGGCAGCTTCTGGTACGGCGTCTTCGCGTTAACCGCGATCACGTTGGGCAGGTCGGCCACCAGGCCCACGGGCACGAAGTCGTCCACCGGGTTCCAGGTGAGCCCCTTGTGCACGTAGGGCAGGAAGATGTTGGTCAGGCCCGCCATGAGCAGCGTGTAGCCGTCGGGCGCGGACTTGGCCACGAGCTCGGAGCCGATCAGGCTGCCGGCGCCGGGCTTGTTCTCCACGATGATCGGCTGGCCCAGGGCCTGCCCCATCTCCAGCGCCACCTCGCGCGCCACCAGGTCGGTGCTGCCGCCGGCGGGAAAAGGCACCACCAGCTTCACGGGGCGGTCGGGGAAAGCCGCCATGGCCAGCGAGCCGGCCAGGCCGAGCGCGAGGCCCGCCGTCAGGTGCACCAGGTGCGAAAGTGTCTTGTGTATCTTGGGCGTCTTGGTCGAGGACGTCATCGTCAGTCTCCAGTTTCTGTATTTGCTCGGCGTTTCAATGGGTGAGGAAGCGGCGGCCGAGCGTGGCGCGATGCAGCTCGGAAGCACCGTCGTAGATGCGGAATGGCCGCAGCTCGCGCACGATGAGGGCGATGGGCGCGTCTTCCGACATGCCCTGCGCACCGCACATCTGCGCCGCGCGGTCGGCGACGCGGTTCAGGGCTTCGGACACGAAGACCTTCGTCATGGCCGACTCGGTCTTCACGGACAACCCGTCGTCCATGCGGCGCGCGCAGTCCAGGCTCATGAGCCGGCTGGCATGCAGGTCGATGTGGCAGTCGGCCACCATCGCCTGGGTCTGCTGCAGGTCGGCCAGGCGCTCGCCGAACGACGTGCGCTCGCACACATAGGCCTGCGCGATGTCGAGCGCGCGCCGCGCACGGCCCATGAGCCGCAGGCAGTGCGACAGCCGCGCAGGTTCGAGCCGCTGCTGCGCCTGCGCGAAGCCCGAGCCCACCTCGCCCAGCACCGCATCGCCGCTCACGCGGCAGGCTGAGAAGCGCAGTTCGCCGTGGCCACCGACGGCGAACGGATCGAGAGCCTGGATGGCGCGCACCAGCGACAGGCCTGGGTTGTCCATCTCCACGATGAACTGCGTGGGCCCCTCCTGCGTCTGCGCCAGCACGATGCAGAAGGTCGCGCCCACCGCGCCGGTGATGAACCACTTGTGGCCGTCGATGACCCAGCCATCGTCCTCCCGCCGCGCGGTGGTGCGCAGCATCGACGGGTCGGAGCCGGCGCCGGGCGCTGGCTCCGTCATGGCAAAGCACGAGCGGATGCGGCCTTCGGCCAGGGGCCGCAGGTAGCGCTGCTGCTGCGCGGGTGTGCCGCTGCGCAACAGGCTGATCATGTTGGGCTGGTCGGGTGCCGCGCAGTTGAGCGCGGCCGGGCCGAGGTAGCTGCGGCCGGCCTCTTCGAACACCGCGGCACGCTCGCCCCATGACAGGCCGAGTCCGCCCTCCTCCACCGGCATCTGCGGCAGGTACAGGCCCAGCTCGCGCGCGACCGGGCGCAGCTGCGACAGCGTGGCGTCCAGTGCCAGCGGGTCGTGCACGTGGGCATTCGATTCGAGCGGGATGCAATGCCGCCCGACGAAGTCGCGCACCCGCGCACCGAGGTCCGCGCGCGGGCTCATCGCGTGCCCGCCTCGCGCAATGCCAGCTTGGCGATGTTGAGCTGGTGGATCTGGCTCGTGCCCTCGTACAGGCGGAACAGGCGCACGTCGCGGTAGTAGCGCTCGATGGGGCTGAAGTCGGCCACGTAGCCGGAGCCGCCGAACATCTGCACCGCACGGTCGGCCACGCGGCCGCACATCTCCGATGCGAAGTACTTGCACATCGAGGCCGACATGGCCACGTCTTCGCCGCGATCGCGCGCGCGCGCCGCTTCCAGGATCATCGAGCGCGCCGCGTAGATGTCGGTGCGGCTGTCGGCGATCATGGCCTGCACCAGCTGGAAGTCGGCCACCGCCTGGCCGAACTGGTTGCGGCTGCTGGTGTGCGCCATGGCCAGGTCCAGCATGCGGATGGCCGGGCCCGTGCACAGCGCCGCCAGATGCAGGCGCTGCTTGTTGAGCACCTTCATCACCGTCTGGAAGCCCACGCCCTCGCGCCCGCCGATGAGTTGGTCGACGTGCACGCGGCATTCGTTGAAGTGCACGTCCGACACGAACGAACCGGCCTGACCCATCATGCGGTAGGGCTCGCCCGTCGTGAGCCCCGGGCCGCGCTCGACCAGGAAGGCCGACACGCCCTTGCTGCCCTTCGTGCCTTCTTCGGTGCGCGCGATGACGGTGAACACATCGGCCACCGGCGCATTGGTGATGAAGCGCTTGCTGCCGTTGAGCACGTAGTGGTCGCCCTCGCGTCGCGCCGTGGTCTGCACGTTGCTCGCCTCCGAACCGGCCTCGGGCTCGGTGAGCGCCAGGCAGCCGGTGAGTTCGCCGGTGGCCATGCGCGGCAGCCAGCGCTGCTTCTGCGCCTCGGTGCCGTCGGCCACCAGCGCTTCGGAACCGATGCCGGTGTTGGTGCCCACGCGGGCACGCAGCGCCACCGACGACTGCGACAGCTCCATCGCGCACAGCACCAGCTCCTCGGTCGTGAGGCCCAGGCCGCCGTACGCCTGCGGAATGCTCCAGCCGAAGTAGCCCTTGCGCCGCAGCTCGTCGACCACGTCGGGCGGGATGTCGTTGTCGCGGCTGACCTGGTCTTCCAGCGGATGCCAGCGTTCGCGAACGAAGGCGCGGATGTCGGCCCGCAGGGCCTCGAAGTGGGGGGTGTCTCGGATCATGGTGGCCGCGACTGTAGGAACGAGGTCCACAATCACCGGCACTGAATTTCAATTATTGAAACTGCAATTCACGCCATGCCCCGCCCTGTCCAGAATCGCCGCCACCCCATGAAGGACTCCGACGACCTGCGCCGGGTGCGGGACGAAGACCCGTACTTTGCCGGCACCCTGGCCAAGGGCCTGCTCATCCTGCAGATCTTCGTGAGCGACCCGCGCGCGCATGCCAACAGCGAGTTCGCCGCCAAGCTGGGCCTGTCGCGCCCCACCGTCTCGCGCCTGTGCCGCACCCTGCTGAGCATGGGGTTCCTGGACCACGACGAACGGCTGGACCGCTACTTCATCGGCCCTGCCGCCGTGGCGCTGTGCTACCCCTACATCATCAACACGCCCCTGCTGGCCGCGCTGCGCCCGGCCATGCAGCAACTGGCCGACCGCATCGAGGGGGCCGTCTCGGTCGGCGTGACCAGCGACCTCGACGTCGTCTACCTGGAAACCTGCGCCCACGAAGGCGGCACCCTCAAGCGCCCCGGCGTCGGTGCCGTGCGCGGCATCGTCGAAACCGCGATGGGGCGTGCGTGGCTGGCGCAACTGCCCGCAAGCCAGCGCCAGGAGTTCCTTGCTCGCGTGAAGCGCGAGCGACCCGAGGAGCACGCGCGTTGCCTCGAAGGTGTGCGCGAGAGCATGGCGAACTACGGCAAGCGCGGCTTCGCCATCAACCTGGGCGATTCGGGCTTCGGTGTGCTTGCCGTGGGCGCGGCGGCACGCATTCGCTATGGGCCGCGGCAGTTGCTGTTCAACTGCGCGGTGTCGGGGTTTCGCTGGAAGAAGCCGCAGCTGCTGGACACGATCGGTCCGGGGCTGGTGCAGCTGGTGGGGGCGGCGGATCGGCAGTCGGGGTTGCGGTGAGGTGATGCGGCGGGCCGCTTTCACACCTTCTCAGTCGGCCTGGAAGATCTTCAGCTGCTCGTGCAGCCTTGCGCGTGTCTGCTGTGCGAACGGCGTCAGGTAGGCATTCTTTCGCCAGAAGATCGCGAGCCGCCCTTCGGGTTGGGGGAATTGCGGCAGGTCCAATGCGGCGAGGCCCTTCGCTGCGGGAAATTTCAACATGCCCGCAGGCATGACGGTCAGCAGGTCGCTGCGTTCGACCAGATGGGCGACGTTGAAGGGATGAAGGTCGCTCTCCAGGAACACGTTGGCTGGCGGAAGTTCGAACCGTGCCAGCGACGCCTCAAGCCAGATGCGAGGAGGTACCTGGGATGAAGGCAGGACCCATCTGGCGCTCACGAGTGCACCCGGATCCATGGCACCACGCAACAAGGGATGCCCCTTGCGCGCGACGACGCGGTAGGAGGCCTTGCGGAATCCGGCAATCAAGTCATAGGAGAGCGTCGCGGGCACGGCGTCGGTGTACACCGCCACCGCAAGGTCGAGGGCGCCGGCCTCCAGATCGGCGTACAGATACGGTGTGAGCTTGGCGGCGACCGAGTAGCAGATGCTGCCCGGCCTCTGAAGATCGGACATGACGATCGGGATGACGATGGGCTCGATCAGGATGGGCAGGCAGCCCAGCCGGACCTTCCCTTCGTTGCCGTGCCGGCGCGTATGCATCTCGTCCGAGATGTCGCGCAATGTCGTGCGCAGCCTTTCCGCACCCGCGAGCAGGGCCTGGCCATCGGGCGTCAACGCAACGCCGTAGGCGCTTCTGTTGAAGATGCGGATCTGGTATCGCTTCTCCAGGCGGGCAATCGCCTTGGACAGGCTGGACTGCGTGGTACCGCATTCTTCTGCCGCCCGATGAAGGTTTCCAAGGCGGGCGGCGGCAGCGAACAGGTCGAAATCATCCAGCTTCATGTGTCGAGCCGTGGTCTGGCGAAAATTTCATGGGGGAGCACAGTCTGTCGGAAGGCGCTTGTCATTTCGGGTTGAGATTGGCCTTCCTGATGTAATCCCCCCAGCGCGTCGCTTCCGCGTGTGCAAAAGCTGCGGCCTCTGCGACGGTCAGCTTGTTGCCTTCACCGCCCATTTGCCTAAAGAGCCGATTCGCTTCGGGCGAGTCCAGCCATTGATTGACCGCCGTGTTGAGCCTTTCCACGACCTCCTTGGGAGTGCCCGAAGGCGCGAAGATGCCATTCCAGGCCCGCAGTTCGATGTTCGGGAAACCTTGTTCCTTGAACGTGGGCACGCCCGGCATGGACGCGTTCCTCGCCGGTCCCGCAATGGCAATCGCGCGGATGCGTTGACTGCTCGTCAGCGCCAGCGCCGCAGCCGGATCCGAGAAGGCGTACGACAGTTGTCCGCCGACGACATCGTTCAACGACTGCAGATTCGACTTGTAGTTGGCCGTCACGGCATCGACGCCCGTCGCGCTTTTCAGGACTTCGCAGGCCACCTGGGTGACGGAGTTGCCGCTGCCGCAAGTCAGGTTCCGGGGGCCCTCGCGCCTGGCTGATTCCAGCAGATCGTGGACCGTCTTCCAGGGGGACGCATGAGGAACATAGAGCGCCAGCGAACCGCTCGATACGCCCGCGACCATGACGAACGATGCTTCGTCATAGCCCAGGCTCCCCACGTGGAAATGCAGGTTGGTTGCGTTGGTCGTGGCGCTGCCGAAGAGCAATGTGTAGCCATCGGCCTGCGCCGCCGCGACCAGGCGGGTGCCGACCGCGCCGTTCGCACCGGGCTTGTTGTCAACCACGACCGGCGTCGCAAGTGACCTCGACAGGTCTGCCGCGAGCACGCGCGCCAGGAGGTCGGTGCCGCTTCCAATGGCAAAGGGAACCACAAGGGTGATCGGGCGAAGCGGATAAGCGTCGACCGCCCAGGAACCCGTTGACGCCAGCGCGCTGGCCAGGAGAACTGCTGCTGAGCGAAGTTTCACGGCGCCTCCAAGCGGCCTGGAAGTCCTGCGCATGCACAAAGCCGGATCGGCGAATTCCAAATCGGAATTGAACAATTCCAATGCGGAATTGTGTGGCTTTGTCGCGAACTTTAGCATCACAAAAATGTAAACAATGTATGTGAACCAAAATGTCTCAGGCCCTTGTGTTCGCTCTTTCTCGGTGGCTGCAGCCTGTGCAGTCAAGGGCGGTCGTGGTCCTGAGCAGCGAGGCCCCTGATGCGTGCGGTTGAAGCCGAGCCTGTGCTGCATGCGCTGCTGATCCAGGCGCTGGATGGCGACGCGGTGGCGTATCGGGAATTCCTGCAGCGGATGGCCGATCATTTGCGCAAGTTCATCGGCAGGCGCCTTTTTGCATGGCCGGACGATGTCGAGGACCTGGTTCAGGAATGCCTCCTCGCCATGCACAGCCAACGCCACACCTACCAGCCCAGCCAACCGGTAACGGCGTGGGCCAGCGGAATCGCGCGCTACAAGCTGATCGACCTCCTGCGCGCCCGGGCCAGCCGGGAAATGCGCCATGTGCCGATCGACGACTGGGAGCTCTTTGCCGAATCGACCACGGAGGCGCATGAAGCGAAGAACGATGTTCTCGTGCTCCTGAAAGACCTCCCCGAGCGCTATCGCCTGCCGATCATCCACGTCAAGCTCGAGGGGCTGTCGATCGCCGAGGCTGCCAGGCTGCTGGGCATGTCCGCAGCGGCGGTGAAGGTCGGCATCCACCGGGGGCTCAAATTGCTCTCCGAAACCATGGGCGAGGCTTCCTCCCAGCATTGAGCGGGCTCGTGCTTTCATGCACGCAATGCCGACGAACGGGTGAGACACCCACGCGGCCGGACCGAGGACGCGGCCTCCCGCGAACCTTCAGTCTTTCTTTAATTCCATCTGCCGCGCGATCTGCCCGAACCGCGCCAGATCCGACCTGGCCCGATCCGCCGCCTCCCCAGGTGAACTCCCTATCGGCATCCACCCCGCGTCGATCAGCCTCTTGCGCGTTTCAGGCCGGGCCATGCCCTGGACGATCACCGTGTTGAGCCTGTCGATGATGGCCTGCGGCGTGCCCTTGGGCGCAGCCAGGCCGAACCATCCAGAAGTCACGAAGCCAGGCAGCCCCGCCTCCTGCGCCGTGGGCACGCCGGGCAGCGACTCGCTGCGCGCCCGTGTCGTGACGAACAGCGCGCGCACCTTGCCGGCCTGCACGTTGGGGACCTGCGCGGCGGCGTTGTCGATCATGGCGTCGATGTGCCCGCCCAGCAGGTCGGCGATGGCGCCGGTGCCGCCCTTGTAGGGAACGACGTTGGCCGAAATGCCGGCCTCCTTCATGAACATCATCTGCGTCAGGTGGGCCTGCGTGCCCACGCCCGCATTCGCGAACGAGATCTTTCCCGGATTCGCCCTGGCATGCGCGATGAACGCCTGCAGGTCGCGCGCGGGAAAGTCCGGCCTCGTCACGACCACGAAGGGAATGTCGACCAGGATCGTGATGGGCGCGAGGTCGTCCACCGGCTTGTACTTCAGGTCGTACAGGTAGGGGTTGACGGCCATCGTCCCGCTGGCCGTGAGCACCAGCGTGTGCCCGTCCGCGTTGGCGCGCACCACCTGCTGCAGCGCCATGGACCCGCCCGCGCCCGGCTTCGCGTCCACGATGACCGGCTGGCCGAGCGCCTTGGCGAGGATGTCGGCGATCTGGCGCGTCATGGCGTCGGTGGCACCGCCGGCTGCGTAGGGAAACACGATGGTGACCGGCTTGCTGGGGTAGCCCGGGCCGGTCGCACGCGCCGCAGTGGCGAGCGGCGCCGCGCACAGGGAGGCAGCCGCATTCAGCACGAAGGTTCGGCGATGGATCGTCATGAAGGCATCTCAACGTATCGGCACTGAAGAAGCAAGGGGCCGGCCTGTTCGGCGAAGCGCATCAACGCGGGCACCATGTCGGGCCGGTACCAGTGCGCCTCGTGCAGGAGATTCAGGGAACCGAGGGTGCAGCCGCCGTGCCGGATCGGCACGTTGACGGCAGACCGGCAGCCCAGCGAATCGATCAGCGCATGGTCGGGAAACGCGCGGCGGCAGGCCTCCTGGTCGGCGCAGATGCGGGCGCGACCGCCCTGCACCACCTCGCGAAAGAACTCGCTGTCGTGCGGCAAGGGCTTGGTTCCGCCGCACGGATAGGCCACCGGATCGCTCGTGTACAGGCGCCGACATGCGGCCAGACTGCTGTCGATCGCCAGGACGGTGAACAGCCTGTGTCCCGGAGACTGCCGCAGCGCGTGGTCCATGGCCTCGAAAGAAGCCGGCTCATCCGACCCGGACAAGAGCAGCGCGTCCATCGCCCTTACTGCGCAATGCCCAGCCGATCGATGATGGGCCCCCAGGCGGCCGAATCGCGCTGCGTGAACTTCAGGACGTCGGCCGGCGTGGACTTGACGGCGGTCAGCATCTGGCCGGCCAGGCGCTCCTTCATCTCGGGCGTGTCCAGGGCCTTGTTGATCTCGGCATTGAGCCGCGCCACCGCGTCGCCGGGCGCACCCGCGCGCGTCACCAGCGAGTACCAGCCGGGCACCTCCATGTCGATGCCCAGCTCCTTGAACGTGGGCACCTCCGGCAGCTGCGGCAGCCGCCGCTCGCCGGTGACGGCCAGCGGCACCAGCTTGCCGCTCTTGACCAGCGGCACGACGCCGACCGGGACGGTCGTCATCACCGGCGTGTCTCCCGCCATCACGCTGGTCAGGGCATTGGGGCCGCCGGCACCGCTGATGGGCACGTGCTGCATCTGGATGCCGGTGCGCGACTTCAGCAACTCGCTCGCGAGATGCGTGGAGTTGCCAATGCCGGCGGATGCGAAGCTGAGCCGCTTCGGATCGGCCTTGGCCATCTTGACGAGTTCCGGCAGCGTCTTCACGCCCAGGCCCGGCGCCACGACAGTCACGAACGGCGTGTTGGCGATGACGGCGACGCCGGTGAAGTCGCGGGCCGGCTGGTGCCCCAGCGACTTGTACAGGTGCGGGTTCCACGACATGTTCGAGACGCCGGCCAGGAACAGCGTGTAGCCGTCGGCGGGCTGCGAAAGCGTGTAGGCCGCGGCCAGCGTGCCGTTCGCGCCCGGCCGGTTCTCCACCACGACACTTTGTCCCAGGCTCTTGGCGAGCACGTCGGCCAGCGTGCGCGCCAGCGTGTCCGGCCCCGAGCCGGCGGGCTGCGGGACCACCACCTTGATCGGCTTGGAAGGAAACCCCTGCGCGAACGCAGGCGCGGCGAGCAGCGAGGCTGCAACGGCCAGCGCGGAAAGAAGGAGGCGACGGTGGGTCATGGTGAGGTCGAGGTCGGAGGGTTGCGAAAGCAAGTGCGGTGGGTCTTCGGTCTTCGGTCGTCGGCCTCAACCCACGGTGGCGTAGTCGAGCGACTTGGGCGTGGCCGTGAGCACGCGCGGCGTGGCGCCCACCACGACCGTGTCGTCGATGCGAAAGCCACCCACGCCGTAGACATACAGGCCGGGCTCGGCCGAATAGACCTCGTCGTCCAGCAGTGGGCGCTGGCTGAAAGCCATGTCCTCCGGATACTCGTGGTGCACGATGCCGATGGCATGGCCCGTGCGGTGGCGGATGCAGTCGGCGAAGCCGGCGCGCTCGATGACGGCCTGGGCCGCGGCGTCGATCGCGCACACGGGGCGGCCTGTCACGGCCGCACCGATGGCCGCCTCGGTCGCGTCGCGCGCGGCCGTCCACAGCGCCTTCTTCTGGTCGTCGGGGCGCCCGCAGAACCAGGTGCGCTCGTTCTCGATCGTCAGCCCGTTGAGCCGGGGGATCACGATGTTGACCAGCACGTCGCCTTCGCGGATGCGCGCGCCGCAAGAAGCACCATCGCCGTGCGGCGAGGCCGAGGCCGGGCCGCTGAGCGTCCAGCAGCGCACGACCTCGAACTGTTCGCCGGGAAAGCGCTCGGCGGCTTCCTGCACGAACAGGCTGCTCATGGCGCAGTCCATCTCCTGCACCAGGCGGCCGGGCTTGATGGCTTCACGGTAGCGGTCCTGCAGCCAGTCCGTGAGCCCGGCCATGGCCTGCATGACGGCGAGTTCCTCGGCGTGCTTCTGCCAGCGCAGGCTGCGCAGCTCCGCGGTGGCAACGCGCACACCCAGGTCGGGCAGCAGGCGCTGCACCGCCGCCATCACGCCGCTGCCGGCATCCAGGGCGATGCGCGAGCGGCGCAGGCCGGCGCGGCTCAGGCGCTCGGCGAGGACCTCGGGAAGCTGCGACACCAGTGGCAGGCGGTTCTGCACCATCGGATGCTCGGCATAGAACGTCACGTCCGTGATCCACACCTTGCGGGCTTCCATGGAAAAGCGCATGTGGTTCGTGGACAGCTCGTTCATGACCAGGAACCCCTCGCCCTGGCGCGGCACGACCGCGAAGATCGGTCGCTCCCACGGCTGCACGTCGGTATGGAAGTTGGTCGCGAACTGGAAGAAATCCGCGGTGGTGAACACCAGCGCGTCGACGGCGAGTTCGTCCATCAAACGGATCATCTTGTCGTGGCGATACCGCCAGACGGCTTGCGTCAGCTTGGGCATGTCTTTTCCTTGAAGGGAGTCGAAGGAGCCGGAGGCATCCGGCAGGTCTGTGAACAGCGCGGGAGGGGCTACAGCGCGTCGAACGCCACCACGCCGGCCTTCATCACCAGCGGAATGCGCTCGCCCTGCCCCAGCAGGCAATCGACGCTGCGCATCGGATCGCCATCGACCAGCAGCAGGTCTGCCAATGCGCCCGGGATCAGCCGGCCGAGCCGATCGCTCATTCCCAGCACTTCGGCACCGACCACCGTGGCACTGGCGATCACCTCGGCCGGCGACAGCACCTGCGCACGCAGGCGGAACTCGTCGCTTTGCAAGCGGTGCGATTCACCCAGCAGGTCGGAGCCGAAGCCCATCTTCACGCCCGCCGAGCGATAGATCTCGAGCGAGCGCAGCCCCGCGCCGCGCACGTCTTCCACCTTGGCCACGCTGGCGGGTGGCAGCCCCAGGGCCGCGCCTTCGTTGGCAAGTGCGTCGTAGGTCACCAGCGTCGGCACCACATAGGCGCCGAGTTCGGCCATCAGTGCCGCGGTCGGCGCGTCGATCAGATTGCCGTGCTCGATCGTGCGCACGCCGCAACGCACCGCGCGTTCGATCGCCGCCGGTGTGTAGGCATGTGCCAGCACGTAGGTGTTGCGGCTTGCCGCTTCGGCGACGATGGCGCGGATCTCGTCCTCGCAATAGCCCAGGGCGTCGACCGGGTCGGTGGGCGACGCCACGCCACCGCCGGCCATGATCTTGATCTGGTCCGCGCCCATCTGCAGCTCTTCACGCGCGGCCTTGCGCACGGCATCCACGCCGTCCGCCACGCGGGCGAGCATGCCCACCCGTGCACAGTTGGGGCATACGGCGTTGGCCATCAGGTAGTCGGAGCGCGCGCGTCCGTCGCCGTGGCCGCCGGTCTGGCTCAGCGCGCGGCCGGAGACGAACAGGCGCGGCCCCTGCGCCAATCCCGCCTGCACCGCCTGCTTGAACGCGTCGCCTGCGCCACCGGCGTCGCGCACGGTCGTGAAGCCGCGACGCAACATGCCGCGCAGGATCGGCAGGCTGCGCAGCGTCACCAGCACGTTGGGCATCAGCGCCTGGCGCTGCAGGTTCAGGTCGACGGCCACCAGGTGCACATGCAGGTCGATCAGGCCGGGCATCACGGTCTTGCCGGCGGCGTCGATGACGCGCGCATCGCGCGCCACGATCGGCCGGTCGGACACCTCGCGGATGGTGTCGCCCTCGATCAGGATGTCGTGCCGGTCCTGCAGTTCAGGCTTCAGCGGATCGAGCAGGCGGGCGTTCTTGACGAGGACAGTCTGGGTCATGGGGTCTGCCGGGTTTCGAGGCATGAGCGGTGAGGAATGCTGGAATCGTAGGATCGCGTCACAATTCCGAAAAATTTATATGCTGAATCCAATGCATTGATGCAATGAATGGTTCGGCCCATTGCCCATGAACTACCGCAACGCCGACCTGAACCTGCTGAAGGTCTTCGAGGCCCTCATGAACGAAGGCAACGTGACGCGCGCCGCGTCCAAGCTTTCGCTCACGCAGCCCACGGTCAGCAATGCGCTGCGCCGGCTGCGCGAGACCTACGGCGATCCGCTGTTCGTGCGCAACGGCGCGGGCATCCGCCCCACCCGGCGCGCCACGGAGCTGTGGGCGCCGCTGGCCCGTTCGCTGCGCACCATCCGGGGCACGCTCGAGGGCGAGAGCTTCGATGCATCGCAAAGCGATGCGCGCCTGACGGTCTCGATGACCGACTACGTGGCCTGCATCGTCGCCCCCCGGCTGCTCGAGCGACTCGGCGAACTCGCGCCGGGCATGCGCCTGCACACCCACCCCGGCACGGTGGTGGACTTCGGACAGTCGCTGGACGACAACCGGGCCGACTTCGCCATCGGCGCCTACAACGACGACGTGCAACGCCCCGGCTTCATGCGCTCACGCCGGCTGTGGGCAGTGGACTTCGCCTGCTTCATGCGCAACGACCATCCGCTGGCGAAGCTGGACAAGATCCCCGTGAAGAAATTCTTGAATGCACGCCACCTGGACGTGAGCCTGGCGGGCCGCGTCGGCGGCATCTACGACCGCGTGCTGCAAAGCCGCGGCCTGCAGCGCAACCTGGTCAGCACGGTGAGCCACTACACGGCCGCCTACGAGGCCGTGCGCCGCTCCGACCTGATCGCCGTGCTGCCCTGGTCCGAGGGCCTGGAGACGATGCGCATGACCGGCCTGAAGCGCGTCGCGCCACCGCTGGCAGCACCGGCGCGCACCGTCGAACTGGTCTGGCACGAGCGGCACGAGACCTCGGCGCTGCACCAGTGGTTCATCGGCCTCGTGGTCGAGATGCTGGCGCGGGAGCCGGCTGCGCGTACTGCACGGACTCGCTCTTGGGGGTGATGACAGGTCCCGGAGGACCGCAAGTACTGCTTCGCGAGTGAGGTTCGAGGTTTTTTCGTTTCGCGCCGAATTCGCCATGTACGGTCAAAAACATATTTAGTAACATTCGACTCCGAACTGGCATCTACACAAGATCACCGAGCAAAAAGCCGGTTCCGGGCTGGAGGTTCTCAAGATGGATGAGGCATGGAGGGAGGCACTGCGGGATGTACAGAATTTCCGCAGTCCGGATGCATGGGGGAGCTTGCCGTGCGCATAGAGCCGACACTGGGCAGTTCCAGCGACTGGCAAGCATTGGCGCCAAGCTCCACCACTGGCAATGCCGCCGTGGATCAGGCATCGCTGTACGCGGCTGCCATCGGCCCTCACAACCAGGGTCATTACGTTGCCAAGTTCAAGGCCTTCGACCGGACAAGCAGTCCGCATCTCGGCTGGCACTGGCCCGCATTTTTCCTGACCGTTTACTGGCTGCTCTATCGCAAGCTTTGGTGGCATGCCCTGGGGTACTTCGCCGCGCCGTATGTACTCCTGGCCATGGCTGCGATGCTGGTCCCGATGGTTGGGGCCGACTGGGCGGCGATGGTCGGTCTGGGATTTTTCGCCTTGCTCTTCGTCGTACCCGCGCTGCTCGGGGATGGAATCTACTACCGACGTTGCCGCCAGCTCATCGAGCAGGCACGCGCTGAATCCTCAGATGCGCGCACGCAACTGGCCTATCTGAGCAAAGAGGGCGGTACCAGCAAGGTGGTTGCGGTGCTGTTCTATGTTCTCTTCGTCCCCGCGCTCATAGGCATGCTGGCAGCGATAGCGTTGCCCGCGTATCAGGACTACACGGTACGTGCCAGGCTTCACGAAGCTCTTGTGCAAGCCAAGGCGGCCAGCTCGGCAGTGGAAAGCTTCTACGCCCGGAATCGCCGCATCCCAGGAGACTTCGCAGAAGCGGATTTCTCAGCGTCGCCGACGCCCCACGTGCGAGAGATGCGGGTGGATACGCGCAGCGGCATCATCACGGTCGTGATGAACACCAGCGTAGTTGCAGGGCGCTCCCTTCTCCTCATTCCCAAAGCCACGGCCGATGGCGTCGTCACCTGGACCTGCAGGTCAGAGGATATCCCCGTGCATCTGCTGCCTCGGGAGTGTCGCTAGTGCGGGCCGGCGGGCCTGCTCGCCGGGCCACTGAATGGCTGACGATCTTTCATCCCTTGATCCACCCCCTCAAAAATGACACCACAACAGGTCGTAGGTTTGGCTTGCCGTCTTTTCTCGATCTGGCTGGCCGTTTCGGCGTTCCAGGCATACGCCATCGCACAGGCATTGAAGTCAAGCGGGCCCGGCGCGCCGACATGGGTGCCCTACCTGATCGCAGGCGTGTACCTCTTGGCAGCCTTAGTGAGCTGGTGCCTGCCGATGTCAATCGCCCAGCGGATTCTTCCGCGCACTGCGGGCCAGGAACGAATGACGTTGCCCATCCTTCAGGTCGTTCCGGTTGCGTGCATCGCTCTCGGTCTCGTGGTCATCGCGTTTCGCGGGCTGATGCCTGTCGCAAGCTATTTGTCGCTGTGCGCTCTCTGGATTGCAAGCGGGCAGCCGCTGACGACCATGGATGACTGGCGGCACGTTGATGGCTTGGTAGGCGTGCTGCAATTGGCCGTGGGATGTCTGCTGGTCTTCAAGGCGCGAGCCCTCAGCACCTTCATCCTTGCAGTGAACGGGTTGGTAGACCGCGAAGATCGACCATCGGAAGTGCAAGAAGAGACGCCCACTTGAGGGTTCACAGACTCGCGCCCTAGGCCCGGAACCAGATCCTGAGCGTCACATACATCGCATAGCCCAGGGCCAGCACGCACCACGCCAAGAAGAACATGTTGGCCCAGTACTCGCTCGCATGAGCCGCCAGGGCGTAGACCTGCCCCCCGCACCCCTTGCCGACACAGGGCACCTCGCCTCGAACCAGGGCACGCAGCATGGCGAAGAAGAGATAGCACGCCACGCCGGCGGCCATCAGGAACCCGACAGGCCCCACGATGCCCTGGGTGAGTTCGCCCTTCTCGTCGCGGTACCCCTTGCTCAGCAGGTTCTGTCCGAACCTGTACCAGGCGTATCCGAGCAGGAGCATCAGGGTGTAGTAGACGAAGTTGCGCATGTCCTCGTGTCGTCAGGCGATAGCGGGAAGGGCCGGCACGGATCGTATCCGGCCCGGGCCCCCTACCGCGCGCCGGCCACGATGGCGATGCCGCGGATCTGCCCTGCGCCGGACGCGTCCGCCGGCTTCGCGTAGCGCGACGGCGCAAAGCGGTGCAGCAGCTCGGCCTCGCGGGTGCGCGCTGCGTCCAGGTTCGCCAGCTTCACATGGCCGAAGCCGCGCACCGACAGCGGCAGGGCCGCGATGCGTGCGGCGGTCGGCTGGTTGCCGGGCGTCAACTCGGCGGCCATCTCCTGCAGCAGGCGGTCGAAGTGATCGATCAATGCGCGCTCGGTCCGGCGCTCCGCCGTGTGGCCGAACAGGTCGAATGGCGTACCGCGCAGGCGCTTGCCGTGGGCCAGCCATTTCATCGCCGGCAGCATCCAGCCGCCCAGGCGCACCTTGGCCGGTGCCTGCCCGTGCGCGGGACGCGAGAGCAGCGGCGGGGCCATATGGAACTCGAGCTTCAGGTCGCCTTCGAACTGGTCCTTCAGCTTCTGCAGGAACGCGCCGTCGGTGTACAGGCGCGCGACCTCGTACTCGTCCTTGTAGCTCATGAGCTTCAGCAGGCTGCGCGCCGCGTTGCGCGTGAAGGGCAGGCTCGCGTCGCCGCCTGGCAGTGCGGACTCGGCGACCTGCAGCGCGCGGATGCGCTTGTCGAAGCGCTGCGCCCATGCGGCGTTCTGATAGCCGGTGAGGTGGCGATGCGCATCGGCTAGCAGCGCTTCCAGCGGGCGATCGTCGGACTGGTGCATCGCGGCCTCGACCGGTGCCGCGCGCAACTGGTCGAGCGCCTCCGGGTTGCCAGCCGCCAACCGCCCCAGCGAGAACGCCGATTGGTTGGCCGCCACGGCCACGCCGTTGAGCTCGATCGCATGCATGAGCGCCTCCAGGCTCAGCGGCACCAGGCCGCGCTGCCACGCATAGCCGGTCGCGACGATGTTCGCGGCCAGCGTGTCGCCCAGGAACTCTTCCGCCAGGCTCTGCGCATCGAAGGTCTCGACCTGTTCTTCACCCGCGACAAAACGCATCTTCTCCAGCAGCAGGTCCACATGCAGGTCGGCATCGGGGTTGCGCAGCGACTCGGCCACCGGAATCTCGTGAATGTTCGCCAGCACGCGCGTGCGCCCGTGCCGCACGGTCTGCAGTGCGTCGGCCGAAGCGCCCACCACCACGTCGCACGCCAGGATGGCATCGGCCTGCTGCGTGTCGATGCGCACCTGGTTCAGGCGCTCGGGCGTGTCGGCCAGCCGCACGAAGCTCAGCACCGAGCCGCCCTTCTGCGCGAAGCCCATGAAATCGAGCACGCTGGCCGACTTGCCTTCCAGGTGCGCTGCCATCGCAATGACCGCGCCCACCGTCACCACGCCGGTGCCGCCCACGCCGGTCACCAGCAGGTCGTAGGGGCCAGTCCATGCATGCGGCGCGGGATGCGACAGCGCCGCCACGCGGTGCAGGAAGGCGTCGCGCCCGGCCGCCAGCGCACCGCTCTTGCGGCGCAGCTTGCCGCCGGTGACGCCCACGAAGCTGGGGCAGAAGCCCTTGGCGCAGGAGTAGTCCTTGTTGCAGCTGGTCTGGTCGATCTTGCGCTTGCGGCCCATCGGCGTTTCGTGCGGCAGCACGGCCACGCAGTTGCTCTGCACGGTGCAGTCGCCGCAGCCTTCGCACACGGCCTCGTTGATGAAGAGGCGCTTGGGCGGATCGGCCAGCTCGCCCTTCTTGCGACGGCGGCGCTTCTCGGCGGCGCAGGTCTGCTCGTAGATGAGCACGGTCACGCCGGGCATCTCGCGCAGGCGGCGCTGCACCTCGTCGAGCGCGGCGCGGTCGTGGAACTCGGTGCCCGCCGGGAAGCGGTTCTTGATGGCGTCGTACTGGTGGATGGCGTCGCTCACGACCACCACCTTCGTCACGCCTTCCGACTCCACCTGCCGCGCGATCGCGTCCACGCTGATGACGCCGTCGACCGGCTGGCCGCCGGTCATCGCGACCGCGTCGTTGAACAGGATCTTGTAGGTGAGCGTGGCCTTGGCCGCCACCGCCTGGCGGATCGCGAGGTAGCCCGAGTGGTAGTAAGTGCCGTCGCCCAGGTTCTGGAACACGTGCGGCGTCTTGGTGAACATGGCGTGCGAGATCCAGTCGACGCCCTCCCCGCCCATCTGAATCAGGCCCGCCGTGCTGCGGTCCATCCAGTTGGCCATGAAGTGGCAGCCGATGCCCGCACGAGCGGTCGATCCCTCGGGCACCTTGGTGCTGGTGTTGTGCGGGCAACCGGCGCAGAAGTACGGCAGGCGCTTCACGGCATCGCTCGCGTTGCCCAGCAGCTCGGGCGGCGTGAAGTCGCGCACATGCTGCAGGTGATCGCCCAGATCGTGGTTCTCGGGGAAGTGCACGGCCAGCCAGTGCGCGACCAGTTCGATGAGGCGCGAAGGCCGCAGTTCGCCGAGTGCCGACACCAGCGGCTGGCCGGCGCGGTCGTGCTTGCCCACGAGCACGGGGCGCGCATCGGGCGGCGCGTTGTAGAAGATGTCGCGCAGCTGCGTCTCGACCACCGCGCCCTTCTCTTCCACGATGAGGATCTCGTCGAGCCCGCGCGCGAATTCCTTGATGCGTGTCTGCTCCACCGGAAAACTCAGGCCGATTTTGTACAGCCGCACACCGGCGCGCGCGAGCTGTTCAGGCGAAAGCTCCAGGCGGCGCAGCACTTCCATCAGGTCGTGGTGCGCCTTGCCGCAGGTGACGATGCCCACCTTGGCGTGCGGGCTCACGATGACGTGGCGGTCGATGCTGTTGCGCTGCGTGAACGCGGCCACGGCGGTGAGCTTGTCTTCCAGCCGCGACTCGATGCGCAGCGACGGCAGGTCGGGCCAACGGTAGTGCAGGCCGTCGGGCGGTGCGGCGTGGCCGGTGGCGGCGCGCACGGTCTCGGCGTCTTCCCAGGCGGCCACGCGCGCGTTCACCGCATCGAGGTCCACGGTGCCCGCGCTCTCGACGATTTCGGACAGCGCCGCCATGCCGACCCACGCGCCCGAATAGCGCGACAGCTCGTAGCCGTACAGGCCGAACTCCAGGTACTCGGCCACGCTGGCGGGCTGCATCACGGGCATGCGCCAAGCCATGAAGGCGTGGTCGCTCTGGTGCGGCATCGACGACGACACGCAGCCGTGATCGTCGCCCGCCACCACCAGCACGCCGCCGCGCGGCGACGAGCCATACGCGTTGCCGTGCTTGAGCGCATCGCCCGCGCGGTCCACGCCGGGGCCCTTGCCGTACCACATGGCATACACGCCATCGACGGTGCGCTCGGGGTCGGACTCCACGCGCTGCGTGCCCAGCACTTGCGTGGCGGCAAGCTCCTCGTTCACGGCGGGCACGAAGCGGATGCCGGTCTTCTTGAAACGTTCGCCGGCCTTCCAGATGGCCTGGTCGACCATGCCGAGCGGCGAGCCGCGGTAGCCGCTGATGAAGCCCTGCGTGTGCAAACCGCGTGCCGCATCGCGCTGGCCCTGCATCGCCAGGATGCGGATCAGCGCCTGCGTGCCGGTGATGAAGACCGAGCCGGTGTCGGCCCAGAGGTTGTCGGAAAGCTGGTAGTCGGGCCGTCTGAGTGCGGCCGCTTGGCGTGGGGCGTTCATGCCCGGAATTGTTCTGCCGCCCCCCAAGTAAGTGTTTCTTCAATACACTGGCGCAGACCCTTGTTTGAAGAAGAATCCTCTCGAAAACCACGATGAACGCCGGTTCTATTTCTCTTGACGAGCATTGCCTCAAGATTCTTTCTGCACTGCAGCATGACGGCCGGCAGACCGTGCAGCAGATTTCCGAGGCCGTCGGCCTGTCGCCCACGCCCTGCTGGAAGCGCATCAAGGACATGGAGGCCGCCGGCGTCATCCGCGGCTACACCGCACTCGTCGACCCCGAGCAGGTGGGCCTGCACGTGTCGGCCGTGGCCGAGGTGAACCTCGACCGGCACAGCGAGGCGATGGTGCAACGCTTCGAAGAAGCCGTGGCCGCGAGTCCGCAGATCATTCGCTGCGTGTCGGCCACCGGGCCCGCGGACTACATCCTCAACGTGACCGTGCCGGACATGAAGCACTACGAGCGCTTCCTGCACGAAGTGCTCTTCAGCCTGCCCGGCGTGACACACGTGCGTTCGAGCATCGTGCTGCGCGAGATCAAATCAGAGACCGCGCTGCCGCTCAGTCATCTGCTGGATGCGAAGGCCGGCCTGGCAGGTACGCGACGGACGTAGAGACAGCCCGAAACCGGGCACCGGACCTATTCCGCGTCGAACAGCCCCGGCTTCTTGAGTTCGGCAAACTTGGCCGCCATCGTCGGGTTGCCGCGCGTGAGCTTCTTGATCGTCACGTCCTGCGCCTTGTCGTTCGCCAGCCGCAGGTTCCGGTCGGTTCCCATCAGGGCATCCTTCGTCTTCTGCAGGTGGTCGATCGACTTGTCGATCTCCGCGATCGCCTTCTGGAAATGCCCGTGGGCCAGGTCGTAGTTCCTGCCGAAAGCGGCCTTGAAGGTCTCCAGCTCGGTCTCGAACTTCGTGATGTCGATGTTCTGCGCCCTGACCAGCGCCAGCTCCGACTTGTACTTGAGCGAGTTCATCGCCGCATTGCGCAGCAGCGTGATGATGGGCAGGAAGAACTGCGGCCGCACGACATACATCTTCGGGTAACGATGGAACACATCGACGATGCCGGCGTTGTAGAGCTCGTTGTCGGGTTCGAGCAGCGAGACCAGCACCGCATACTCGCAACCCTTCTCGGTGCGGTCCTTGTCGAGTTCCTTCAGGAAATCCTCGTTCTTGTTCTTCGTCGCGGTGCGATCGTTCTCGTTCTTCATCTCGAACATGATCGAGACGATCTCGGTGCCCGCCTCGTCCGTGTCGCGAAAGATGTAGTCGCCCTTGCTGCCGGTGCGCGCGTCGTTGTCCTTCTCGAAATAGGCCCGCGGAAACGCCATCGACCGGATGCGATTGAACTCGGTCTCGCAGTGCTGCTCCAGGGTCTCGCCCACCATCTTGGTCGAGAGGCGCGCCTTCATGTCCCGCAGGCGCTCGATCGCGTCGTCGCGGTCCTTGATCTGCGTCTCGTACTTGTCCTTGAGTGACTTCTCGGCCAGTTGCTTCTCGAGCTCCGTGCGTTCGAGACCGCTCTTCAGCTGGTCCCGCTCTTTCTCGACAGTGCTGACCGCCTCGGCAATCGCGAGCTTTTTCGCCACTTCGATCGCATCGAGCCTAGCCTTCAGCTCTTGGATCTCCGCATCCTTCGCAGCGGCACCCCGTTGCAGTTCGCCCACGTGCCTCGCCTCTGCGAGTTCTTCCGCCGCCTGTTTGTCCTGCTTCGCTTTTTCCAGCGCGTTCGCGAGCGCATCGCGCTCCCTTTCCACGGCGCTCAAAGCTTCGCTCACCGCGAGTTTCCGCGCGACATCGCCGGCCTCGAGCTTCGCCTTGAGTTCCTGAATCTCGCCGTCCTTGGCTGCCGCAGCCTTCTGCAGTTCGCCGGCGGCTTTTGCCTGAGCGAGTTCGACGGCGTTGCGCTTGTCCCGCTCGGCCAGTTCGAGCCGCTCGTGCAACTGCTTCTCGAAATCGCCGTCGCGAACCTGCTTCAGGATGTCCGCGTAGCCGGCCTCGTCGATCTTGAATGCCTTGCCACAGTGTGGGCAGATGATTTCATGCATGGTGGGTGACCTTCGGGCTCACGTGAGACTTTCAATTGATTTGTAGCTGTATCGCGCGGGCACGGCCCGCGTCTGGCTGGATTCTCCAGCAACCCTTCCCCTGCGAACTGCGCGACGCCCACATAGACTGTCCGCATGTCCCAACCCACCTCCGCCTTCGGCGACGCGTCCGCCACCAATAACTACGCCGACAAGACCGCCCGCCTGGTGCCAGGTCTGCACGACCTGCAGACGATGGCGCGATTGCTGGTCGCCGAGCAGGCCCCGGACGCCGCGAACGTCCTGGTGATCGGCGCCGGCGGCGGGATGGAATTGAAGGCACTCGCGCAGGCGCATCCCCTGTGGCGCTTTGTCGGTGTCGATCCGTCGAAGCCCATGCTCGACCTTGCCGTGGCGACCCTCGGCGCGCTCGGTGGGCGGGTCGTGCTGCACCACGGCTACACCGACACGTCACCCGAAGGCCCCTTCGACGCGGCGACCTGTCTGTTGACGATGCACTTCCTGACGCTCGATGAACGAAAGTCGACGTTGATGGAAATTCGTCGCCGCCTGAAGCCCGGCGCGCCGTTCGTCATGGCGCATCTCAGCTTTCCCCAGGCGGATGGCGAGCGGGACCTGTGGCTCTCGCGATATGTCGCTTTCGCGGTGGCTTCAGGTGTCGATCCGGACAACGCACGCAAGGCGGCTTCCGCGATCGGGGCGACGCTGTCGCTGCTGAGCCCGGCGCAGGAAGAGGAACTGCTGAAAGAAGCCGGCTTTGCGAATGTGCGCCTGTTCTATGCCGGCCTGGCTTTCAGGGGCTGGGTGGCGCAAGCGGCCTGACACCGCGCCGGCAGCTCAGAACTGCTGCGTCACCAGCACCAAGACTCCGGCCAGCGATATGGCGGCGCCTACAAATTTCCTGAAATTCTTCAACAACATCTTGCGCGCTCCATCAGTGAGATCAGTGAAGCTAGATGGTGCACCGCTTGCGGGCGCAGCGGGTTTGGCAATCCCGATGGCGGAGATAGCCAAACTTCAACCGCGCAATGAACAAGATCAGCTCGGTCGCGTGCCCGCAGACCCGGTCAGCGAAAGGCGCTCGCGGGCGAACTGGCTGGCTCGCAGCCGCACGCGCGCAAGTGCTGCGTCTTGCGAAGGTTGCTGCATGAAGACGAGAACGCCGCGCTTGTGCCCGCCCAGGCTGAGTTCGGCAACGCCGGCATAGCCGCCGCCGGCGGTTTGCGTGATATCGATCTTGCTGGACCAACCGTCGGGCAGTTCGACGAAAAGATGTTGCTGTGGGGCGCTCATGACGGAGTGAAGCTTAGGGCTACTGCCGTCGTCACTCCAGGAAATAGTTCCTAGGTATTAGCATTTAATTTCTTTTAATAACAATTTCACGCAGACCGACAAAAGTAAACGCCATGTGTAAACAACAACATGACTTTAGGCACTCGGAGCGACATGCCGTGCCGTCTAGGATGGAGCGGCCGTGATCCGTCTCCCCCTTTCCGCGCATCCTCCTGATCGGCCTGCCACGGCAGTCGATGCCGTCCGACCCGCCTCCCCTGCAGCCGCCGCATGAAGGACGAGACCTACACAGAAGAGCACCTCTACACCGTCGAAGTGGAGGGAAGGAACGTCACGGTGCGTGACGTGATGGTGGCGGCATTCACCTACCGCATCAAACTCGAGGAACTGCTCGGTTCCTCTCGACAGGTCGCGCATTGCTACCGGCTCTGGCGCCGGCTCGAGCAGCTCGACGAGCCGCCCATGACGCGCCTGGACATCAAGTACGCCACCGCCTGGCGCGACGCGCACCAGATGGCCTGGCAGGCCGCACACGTGTTTCTCACCGATCCGCACACCAAGACTTTCGTGCTCCGGCTCGCCCATCCCTGAGCACGCAAGAGCACCCGCTCACTGAATGAGGGCCGTCAGCGCATGTGCGCCAGGTCACGGATGTCGGCGCGCAGCGCGACGCGGTCCGCACCCGGCATCGGCAGGTTGACCAGCAGTTCCAGCCGGCGCCTCAGCGAATACAGCAACTGGACCGCGCCGTGCACCGCGTCCTGTGCGCCGCTGCTGTCGGCCACCACGTCGGGATAGGCCCACAGGGCCGCATCAGGCTGGCCGGGCCAGCGCGGTTGCAGTGGTTCGAGCGACGGGTCCAGCGTGATGACGAAATCCGCCCGGGGCGACCCGACGCGCGCGAACACGTCCCAACTGCGCGGCGGCGACGTGGGCAGTGCGATGCCGGCGCCGCCCAATGCCTCGACAGCCGCGGGATGCACATCCGCCGCGAGCCGCCCCGGCTGGCCGCACGAACGCGCCGCGAAACGCTTCGAATCCAGGTGGGCCAGACAGGCCTCGGCCAACACGCTGCGCAGTGAATTGCGCCGGGAGACAAAGACGACTTCGATCCGTTGTTGCATGGTCGAAAAACTATAGCCACGCGGTGTGGCAGGTGTGTGCAGGGGCCGCGCGACCCTCTTGCTGACGCCTGTTTACCTCTGTCCCGCGAGCACCGCAAATAAGTGTAAACATTGGTAAACCTTGGAGGGTGGATCGGCGTTGGAACCGCATGTGGACATCCGACCCCTCCCTTGTTGTTCTTGCCTTCCTGGTCGGTCTTGCCGCGGGCGTGACGCTCATGAGCATGTTGGCAGTCCTGCGTTCCGACCAGGACATGCCGCCCGCCGAGCGCACCCGGCTGTAAGGCAGACCGCAGGCCAATGCCCGCCGGCACGCGCCGGCCGGTTCAAGCGGGCGCGCTTGTTCAGTCAAAACCCGGATTGCTCGATCAGCACCGAGGTCGCCGCATTGATCCAGCGGCGCGCCAGGCTCTCGCGGGTGCCTTCGAAATGCGCGCGAACCTCGCGCACCACGTCCACCGGCGTGTCGTCCTCGCCCTCCACCGTCACACGAAACCAGGCTTCGGCTGGCCGCAGGTCTTTCTTCTGCGCGGTCGGATTGAGCGCGATCGGGCCGCCATGGTCCTGTGCCAGCAAGAGATGCGGCAGCCGGCGCACCGGGCTGTTGTCGATGGCGCGCACCTGCCCTTCGAGCTTGCGCGTGCGGCCCTTCACGATGATCACCGCGCGGCTGCCTGCCGCCAGCCGCTGGCGGTCGTGCTCGGGCACCAGCGCTTCCACACGCCAGCGCCGACCGTCGACCACCATTGCCATCAGCTGCGACGGCGCGACCCAGGTGCCTGACTGCAGCAGCGGATCGACGTCGCGCATCGTGCCGCCATGCGCCGCCACCAGCCGCAAACGCAGCAGCTCGGCATCGCGCGCGCGCCGCTCGGTGTCCCAGCGGCTGGCCTGCTGCTCGGCCAGCACCTGCTGCGCCGCCGGACGTTCTTCCAGGCCCATGGCGCCACGCGCCGCGCGCGCGTAGGCGCTGGACATCACACGCGCCTTCTCGCGCTCTTCGGACTGGCCGGGTGCCTCGAGCGTGACCAGCGACTGGCCCGCCGCCACGGCCACGCCGTCACTGGCTTCCATGGCCGCCATCCGCGCCGCGTACGGAGAGAACACGGGCTGCTCGACACCGGCCCGGATCACGCCCGGGGCCGAGATGCCGCCGTGCCACGGCACCAGCAACACCGCCGCGCCGAGCGCGAGCAGCAGCGCCGCCGCGATGCGTCGCCCGGGCCGGATCTCGTCACGCCGCGCATGCCACACGCGCAACTCGGCCATCACCGGGCGCACCACGAAGACGCCCATCTCGACCATGAAAAGGAACACGCCCAGCGCCTTGAAGAAGGCGTGATACACGATGACCGCGATGCCGATGAACAGCACCAGCCGATACAGCCACGTGGCAAATGCGAACGCGATCAGGAAGCGGCGAAAACCCGGCGTCAGCGTTTCGGGCGACGGGTCGTTGAAGCCCAGCAGCCAGCGACGCAGCGCGCGCTTGGCCTGCTGGCCGGCACGCTCGTGCAGGCCCGGAAAGTCGAGCGCATCGGTCAGCATGTAGTAGCCGTCGAAGCGCATGAAGGGGCTGGCGTTCACCGCCAGGGTCAACACCCAGGCCGTGGTCGCCAGGAAGAACAGCGCGTTGCGCAGGTCACCGTCGGGCATGAAGGCCCACAGCAGGGTCGACCACGCGGCCAGCACCAGCTCCGCGCAGATGCCGGCCGACGCGATGGCCAATCGGTGCCGCGAGCGGGCGAGCTTCCAGCTCTCGCCGGTGTCGGTGTAGGCCATCGGCCACATGACCAGCAGCGCGACGCCCATGTGCCCCACCCGCACGCCGTGGCGCGTGGACATGAGCGCGTGCCCCATCTCGTGCAGCAGCTTCGACACGATGAGCGCACCCGCAAAGCCCAGCACGCCTTCCCAGCTGATGGCGCCGCGCAGGTTGGCCGCGACTGTGTCCCACTGCCGCGCCGCCAGCAGCACGCCGGCACCGGCGGCCAGCACGGTCAATGCGACGAACCAGCGGCTGTAGAGCCAGCCAACCCAGGGCAGCAGCTTCTCGAGAAGGCGCGCCGGCCGCACCAGCGGAATGCGCACGAACAGGTAGTTGTTGAGCAGCCAGCGCCAGGCCGGCATCGGCGGCTTGCGGCGCACCGTGCGCAGCAGTTGGTGCTGTTCGAGAAAGCCCTGGAAACGCGCCACGTCGTCGGCATCGGGCGCCAGCGTGGTGTCGCGCGCGATCTCTTGTGCGATGCGCGCGGCATCGGCCATGTCCCAGCGCAGGAGGATCTCGAACTCGAGCCAACCGATGCGAAAGAACAGGTTGCGCACCGGATCGCACACGTGCCAGGCCGGCGAGCCATCGCGGTTGGCGCCGGTCGGATGGATCTGCAGTTCCTCGCGCAATGCCGGCCACGGCGGTGGCGATGTGGCGCCGCCGCCCGCAGGGGCACCACGGCCCAGCGCGGTCGCACCGCTCAGCATCCGCACCACTCCCGCGCCGCTGCGAAAGGCCGGCGGAACAGCAGATAACCGAGCACGGTCCACTCGCCCGACACGCGCGCCGTGCCGCGCAGGCCGATGCGCGCCACGCTCGACGGCTCGCTCAGGTGCCCGCGCAGCTGGTAGCTGGCCACGCCGTTGGGCGCCTCGATCGCCTGGTAGCCGGCGTAGTCGAGTTGCGCCGACACGGGGTCCAGCGGTGCCACGCGCAGGAACAGCGTCATGGGCGCACCCGGAGCGAGGTTCACCGCTTCGCTCACCGGCGCCCAGGCCTGCACGCCGAGCGCCGCCGGGTCAGCCAACAGCCCGACGCGCTCGCCGGTCTGCACCGGACGGCCGGCCCAGTCGTCGGGGTCGGAGTAGACGAACACGCCCTTGGCCGGTGCCTTGATCTGCAGCTGCGCCACTTCGCGCTGCAGCGCATTCACCTCCACCTCGCGCTCGCGCAGCTTGCCCTCGGCCAGGCTCAGCTCGGCCTTGGCCGACTGCGACTCGATGGCCCGTTGCGAGGCCTGGTGCAACTCCAGCCGGGCGGTCGAGAGCGCCGCGCGCGCCACGGCCAGACGGTTGTCCAGCGTGGTGTCGTCGAGTTCGGCGATGGTCTGGTCGGCTTCTACCGGCGTGTTGGGCGGCACGGTCATGCGCCGGATCACGCCGTCGCGCGGCGAGGCGATCACCTGGCTGCGGGTGGAGATCACTTCCGCCTGCAGCAGCGCGTACTCGCGCACCGGCACCAGCAGGGCGAGCGGCAGCAGCGCCAGCGCCCAGCGCAGCGGCTTGCGCGCCCACAGCTCGCGCAGCATGGTGCCCAGCGACCGGCGCCGCCCGGTTAGCGCCCACCAGGCGTGGCCGTACATCGCAGCGGCCTGCAGCAGCAGGAACTCGGGCGCCTTGGCGTCGAACTCGGTGGGCCACGGCGCCTCGCGCGCCAGGAACAGTGCGGCGCGCGAGCGGCCCTCGGGATCGGCCATGGGCAGCACCCACACCTGGTCAGGCAGCCAGTCGGCCCACGACGCGGCGAGCGCGGGCGGCAGCATGCCGGGCGACAGCGCCAGCACGCGCGCAACCGCCGGCAGTTCGTCCAGCCGCGGCTTCAGGTGGTCGGCCACCGCCGCCAGCCACAGCGCATAGGGCGAGTCGGACTCCACGTCCGCCAGCCCCGAATGCGCCACCAGCCGCGTGCGACGTGCGCCGAAGAAGCCGACCAGCGCGGCCTGCCGATACGGTGCGATCGCGTGGGTCTCGTTGCAGATCAGAAAGGCCAGGTCGGCCGGCCGCTGCGCCGCGCGCACCTTCGCGGCCAGGGCGTGGAACGCGAGATCGGTCACGAAGAAGAGGCCCCGCGTGCGGTGCTGCTCATCCCTTGCTGGCCGGCGCGCGCACCTGGCCGCTCATGCCCGGCAGCACCTGGCCAACCCCGTCGCCCACGAGTTCGGCCTCGATCTCGATGGTCTGGCTCACGGCATCCACGCGGCCCGACACACGCGTGACCTTCAGCGCCACGACACCGCCGGTCTCGTCGACCGCACCTTCCAGTCGCTGGCCGGTCTTCAGCCAGGCCAACCATTGCGAGGGCACGTTCATGCGTGCTTTGAGCGGCCCGTTGCCGACCAGCTCGACCACCGGTGCGCCGGGGTTCACGCCCTGCCCCACCTTCACATGCACGCGCGCCACCTTGCCGGCGAACGGCGCCACGAAATTGCACTGCGCGATCTGCGCATCGAAGATGCGGACTTGGCTCTGCGCCTTGTTCACGTTGGCCGCGGCCAGCTCGACCTCGATCTCGGCCGCCGACTGCAGGCCCTGCAGCTTCAGCTTGCCCACGTACTGCACCTTGGCCGCTTCATGCTCGGCGCGCGCGGCCGCGCGCCGCGCCTGGATCTCGTCGCACTCGTAGGACGCCAGCACCTGGCCGGCGCGCACCGTGTCGCCGAGGCTGACCGGCACCTTCGCGAAGCGACCCGGCGCCGACGCCGAGAGCACGCTTTCCTGCGCGGCCACGACGAGAAAACGCACTGGCGCGGCGTTGCCCGGCGCACTGCGCGGCGGGGCCGCGGCAGGCGCAGGCTGTGCGCCCGCCTGCATCGCACCGCCCAGGGCGCAAGACAGGAGAACGATGGCGCGAAGAACGGTGTGGCGCGATGGCTTCATCAGGTGCTCGTTCACGTTCACTTCTGCGTCACCGTGGCCCCCGTGCGCGCCAGGCGGCGCACATCCGAGATCACCGACAGCGTCGCCGCCTCGGCGAAGGCGCTCATGGCGCTTTCCGTCGTCACGGCCGGCACGTAGCTGGTGTAGTTCTGCGTCAGCAGCTGCCGCCCGCCCGGCTCGGCCAGCGTGAGCCGCCACTGCGCGCGCGTGGTGCCGCGCACCTGCGGCACGTTGCGCTGGAAGGCCAGCGTGAGCACCAGCGCGTCGCCCGAAGCCGACGACACCAGCTCGTTGCGCGTGACGATGCGCTCCACCGCCGCGCGCACCGCCGCTTCGCTCACGCCCGGCGGCAGGTCGCGCACGCGCACGCTCACCGGCCGGTTCTTCGTCTGGATCAGGGCCGCCTCGAGGAACACCGACTTCTCGCCTTCGGCCATGCTCTGCTCGATGGCCTGCGCGACGGTCTTGATGTCGGTGCTGGCGACGGTGGCCGGCAGCAGGTCGACGCCGACCGAGTTGAGCACCCGGCCGTACGAAGTCTGCGTGGCGGCATAGGCCGTGGCGAGCTGGAAGCGCGACACCAGCGCGCGCGAATCGACGCGCAGCGCCTCGAGTTCGCTCTCCATCTGGTTGCTGGCGCCGGCCCTGGCCACGCTGGACAGGCGCTGGTCGACGCGGCTCGATTCGGCCGCCAGTTCCTGGTCGACCACCGCCAGCTTGTAGCGCTCGGCCGACACGCGCACCTGCGTGATCACCGCCATGGTCAACGCCAGGCGCCGGGCCTCGTCGGTCTTCTTGCGTGCGTCGTTGGTGCGGTTGATCGCCGGGATCGCGGCCAGCCGGAACAGGTCCATCGACAGGCTCACGCCCGCGTCGCTCCAGTTGTTGTTGTAGAGGAAGGAGTTGGAGTCGTAGCGCGCCCCGGCGTACAGGTTCAGGCTTGGGAACAGCGAGGCGATCTGCTTCTTGGTTTCGGCGATGCCGATGCGCGCCTTGTAGTCTTCCTCGCGCAGCTCGGCGCGGTTCTCCAGCGCGGCGATCTCCAGCTTGTCGATGTCCAGCGTGACCGGTGCGCGGCCGTCCTGCGGCCCTTCGACCAGCGTGAAATCGACACCCGGCGGCAGGCTCATGAGCGCCGCCAGTTCGCGCTTGGCGAACTGCATCTCCTGGCGCTTGGCGTTGACCAGCGACATCGCGTCGAGCAGCGCGCGCTGGTAGGCCAGCCCCTGCGCGGGCGGCAACACGCCGGCGCGCTCGGCTTCGCGCGACTTCTTCAGCGCGTCCTCGATGCGAACGGCCAGGCGGTCGGCGTCGCCGATCAGCTGCTGCGCGCCGATCGCACGCCAGTAGGCGCTGCGCACGTCTTGCGCGATGTTCTGCAGGATCTTGCGGCGGCGCTCTTCCGAGATGTTGACCTCGTCGGCCGCCTGCTTGGCGCGGAAGTAGCTGATGCCGAAGTCCAGCGCGTTCCACGACAGCGTGGCGCGGCCGTAGTAGTGCGAGCGCTGCTCCGAGGTCGAGGGCCGCAGGCTCACCACGCGGTCCTCGATGCCGATGCTGGTGCCGCCCGAATCGTTGCTGCGGTCGTTGTAGCCGGCGTCGGCCACCAGCTTGGGCAGCATGTCGGCCGCCGACACATCGAGCAGGCCGCGCGCCAGGGCCGACTCCATCAGCTTGAGGCGGTAGTCGGCGTTGTACTTCAGCGCGCGCGCCAGCACCTCGGAATAAGTCATGGGCGTGGCGACCGCCGCCTGGTCCTTGTAGAGCTGCTTCTGGTCGTTGCGCACGCGCACGACGATGTCTTCACGCGTGAGCTGGACCGGGGTCATGCTGCAACCCGCGAGCATGAGCGCAGCCGCGGCGGCGGTCCATGACAGGGGGGTGCGGAGCGTCGATGCGATCGGTTGTTGGATGTCGGTCATGGTGCTCGATGAATGGAAGGGTTTCGGGAGGTTCCGGAAGGCTTCTGGCGTCGATCAACTGGAGGGAACGCGCACGGTGGGTGTGGCACGCTGCGAATGCTTCATTGCGTCGCGCACGGTCCCGCGCTCCGCGGCTGCCGCAGCCACGCGGCTGGAGAACGAGCGCGCCGGTTCGGCCGCGGCAGCGGCCGAACCGGCCTGTGCGGCTCCGGTGGACGAATGCGGCGCCTCGGCGCGCGGCACCACGATGCGCGCGCCGTCGCGCGGCTGCGGTGGTGCCTCGCGGGCCTGCGGCGACGGCTCCTGCGGTACCGAGAAGCTGTCGAAGTCGCCGAAGAGCGGGCTCGCGCCGTCGACCAGCTTGCCCGCCGTGACACCGCGCAGCGCGAGCGTCTGCTCCACGTCGCGCACCATGCGCAGCGAGAACGCCACGCCATCTCGGCTCACGTGATCGGCGTAGTCCACACCCTGCGGTTCACCCCACAGGTCGGTGGGCCGGTCCTCGCCGAAGATGCGGTCGCCGCCCAGCGCGCGCGCGGCGATGGCGCCCGACAGCGTCTGGCTCAGGCGCTGCGACTCCTGCACCGCCACCTGCACGTACAGTGCGGGCGTCACCGACTGGTCGATGCGGCGGCTGGTGTCGCCGAAACCGGCCGGGAACACCTGGTCGCCGGCCAGCGGCCGATGCTGTGAGGTGCCGCGGATGGTGATGGTCAGCTTCGCCGTGCTGGTGCTGCCGTCGGCGTCGGTGATGACGTAATCGAACACCTCGGTCAGCGTCTGCCCTTCGCCCAGCGAGGCGACGCGCACATTGCTCGCATTCACCGAGTAGCTGTAGCTGCCGTCGGCGTTCAGGCGCAGATTGCCGTAGCGGCCGGCGAGCGCGCTGCCGATGATGCCGGCCTGCCCTTCGAAGGAGACACCGGTCACCGGCGTGGCCGTGCCGTCGGCGCCCAGGCGGTCCGCCACGTCGCCCGCGCCCATGCCCGCGCCGCCGAAGACGTTGCCGCTCACCGAGGCATTCGGGCGCTCGGTGCCGATGCTGGTGGTGTCGTCTCGCGCCGTGGGCACATCGTCGAGGATCAACACACGCAGCGTGCCCTGCGCGGCGTCGCCGTCGCGGTCGGTCACGACCAGCGCGATGTCGTCGGTCACCTCGCCGGTGCCGTGGGTCTGCGCGGTGCCGAGCGTGTAGGTGTAGCGCACGGTGCCCGTCGCGACGTCGAAGCCGGTGAGCACGATCGAGCCCTTGTCGGTGACGACGGTGATCGGCTGCGTCCCCAGGGTCGTGAGCTGGGCCAGCGTCACCACCGTGCCATGCACCGTGATGCTGCCGATGCCGTCGGGCGCGGCGATGACGAAGCTGCCCGACACGATCTCGCTTGCATTGGATGCGTCGTTCAGTCCGCGCTCGCTGACCGTGGCCTGGCCGGTGGTGCCCGCGCCGTTGTTGTCGTCCACGACGAGCGAGGGGCCGTCATTGGCACCGTGGATCGTGATGGTCAACGTCGCCGTCGAGGTGTCGCCGTCCGCGTCGGTGATGGTGTAGGTCACCTGCTCGGTCAGCGTGTCGCCCACGATCAGCGCTTGCACCCGCGCATCGGCGTTGTTCAGCGTGTAGGTGTAGGTGCCGTCCGCGTTCAGCACGATGCTGCCGTAGGTCGTGGTGATCGACGCGCCCACGGTGCCCGGCGCACCACCGAAGCTCACGCCCGTCACCGGCACGCCGTTGCCGTTGTCCGCGCCGTCGCGGTCGTTCGCCTTCACGCTGCCCGACACAGTGTTCGGAGTCGCGTCCTCGGTGATGGCGGCACTGTCGTCGGTGGCCGTCGGCGTGTCGTTAATGATCAGGACGCGCAGCGTGCCGTCGGCCACGTCGCCGTCGCGATCGGTCACGCGCAGGGCGATGTCCTCGGTCACCGCGCCCAGGCTGTGGTTCTGCGTCACGGCCAGCGTGTAGTTGTAGCTGACCGTGCCGGCAACCACCAAGCCGTTGGGCAGCACCGTACCCGTGAAGCCCGTCAGGCTGATCTGGCCGTACGGCGTGGTGATCACGATCGGCGCGCCCGGGCTCAGGCCCTGCAGCTGCGCCAGCGTCACCACCGTGCCACCGACGCTGACGCTCCCGATGCCATCGGGCGACGTGACGGTGAAAGTGCCGGGGGCCGTTTCACTCGTGTCGCTGATGCTGGTCAACCCCGCTTCAAACACAGTGATCTGGCCTGCGGACGATCCGTTGTTGTCGTTGCTCACGACACCCGGCACGTCGTTGGCGCCGTGGATGGTGATCGTCAGCGTCGAGGTCGAGGTGTCGCCGTCCGCATCGGTGATCGTGTAGGTCACCTGCTCGGTCAGCGTGTCGCCCACGATCAGCGCCTGCACGCGCGGATCGGCGTTGTTCAGCGTGTAGGTGTAGGTGCCATCCGCGTTCAGAACGATGCTGCCGTAGGTCGTCGTGATCGACGAACCCACCGTACCTGCCGCACCGCCGAAGCTCACGCCCGTCACCGGCACGTTGTTGCCGTTGTCCGCGCCGTCTCGGTCGTTCGTCTTCACGCTGCCAGACACCGTGTTCGGCGTCCCGTCTTCGGTGATGGCGTTGCTGTCGGCATTCGCCGTCGGCGTGTCGTTGATGATCAGCACCGTCAGCGTGCCGTTGGCCACATCGCCGTCGCGGTCCGTCACCGTCAGCGCGATCGCCTCGGTCACCTCGCCTGCGCTATGGTTTTGCGCTGCGCCCAAGGTGAAGCTGTAGCTCACCGTGCCTGCAGTCACTACGCCATTCGGTAGCGTCGTCCCCGTGAAGCCTGTCAGTGTCAGTTGGCCGCTCGGTGTGTTGATGACCAGCGGCGAACCCGGGCTCAGGCCCTGCAACTGCGCCAGCGTGATCGTCGTGCCACCCACGTTGATGCTCGCCACACCGTCCGGCGAGGTGATCGCGAAAGTGCCTGCCACCGTCTCGCTTGTATCGCCTGCGCTAGTCAGGCCGGCTTCGTACACGGTCACTTGCCCGGTCGCCGCGCCATTGCCGTCGTTCACAGTCACGCCCGGTGTGTCGTTCGCGCCGTTGATGGTGATCGTCAGCGTCGAGGTCGAGGTGTCGCCGTCCGCGTCAGTGATGGTGTAGGTCACCACCTCTGTCAGCGTCTCACCCACCGTCAGCGCCTGCACGCGTGGGTCGGCGTTGTTCAGCGTGTAGGTGTACGTTCCATCGGCGTTCAGCACGATGCTGCCGTAGGTCGTGGTGATCGACGAACCCACCGTGCCTGCGGCACCGCCGAAGCTCACGCCCGTCACCGGCACGCTGTTGCCGTTGTCCGCGCCGTCGCGGTCGTTCGTCTTCACGCTGCCCGACACCGTGTTCGGCGTGCCGTCCTCGGTGATGGCGTTGCTGTCGGCATTCGCCGTCGGCGTGTCGTTGATGATCAGCACCGTCAGCGTGCCGTTGGCCACATCGCCGTCGCGGTCTGTCACCGTCAGTGCGATCGCCTCGGTCACTTCGGCGCCCCCGCTGT